>PBNL01000033.1 GCA_002723115.1 Methanobacteriota archaeon | reverse complement strand
ATATTTATTTATCTAGTGGTGATTTTGAAAAGGCAAAATCTAATCTTCAATTAGCAGCTGAACAAGATCCTACAAACCCAGTGCTTTGGTTTTCACTAGGATCTGTTTTTGACAATCTTGGAAATTCAGAGGAAGCGGTAAATGCTTATTTAAAGGCTGTAGAAGTTGATCCTGAGTATTTTGATGCTAACTATAACTTAGGTGCATTATACTTTAACCAGGCAGTGCAGGGGATAAATAAGGCTAATGATATGTGGAAGCCTAGAATGACATCTAAGGAATCTGCAGCTCAAAAGAAATTAGAAAATGATTCTAAAGCTTTATTTACTACAGCTAAACCGTATTTAGAAAAAGCGTTTGAAATCAATCCTGAAGATATAGGGACAATTAGATCCTTAAAAGACATTTATGCAAGAACTGAAGAGGATGAGAAGTTCTTACAAATGAATGATCTTTTGAAAAAGGCAACACAGAAGTAATTCTTCAGTCACAACATCTTAATATTTAATACACTATAGATAGGGTATTAGATATTTCAGTATTCTATTTAACATAATCTTAATTATCGTTCAAAAGAGGTTGAAGAATTATTAGAGTATTTGAATCTGATAATGTATTTTTGTCGCGCAATTCAGGAGGTGTGACAGAGTGGTCGAATGTACCGGTCTTGAAAACCGGCGTACCGCAAGGTACCGGGGGTTCGAATCCCTCCGCCTCCGCAAAGCAAACAAACCCATCAGTTTCCTGATGGGTTTTTTACAACTTGAATTTTACCAAGCTTGCTTGAGTAAAATTTTAAGGTTTGAAAAAAGACAAGTATGCATCGCTAGATGCATATATGGGTATGATTGCTTTAAGCACTTCCAATTGAGGAATCACGAAGTAATCCCATCAGGCAAAGAATGATGGATAGTAATCCCAAATAATGCAATCGAACTTTAATCACTTATCATTTTAGCTAACTTTACGTTCATGATCTTTCGACTGCTAATATTTAGCGTTTTATCAGCAATTACTACCAATATTAGTCTTAGCCAAATTGATATTGAAATACTTCAGTTTAAAACAATAGACAAAACATCATTTATTGATGTAATTATTGACATCCCTGGTGAGTTATGCAATTATCAAAAAGCTGAACAAGATTGGCTATCAACAACTAAAATAACTGTTATCGCCGAATCTAAAGGTGATGTAAAGGCATTTAAAAAGACATCACTATTAAGCCCATTATTTAAAGATTCTTCTGAGGCAATTAATACAAACCAAATACATTTAGAAAGACTAACACTTCCACCTAGTGAATATCAAATTTCATTAAATATTGAAGCAAAAACAGAGCATTCATTTACTAGAGGCGTTAAAGTGCACCACTCTGGAGCACCTGAAGTTTCTGACATTTTATTAGTTGAGGCATTTGCTAAAAGTGAAGAATCTAAAGGAAGTAAATTTTTTAGATCAGGATTTGAAATGATACCTGTAGTAGGAAAAGAAATTCCACTTGAGGCAACTCAATTCAAATTCTACACTGAATTATATAATATCAATGAAGTTGTTGGTGAGGACTCGTTATTTCTTTTGGTGTTTGGTTTTACAGATTCAAATGGAATACTTGATCCAAATTTCACTCGATACAAAAGATTAAATGCAAAAGGAGTTACTCCTGTATTTGAAGTTCTTCCCGTCTCACCTGCTACTCCACCTTCAACTAATGGTAGTATTTTAGTTCAAGCTAGAACACGAGATGGAAATTTGATTGCTGAAAAATATGTACCTATTAGTAGAAACATAATTAGTGGTTATAATAATGAAGTAAGTTCTGCAAGAGAAATAACTGATCGATTTGAATTATATAGACATCTAGAGGACCACCTCCCTCTAGCCTCTCCATCACAGCAACACACTATAGGCAGAACATTAAAAGAAGTTCACGATATAACAGTGTTGCAAGGGTTTTTAGAACAGTTTTGGATTAAGCGCAACCCTCTTGATCCTGAAAAAGCTTGGAGAGAATATTGTGGAGAAATTGCTTTAGTTGATACAACATTTGGAGGATGTCGTTCTGGTCATGGTGCTGATACAGATATGGGATACGTTTATCTTAAATATGGTAAGCCAAACACTGTTGTTAAGAGACATCACGATACGGACTACTATCCATATGAAATTTGGCATTACCACCACACAAACGGTTTTACTAATAGAAGATTCCTATTTTTTGCGCCGCATGTTGTAACAGAGTGTATGGAGATTTTACAATCTGACATGCCAGGTGAAATACAGAATGAGGATTGGATACAAATGCTGAGATCTAGAGAAAACAGAACTCAGGTAATAAACTCACAATTGAATAGGATGAATCCACGTGACACTTATTCAAGAGAGGAGCCAGAAGATCTTTATTACAACCCAAGATGACTACATGTGTAGCCATATTAAATTGGAATGGGATAGAGCATTTAAAAACCTATCTCCCATCAGTGGTTAAATACTCAACTAATGAAAGTGTTGAGATATTACTAATTGATAATGGTTCTACGGATTTAAGTTGTGATTGGGTTGCATCTAATTACCCTGGTGTAAAGATAAAAAAGTTAGATAGTAATTACGGCTTTGCAGGCGGGTACAATAGAGGCTTATCCGATATAAAGTCTGATAGAATTGTACTATTAAATTCAGATGTTGAAGTGACGAAAGGCTGGATCGACAAAGTGAATTCCACAATGAATGATTTGGGATTGTCAGCTTGTGCTCCACGAATTTTAGACCACTCCTCTCCTACTATTTTTGAATATGCTGGAGCTTCAGGTGGATACATAGACAAGGATGGGTTCATGTTTTGTGCTGGTCGACTGTTTGATTCATTTGAGTCTGCTGAAGGCAACTATACTGATGACAAAGAAGTGTTTTGGGCTTCAGGAGCTGCCTTATTCATAGACACTATAGCATGGCAAGAAATAGGTGGTTTAGATTCTGATTTTTTTGCTCATATGGAAGAAATAGATCTTTGTTGGAGACTGAAGAATAGAGGCAAAAAAATAGGAGTTAGTGGAGGAGTTGATGTGTTTCATTTAGGTGGAGGAACACTTTCTAAATCTAGTAGTCAAAAAGTTTTTCTCAATTTCAGAAACAACCTTCTATTATTACTAAAAAATGAAAGAGGATTTGCTCCTGCATTTATATTTAAAAGGTTGATTTTAGATGGAATAGCTGCGACTCGTTTTCTTCTAAAATTTGAGATTTCATACTCCTTCTCGATTTTCAAAGCCCATATGGCTTTTTACTCAATGATACTTTCAACTCTAAGAAAAAGGAGAATTGAACTTGAAGCTCAAAATACTCATAACCCAAACCAAGTTGGCAGGTACAAAAAAAGTATAATTATAGATTATTTTTTCAAGGGTAAAACAAAGTTTTCAGACCTAGACAACACAACATTCGTCTAGTATAAATTCATAGTCCACGACTGTGAATTCATTGACAATACTACTTCTTTTTAAAACCAAATTTGTGGAGTGAATTCATACTCTCCTCTTCTACCCTACACCATTTCATCTTCATTCTGTCTAAAATTGATGGGTTAGCTTTTGAAGTGCCAAATGGCTTCTTAACTATTGGAATAATGCCTGCTGTGGTTTGGGTATTTCATAGAATTATTCCGAAACCATTTGTAAGACTAGTTTCTTCATCCACACTTATTCTATTCACTGGTCAAGTATTAGCTAGGCTTCTTTAAATTCGCTTTATGGATAGAATTCATTTAGTTGAATGCCCCAGGGATGCTATGCAGGGTTGGCCTCATGAAATAAGTACGGAGGATAAAATCGGGTATTACAAAACACTATACAATGTAGGTTTTGACACTCTTGACATGGGTTCTTTTGTTTCTCCAAAAGCTATTCCCTCTATGGCAAACACAACCGAAGTAATTGAAGAATTAACTAATGAAGGGATTTTACCGCATTCAACAACTAGAACATTAGTAATTGTTGCTAATGAACGTGGTGCTGAGGATGCAAGTAATTTTGATGTCATTGATGATTTGGGATTCCCATTGTCACTATCAGAAACGTTTCAACATAGAAACACCAATTCAAGTATAGATCAAGGTTTCAAAAGGCTTGAGTCAATCCAAAACATATGTGTTAACTCAAGAAAAAGACTAGTTGTGTACCTGAGTATGGGATTTGGAAATCCTTATGGTGATTTATGGCATCCAGACATGTTAGTTGAATTCTCCCAAAGGCTTAATAGTCAATTGGGAGTGAATGTCATCGCATTGAGTGATACTGTTGGAACTGCAAGTGAATCTGATATAAAATCAGCTTTTGAAAGTGTAAATGCTGATATTTCTGGAGTTGAATTTGGAGCTCACCTTCACTTAAAACTTACTGACGGATTGGGAAAAATCAGTGCTGCTATTGATGGTGGTTGTAGACGATTTGATGGTGCAATACGAGGTGTTGGCGGTTGTCCTATGGCACAGGACAGTTTGGTTGGAAATGCGCCTACAGAAAGGATGGTCGAATTATTTGCTAAAAAAGATCTTTGGTCACCAAGTAATGATCACTTTTGGTCTCAAGCACAATCTCATGCCACTGAGATATTTGCTGGAAATTAACCAAGCGTTACATAGGCAATAAATAAACCTATCACAACTGCCCCTAATTTTTTCAGGTTAAATCTGTGGCCTTCTCCTGTTTCAAATAAAACTGTTGTTGCTACATGTAGTAGAATTCCTATTACTAGGCCGTGAACAGCTGCCATAAATGCACCTACTCCACCAGGAATTTCTATTGAAGAAGAGACAATAGTCTCATAAATCCACATCCCAGTTAGAGGCATAAGGCCAAACATTGCCAACATTCCCCATCTTGTAATTGCATTTGTGCCAGTAGACTTCATCAAGCCCATAAGAACTAATGCAACCGGAGTTTTGTGTAATGCTAAACCTATAAATAACGGTGATCCTATAGCCATCGTTGGTTTTACATTAACATGAATGTGGCCCAT
Source organism: Methanobacteriota archaeon (assembly GCA_002723115.1). Taxonomy (GTDB): domain Bacteria; phylum Bacteroidota; class Bacteroidia; order Flavobacteriales_D; family Sanyastnellaceae; genus UBA974. Next base: position 28,832 of record PBNL01000033.1, on the reverse strand, counting down.
TGTATGTACGTGACTTGCTAAGTCAGCACCCTCTGCAAGTGGCATAGACTCCAGTAAAGCATGAATACATAAGCTTATAATTGCTGCCCAAGGAAGAACTTTTCCATGATCGTGGTCTTTACAATGTCCATCTAGATGCACGTGACCGTGCTCAAGTCCCATAGAAATGTATTCGAGTAGGATTTGGACTAAAAAACCAATAAGAATAAATACACCAGCAATATTAAAAGACGAACCATATGAATAAGCCTCTGGAACTAGGTGAAGAAATAGCAGTCCCATTATATAAGAACCACCAAATGCAAGAATTAGATTTAAATTCTTAATAGCCTTGTTGCCAAGAGTCTCTATAGTTGCACCTCCTAAAAGTGCAATTGCAAAAAGAGCTAGACCAGTTAAAAGCATTTATTTCTTTTCAGCTATTAGTATCATTCTTGGCGAATCCTCATGATAATCGTTCAATGAATAGTCACCATATATATGTTTCACATGCAAACCTACGGAAGTAAGTAGCTTCGAAAGCTCTTGGGGAGACCAAGCTTTAACGAGTTCAGTGTGGGTTTGGGATTTTGGGTCGTTGTATGAAATGGTTTTGGCAAAGAAACCGTCTTTAAAATTTCTAGTTATTTCAAAGTGAGTATTTCCTTTAATAATAGTTTCATGAACGACTAACCTCTTTTTAGAATAAGGAGCGTTGATGTAATCCAAAACTAACATACCTCCCGCCTTTAATGAATACGCAAACCCCTCTACAACATCAATGTGTTCTGATTCATTAGGAAAATAACCAAAACTGGTGAATAGATTTGTTACAATATCGTATTGATTCTTAAATCCTTTTTGGTCTTTAAGTTTTCTCAGATCTAAAACACTAAATTTTGAGTCAAGATTCTGCTCATATGCAGTTTTAATAGCTAGGTTAATGCTATTGGGGCTTAAATCAAATCCATGTGCCTGAAAACCCATTTTAGACCAAACATGAACATGTCTGCCTGCTCCACAACCAGCATCTAAGATTTTACATGGGTTAATAGAAAGGGTTTGGACTAATTGGCCCACAAACGTAAGAGCTTCATTTGTGTCTCTATGTCCATAAAGAGTGTGATACTCGTCTGTATCAAACCAAACCTCAAACCACTCCTTAGTTTCTTTCATAACACCCTATGTCTGGAGTAAAAGTAGACCTACTAACACCATCTAAATCCAAACTTACTTCTGCAGCAGAAAATGGTGGTATTGAGCTAATCCCCTCCCATATTGAGCTACTATTATCTAAATGGAAATCTCTAGAAGATGTACTGGCGAAAGGAGGTTCTTCATCTGTAGTGCAATTATCTGACAGAATACTCATTGGGAATTCATCGTATTGAACATCTACACCACATGAATTAAATAATGGTGAAGAATAAACACTTGGATCTAAAATGTTAGAAACAAGCTCATCGTGATCATCCAGAGTAGCATTATTACCCCAAACAATGCAATTTCTAAACTCAGTATTGGATGTAAATGGCCTGTGTTGAATTACACCCCCTGCACTTTCATACCAATCGTTTACATAAACTGAAGGGCCTTGTCTTACTGTACCAGAAGTCACCCAATAATTGGCAAATGTGCTTAAATGCATTACAATTTCTCCTCCTATCGAAAATGAAGCACATGCTTCCCCACAATCATAAACCAAGTTGTTTACTCCTTGAATATACCCACCTTGAGAAACCAATCCTATTGCACTCATATTTGAAATCTCAGTATTTGTCATTTTAAGAGCATAATCAGCTCCAGATGCTAAACTATCAACCCACAATCCGACAGTTCCATTTTTAAATACAGCGTGATTGATGTTACAATTCATAGCCCTATCAAACCAAATACCCCCTCTATTTGCTGTGAAATAAACTAATTCACCCTCGTGTTCAAATTCTAAAGGAAACTCTAAACCCCACTGACCTGGTTCATCAGGAAAAACTCCATCCATTCTATCACCCTGGAATACAACCTTGTTTTCTAAAGTTCCTTCTATATCTAGTGTTCCGCCTTGAACCCAAATTCCACTACCACCATGCACATAGACTTCTGCCCCTTGTTCTATTGTCAACGAATTTCCTGGAATTATTCGCAACTGGCCGTACACTACGTGAGGCAGATCGTTAGACCAAACTTCGTTTGGCTCTAGTATGTTATCTACTTCATTGTAGTAATTAAACCAATTCCCTTGTTGATGGTGAAAGTGAGCGTTTCTAGCATAAGCAGCAAGACTTACCTTTTGTTCTACAGTATTGGTTAGAAACCTAATAGAATCCTCTACTATAAACGAAGAGGTATTGTTTGTTGGATCAACTGTTACTTCAACAAAAACAAAAATGCTGTCTCCTCCGAAGATTGTAACATCTTCAAGGTAGGTTAATGGATCACCATCATCATTTAACCCAATGCCATTTACATTAATACGATATTGGCTACTTGTTCCACCCTCAAGCTCTATTTCATCAATAAGAAGTGCATTGCTGTTTGGGTTTCTAACAACCAATGGAAATGTAATTGATCCTATAGTAGTAAATACAGAATCGAATAAAATTGTATCACTTGAAAATTCTAATAAATCTGAGGGATCGCTTGTGTAATTGATTTTTGTACAGCTATTGAACACTGAAGCCAAACAACCACATAAAACCACAAATAACATCCATTTCCTCATGACATTTCTCATTATGCAAATATGACCATCTTTGTCCCATGAAACAGTATCATCAAGACTTCCTTTCTCACTTGAATAAAGTTGATCCAAAATTACTCAATGTTGTAATGTCTAATGGAGAGATTTTATTGCCCGATACTGACACTCCATTCAGACATTTGGTTAGGATTATTGCTGGGCAACAGTTGAGCGTTAAGGCTGCTGCTACAATTTATGGGCGGCTTGAGCACAGGCTTGGGTCTAGGTATAAGCCGGAGGATGTATTGAATTGTGCTGACGAGGAGTTGAGGTCTATGGGACTTAGTAGGTCTAAAACAGTGTATGTAAAGTCTGTTGCTGAAGCTGCTGGACCTAATTGCGATAACTTTGCGATGTTTCACGAGCAGTCGGATGAGGAAGTGATTAAGGTGTTGACTGATATTAAGGGGATTGGTGTTTGGAGTGCCCAAATGTTCTTAATGTTTCAGCTACAGAGGCCAGATGTATTTGCACCCGGGGATTTAGGATTAAAGAAGGCTATGAGCGTACTTTATGGCTATTCAATGGAAGAGCCTGAGAAGTTTTGGGCTGAACGTGCGAAAGTATGGAGTCCTTTTAGAACTCTAGCAAGTCTTCACCTGTGGAAGATGTTGGACAATAAGTAGGTATATTAGCCTAAATATCCTTTAAGGATACGGCTTCTGCTAGTATGCTTAAGACGACGAATCGCTTTTTCCTTAATCTGTCTAACTCTTTCACGAGTTAAGTCAAAACGTTCACCAATTTCTTCCAAAGTCATTGGATGCTCACCATTTAAGCCAAAGTATAGACGAATAACGTCAGCTTCACGTGGAGTCAGAGTCTTTAAAGATCTCTCGATTTCTCTACGGAGACTCTCTGTCATCAACTGATCGTCTGGCGCTGGGCTATCACCCGTGCGTAAAACGTCATACATTGTAGAAGAACTCTCGTCACCCTGCTTTAGTGGTGCGTCCATACTTACATGACGCCCAGCGTTCTTCAAGCTTTGCTTAACCTCGTCGATGGTCATATCTAAAGATTCTGCAAGCTCAACAGCTGTTGGTGTACGCTCGAATTCTTGCTCCAGTTTCGCGAAAGCTTTGTTGATCTTGTTGATTGAACCGATTTTGTTTAGAGGCAAACGAACAATACGGCTCTGTTCAGCAAGAGCTTGAAGAATACTTTGGCGAATCCACCAAACAGCATAAGAAATGAATTTGAAACCACGAGTTTCGTCAAATCTTTGTGCAGCTTTAATAAGACCAAGATTACCTTCATTGATCAAGTCAGGAAGACTTAGGCCTTGGTTTTGGTATTGCTTAGATACAGATACAACGAAACGAAGATTAGCCTTAGTTAGCTTCTCTAAAGCAGCTTTATCTCCTGCCTTAATTTTACGTGCTAATTCTACTTCTTCTTCAGCGGTAATAAGATCTACACGGCCAATCTCTTGTAAGTATTTATCAAGAGAAGCTGTTTCTCTGTTAGTTACCTGTTTCGTTATTTTAAGCTGCCTCATGCTTATTTAGTTAATTCGAGTATTAAACGGAGTGTTAATGGTTTTTAGTCTAAAATTAAGAGTTAGATTCTTCTCTTCTTTCTCTTCTTTCATTCCTTCTACCACCACGATCGCCCCTATCTCTTCTGTCACGTCTGTCACCACGATCGCCTCTTCTAGGACGTTCAGATGGTTCAACATAACCCTCTGGCTTTTCTAAAAGAACTTTACGGCTAAGTTTGATCTTACCAGTTTTGGCATCTCTACCAACAACTTTGAACTTAACTAACTCTCCTTCTTTAAGAACTTCTTCAACATTCTCAACTCTTCTCCATTCTAATTCACTAACGTGAAGAAGACCATCAATGCCTGGAAGTACTTCAACAAATGCGCCATATGGCATAATTGTCTTAACCTTTCCTTCGTACTCCTCTCCTATTTCAACAGTTGGAGGGAAAGCAATTGCTTTAACTCTCTTAACTGCTTCTTCAATTGCTGCTTTATCAGAAGCTGCAACTTCAACAACACCCTCTCCATCAACGTCCTCAATACTGATGTTAGTTTCTGTTTCAGCCTGTAGTTCTTGGATAATCTTACCACCTGGGCCAATGATAGCACCGATTGTATCGCCAGGAACTTTGAAAGTCACAATTCTTGGAGCGTGTGACTTAAAGTCATCTCTAGGCTCAGATATAACCTTCATCATTTCTTCGCGAATATGATGGCGTCCATCACATGCTTGTTCAAGAGCTTCACGTAGTACATCCATGCTAATACCTTGGATCTTCATATCCATTTGGCATGCAGTAATACCCTTTGCAGTTCCTGTCACTTTAAAGTCCATATCTCCTAAGTGGTCCTCATCTCCTAAAATGTCACTAAGTACAGCATACTTTCCAGATTCTTTATCAGTGATAAGTCCCATTGCAATACCTGACACTGGGGCAGAAATTTTAATACCTCCGTCCATAAGTGCTAGAGTTCCAGCACAAACTGTTGCCATTGAAGATGAACCGTTTGATTCAAGAATTTCAGAAACAAGTCTGATAGTGTATGGACACTCTTCAACTGGTGGAAGTACACGCTTAAGAGCTCTAAGTGCTAAGTTTCCGTGCCCTACTTCTCTTCTACTTGTTCCTCTTAATGGTCTTTCCTCACCAGTTGAGAAAGGTGGGAAATTATAGTGAAGTAAGAATTTTTCTGTAGTTTTTTCAAGGGCACCATCTATTAACTGCTCGTCTTGCTTAGTTCCAAGAGTTAGTGTAGTTAATGACTGAGTCTCTCCTCTAGTGAAAATTGAAGAACCGTGACAACCTGGTAGGTAGTCAACTTCTCCCCAAATAGGTCTAATATCTGTTGTAGCTCTTCCGTCTAAACGAACTCCATCGTTCAACACTAAATCTCTAACTGCTTTCTTTTGTACATCGTGGATGTAGCCCTTAAGCATGAATGCTTTTTCTGATTTTTCCTCTTCAGAAAGAGAGTCAACAAATTCAGTTGAAATTGCTTTAAATGCCTCTTTACGCTCTGATTTTGAAGCTCCCTTTTGAGCTGCTTCAAACATTTTAGGGTAAAGTGAATCAACCCTAGACTTTAAGTCTTCACAGTGTTCTTCGTGACAGTACTCACGCTCTATGCCAAACGTTCCAACCTTTTTTGCAAGTTCAATTTGGGCTTCACACTGAATTTTAATCGCCTCACCTGCTGCTATGATTGCGTCAACCATCTCAGCTTCACTTACTTCTGACATTTCACCCTCAACCATAACTATACTGTCAACAGTACCTGCTACCATTAAGTCAATGTCCGCTTCCGCTAACTCTGAACGCAAAGGATTGATGATCATCTCACCATTAACTCTTGCAACTCTAACTTCAGAAATTGGTCCATTAAAAGGAATGTCACTCACTGCGATACATGCACTTGCTGCAAGACCAACAAGGCTATCTGGCATTACTTCTTCGTCAGCTGACATAAGTTGTACCATTACCTGTGTTCCAGCGTGGTAATCCTTTGGGAACATTGGGCGAAGAGCCCTATCTACTAAACGCATAACAAGAACTTCGCTATCTGATGGTCTTGCTTCTCTTTTAAAGAAACCGCCTGGAAAGCGTCCTGCTGATGCATATTTCTCTCTATAATCTACCGTTAGTGGTAGGAAGTCGATTTCATCTCTTACTTCCTTACTACTAACAATAGTAGCTAGAAGCATTGTGTTACCCGACTTAAGTACAATTGAACCGTCTGCTTGTTTGGCTAATTTTCCTGTCTCTAATGAGATCTCACGCCCGTTGCCGAGATCTATTGTTTGGTTGTTTACCGTGTAATTCATCTAATTTTTCTTCTTTACTTCTTCTTCATCTTCTTTGTTTAGCCTATAGACACGCAGCTATTTGCCGCAGGTTTTGTAGCAAAAACAATACCAATATGTAAGTGAATCCCCGTTAAAAGGGGAAACTGGATTATCGACGTAATCCTAATTCTTTTACGATAGCACGGTAGCGAGTAATGTCTTTAGCCATTAGGTAATCAAGGGCTTTACGACGCTTACCTACTAGGTTTACTAGTGCTCTCTGTGTGTTGTAATCCTTACGATTTTCCTTTAGGTGTTCTGTAAGGTGTGCAATACGGAATGAGTACATTGCTACTTGAGCTTCTGGAGATCCAGTATCTGCTTCTCCTTTTCCGTGCTTTTTGAAGAACTCTTTCTTCTTCGCTGAGTCTAAATAGTACATTGTTCGAAATCTTTAGATGTTCGTGATGCTAATAATAAAATGAGGCGCAAAGATACGTCAATTCTCAGCTAATCGTACACAAATAGTTAAATGCCGAATGTTAGTTAGCAGTATGAAGCATTTTTAATGCAAAACCTAACTTTTCCTTCAAATCCTTTCTGTCAACAATCATGTCTAAAAAACCGTGTTCTAACACAAATTCAGATCGTTGAAATCCTTCAGGTAAATCCTTGCCAATTGTTTCTTTTACTACTCTAGGGCCTGCAAATCCTATGAGAGCATTTGGTTCAGCAATATTCAAATCCCCCAACATGGCAAAAGATGCTGTAACCCCTCCTGTTGTTGGGTCTGTAAGGACACTGATATATGGCAATCCCGCCTTTCCTAGCATTGAGAGTTTGGCACTTGTTTTTGCCATCTGCATAAGACTCAAACCTGCTTCCATCATTCTTGCTCCACCAGATTTAGATATGCATATAAATGGAACACCTTTTTTCAATGCGTGATCAATTCCTTTGGCAATTTTCTCTCCTACTACAGAACCCATAGATCCTCCAATAAAAGAGAAATCCATACATGCTATTACTACTGGAGCCCCACACATATCACCTGAAGCAACTGCTAAAGCGTCATTTAATCCAGTCTTTTTCTTTGCAGCTTCTATTCTATCTGGATATGGCTTACTATCTGTAAATTCTAATGGATCAAGAGATGACATTTTAGGTGCTAGCTCTCTATATTTTCCATTGTCGAATAAAATACTGAAGTATTCCGATGACCCAATTCTAGCATGATGGTCACAATGGTCACAAACCCAAAGTGAGTTCTCATGATCCTGCGATGAGGCTACTGTTTTACAGCTTGGACATTTATACCAAGCGCCCTCTGGCATTTCCTTTCTCTCGTCGGATTTTGTTTTAATTCCCTCAGTATTTCGCTGAAACCAACCCATGTTTTTCTGTTTTAATCAGGGTGCTAAGTTATGAGTATTAAAATGGATGTCCTAAGCCAAAATGAATACCGCCCTTAAGTGGTCCTTGTGTCAACCACCTTAGTCCCTCATTTTGTGTAGGATCGTATAAGCGAGCAGCAAGATCTAATCTAAACAAGAAGAACTCTAAATCTATTCTAAATCCAATTCCAGCACTTCCTGCTATGTCGTTTAGCTTATTCTCATCATCATGAACCCAAACATTACCAATATCAGCAAAAGTCGCTATTGTCAAATATTCATTAATTCCCTTTCTATGCTCAACGCTTGCATCAATTCTAACATCACCTACACCTAACAAATCCTCTGAACCTCCAAGCCCCCTTATAGGCCAACCTCTAACGCCATTAGCACCCCCAGCAAAAAAAGCTCTGTCATAAGGGAGGACATCTGTTCCCTTCCCAACCCAAGCACTTCCACACCTCAACCTCGTTACAATTTCATCATTTTCTAATGCAGCCATTTTAAACGACCTACTCCACGAACCATCTATCCTGAAGTATCTTATCAATGGCACTGAATTCACAAATACAGTCCCATTTTCATTCGCCTCAAAACCAAATACTTGCGCCAAATATCTTGATAACACTCCAGACCATTCTATAGATGCTAAAATTTTATTCTTCTTCCCCTGTGACCATGTAACATTACTTCCCAGATTAGCATAATCAGTAAATCGATATTGAGTCAAAGGGTCAGCTACAGTATCTAGCCATTGCTCAAAATCATATTCTGTTTGAATTTTCACATAACTAAGCCTTATTGGATCTAAAACTATCTTGCTCAGTTTTTCAGAATTTTCCATCCAATCAGCCCTAACAAACAGATTTGCGAACATTCTATTATACTCAGGTCTATCTTCAAATGCACTAGTCAAAATAATCTCCGAATGAGCATAAGTTGATTTGGGAAGTTTTTCCAATGATCTAAAAGGGAGCCCTATTGTTCTATAAGATAACTGCAATCCAAATTCCCCTGTATTAGGCAGTAGATTTAATTCAGAATTTGAGAACAACTGCGTAGAAGAATATGATGCCAAACCTGTTAGTGTCAACACATCTCCTCTTCCAAGTAAATTTCTATCCTTCCAAGTAATTTTCGTTAAAGGTCCAAACCTTGTGTCTGCCCTAGTCATATCTATGGCAAACGAGAAATTATACCTTGCTGCACTCTTAAGTACAATACCTACAATTACTTCATCATAGTCCTCACCTAATTTGACGTCAAACTCCTTTAATAGTTGAACAGAACTAATAGAAGAAACCGAAGAAAGTCTTCTGTAGGTTTTTTCAAAGACCTGAGGGTCAAAAGTTTGGCCTTCTTGCAATAAAACCAAATAGTCTAAAATCTCATCATCAATGCGCTTGTGCATTTGGCTTTGATCAAATGTGATCTTAGAAATGTTGATTTTTTTGTGTTCAGAAAAATCATCTGTTCCCTCAAGTTTTTGGCCTCTAATACTCATTTCAACATCAGCAACACCAATAGCTCTACTTGTATCTAACTCAAAGTGTATAAACCCTTCATTAAAAGCTGCATAACCTAAATGTTGAAAATGAGCTGATATGCGTTCTCTTTCAGATTCAAGCATTTCAACATCTAAATCATCTCCATTTTGAATTATAGAGTTGATCAAAATTTCTTCAGGTTTAATTCCTGAATTCAATGAATTTACAGTCACATTACCAATCTTCCAACAAGGTCCTAGAGACACTTTGTACTTTGCAACAGTACTATGTCCCCTATCCTTTTTGACTAGCGACACTTCAGAATGCAGATACCCTGATTGCTTTAACTTTTGATTAATCTTATAGGCTGTTCGCTCCAATTTTTCTTCATCCCAAACACTTAATTCCCTCTTTAACAACTTGTTCATTTTAAGCTTAACACCTGGCATCCAACCTGTGTTTTTAATAATGAAACAGCCCTCCAATTCCGCTTCCAATTCACTAGAAATATGTTGGTCAACAGAAACAAATTGTTTTAGAAGAGGAGAATCAGTTTGAGCTGACAGTGTTAAACATAAAAGAAATGTAAAGGCGTAACTTGCCATCGCCTTAAGACAACTCCTTATAATGACAAAAAACGAAAGAAATTCAGTAAAATCACTGCGCTCAAAAGAGAACCGACTTCGAGAAAACCGAATGGTTGTTGAAGGTGCAAAGGGCGTTTGTGAATTGCTCAATAGTTCTCTTGTTACAGAGCGAATTTACACTACAAGTGGCTCAGAAAACGCTGAGCTAAACAAGCTTGCTTCTGAAAACAATGTAGAGATATGCAAAGTTTCATCAAAAGACATGGAAATTATGTCCAGCTTGAAAAATGCACCTGGCGTTTTAGCTGTTGGCAAACCAAGACTTTACGACGCAAATCAAATTTGTGAATTAGCTACCAAAAACATCAATGGCAACACACCTTGTTTATTAATGCTAGACAATTTGAATGACCCTGGTAATGTTGGAACTTTAATTAGGACAGCACATTGGTTTGGGTTTGCTGGAGTTATTTGTTCACCTAAGACTGCAGATGTTTGGAACACTAAATCAATTCAAGCATCAATGGGCTCAGTCTTCAACATCCCAATTGCTGTTGCAGATTTAGCCGAAATCATTGTTTCAAATAAACTAAACTGTGCAATTTTAGACGCTAAAGGAGTAGATTTATACAACAGCCAAGCAATTCCAAATGCTGTTATTGTTGGGTCTGAATCTCACGGATTATCTGATGATATAAGAAGTTTAGGCCAAACAATTTGGGCTATACCTGGTAATGGCGGTGCAGAATCACTAAACGCATCAATTGCAGGAGCAATAGTGTGTGCGGAAATTAGTAGGAGGTTGTCAACTTCTCAAGCTTAATTGACTAAGTAGAGGCTGTACAGTTATTTGGCACCACTTATTTTCCACTACATTTCTAGGAAACTCTTCACCAATAAAATCTACTACTTTATTGAGTCTTTCAGAGAATTCTCGTTTATCTAAATCAGTAATACTTACTTCTAAATCTACTGATATACCTAGGTGTTTTGCAGCTAGTATTTGGTTAGGGAAAATCTTGTAACCATTAAAAATAACTTCATCAATTTTTTCAGCTAGAGTTCTTTCCCTTCTTTCACCTTCTTTCTCAACCCATGGAACTGCGTTATTGAAATGCATATGCACTTTTCCTTTCATTTCGGTTAAACCAAGCGCCATACTCAGTTCATCCTCACCCTTAGATTTTGTGTAACTACCGTCCCTTTCAGCAACAAGCAATTCTCTTACTTTCAATGCATCACATGGATCCCATTCATAAGAGATGCTAACAGGGCAAATATTTAATTCCTTCCAAGCCTTTTCACCTCCTTTCGACACCAACATTCTAATTAATGCAGGAGAAGTTGAATCGGCCCCATCCTTTGCCCTCCCTTCTCTTTGAGCAAGCCAAACTGACGTCCCTTCACTAATTGCATGTCTTATATAAGATGCAACTAAAATGCTACTGTTGTATTTGTCTCTTACACTGCCACTTCTAGGAACAACAAAGCATCTATTTATCCTAACAAGCATTTCAACCCATGTTTGGGTTAGTAGATTATCACCTATTCCAACTTCAGTAGCTGAAAAGCCGTTACCCATTCTAGCTACATTAATTAATGAAGGATCTAAAACGATATCTCTATGATTTGTCAGATGAAGAATGGGTTTGGAAAAATAATCTTCCAAGTCATTGTTTTCGAAGCTCACAGTTACTCCAGCAGTAGTACCCTCTATCAATGCCTCAAAAAAAGGAGAAGTCAACTCATCCTGAAATTCCTCCTTAGTTTCAACTAAAGGCATAGCCTCAGCTATTTCTATAGCATTATCTTCCCCAATGATTGGTATCATTAAGGAAACCCAATCCAAAGCCTCTGATAATTTCCTTACAACTTCAGGAACTTCACTATCAAAATATGGTCTTATATTTTCAAAGTCTTTGTTAGACATCAGAGGGGCAAGATAGCACGACTACCTTTGCATACAATTATGACTTTTGAAGAACTCAAAATAACTAGGCAATTTTTAAATGCTATTGATGATTGTGGCTATGCTCACCCTAGCCCCATTCAAGAAAAGGCAATTCCCAGAATATCAGCAGGTCAGGATGTTATTGGAATAGCCCAAACAGGTACTGGTAAGACTGCTGCATTTGCATTGCCCGTTCTTCAAAAAATCAAATATGCTCAAGATCTTCCTCCTCGAGCACTTGTACTTGTACCAACTAAAGAACTTGTAATTCAGGTTTATGAAGTTTTTACAACACTTGGAAAGTATACTGACTTAAGATCGATAGCACTGTACGGCGGTGTTGGCCCTAAAACTCAATTAGAAGAACTTGAGAAAGGTGTTGATATTATCATTGCTACTCCTGGTAGATTTATGGATTTGTACCTGAGGGGTGGTATTGAGACTAAAAAGATTAAAACACTAGTTCTGGACGAATGTGACAGAATGATGGATATGGGTTTTATGCCTCAGTTAAGAAACATCTTAGAGGTAATCCCTAGCAAAAGGCAAAATCTATTATTCAGCGCAACATTTCCTGAGCGCGTAGAAAAGCTATCCGAAGAGTTTCTACTTTGGCCAACGAAGATTGAAGTCAGTCCACAAGCAACACCTGTTGCTACAGTTAAACAGAGAAAAAGCGCAGTTCCCAACATTAGAACTAAACTACACTATGTTGCTCACCTCTTAGAGAATGAATATGCTGATGAAAGAGCTCTTGTGTTTGTTAGAACCAAGGAACAAGCAGAGCAAATTTCTAAATATCTAGAAAGAACCATTTCAGGCGGCGTAAGAGGATTGCACAGTAATAAAGGGCAGAATACGCGTTTGCATTCTATGTCTCTATTTAGAGAAGGAACCATCAGAGTCCTTGTAAGTACAGATGTAGCTAGTAGAGGTATAGATGTGCCCGAAACAAAACTTGTTATCAACTGTACTGTGCCACGGAATTCGTCTGATTACGTTCATAGGATTGGGAGAACAGGCCGAGCATTTTCTGAAGGGATTGCTCATACACTTTATGATCCTAGTGAGAAGATGTACATGGAAGCTGTTGAATCACATCTTCCTGGTAATAACGTTATTGAAGAATGTATTCTACCTGATTCTATTCCAGTCGAGGAAACACCAACTTGGGAGGCCAAACAGATGGCAAAGGATATCGATTACCAGAAGAGAAAAGCTGACCCAAATTACAAAGGTGCATTTCACGAAAAGAAGAAAAAGAAATCATCTTCTAAATCAAGAACTAGAAGAAGGAAATAACTTAACTCCATCGGCTTCGAGCACATACCCTTCTTCATAGCACATTATTGCTAGTTTACCGTCTACAAGTGATTCTATATGTATGTGGTAATTAAAGTCAAATCCATTGTTTTGTAACGATGAATATGATTTTTCCGCACATTTAGAAACCTTATTCTGGCGCCTTAGTTTCTTGAGTAAACTCATGTTCTTATCTAACACTCTACCGATTTTTTTCAATTGAGAATTAAACTTTACTGCATTAATTAGTTTCATGCTTGGAAGTACTTAAATCTTCTCTCTTAAAAATAGATCGATTTATAAAAGTGGGGTCTGAGTTTATAGACGTTAATTTGCATTACTAAATCACTTTAAGGAGAGATGAAAATTGGAATTATTGGAGCTGGAGCTATGGGCTCTGGAATTGCACAAATTGCTTCTCAAGCTGGACACGAAGTCGTACTTACTGATCTTAGTGAGGATGTTCTGAAAACCAGCGCTTCAAAATTGGCCAAAATCATGGCTAGACTTGTTGAGAAAGAACGAGTGACATCTGAGGAAGCAAAAGCAATTCAAGCTAGGATAAATAGAACCACAGATCTTGAATCTCAAAGAGATTGTAATCTAATCATTGAGGCTGTAGTTGAAAACATGGACGTAAAAATCAATGTTTTCAATAATCTTGAATCTATCGTTTCAGACGACACTATCCTTGCATCAAACACTTCTTCACTTTCAATAACTTCTCTTGCAAAAAACTGCAGAGTAAGTAACAGAGTTGTGGGCCTTCATTTCTTCAACCCTGCTCCACTAATGCCTTTAGTAGAAATAATTCCTGCTCTTCAAACTAGGGATGACATTCCTACACTTTTGCTTGAGTTAATGAAGGCTTGGGGTAAATCTCCAGTATTAGCAAAGGACACCCCTGGATTTATTGTAAATAGAGTAGCAAGGCCTTTCTATAGTGAAGGATTGAGAATTTTAGACGAGGGTCTAGCAGATGTAGATACAATAGACACTGCAATGCGTGAGAAAGAGTTCAGAATGGGCCCTTTTGAACTAATGGACTTAATTGGACACGATGTGAATTACCCTGTTACTGAGTCGGTATTTAAATCATTCTATTACGATCCTAGATTCAAACCAAGCATAACTCAGCTAAAACTAGTAGAAGCTGATTGGCTAGGTAAAAAATCACGCAGAGGTTTTTATAAATACGAGGAAGATGGCACTAGATCATTTTTCAAAATAGATTCAGCTAGTGACATTAGATATTCTATAGCCGAAAGGATTATAGCGATGTTAATCAACGAAGCTGCGGATGCTGTTTTTTGGAATATTGCATCCGTTGAAGACATTGATACGGCTATGACTAAGGGAGTTAATTACCCTAAAGGCCTATTAAAATGGGCAGATGAATGGGGTGCTTCTAAAGTCATCAACATCATTGATTCGCTTGCCCAACACTACGGTGACGGTCGTTACAGAGTGAGCCCTATTCTTAGGGAAATGGCGCGTTCAGGTGACAAATTCTACTCTTAAACTACTCGCTGAATGTGACTGAACTTGTGAGTGATCTCACCTGTTTCAATATACTCTATCCCTTCTTCAGTTAACTTATCTATCCTCACTTCTCCAGAGGCATGAATGATGTTTAATTCAGCCGTAATAATTCCTACGTGAGTGATTTTCCCTTTACTATTTGCAAAGAAGACCAAATCATCTTCCCCCCTTTCCTCCCAAGAGATTGAAGCTCCTTGCAATGCTTGATCTGATGCATCTCTTTTGAGATCAACTCCAATAAGCCTTGAAGAAATTTGGGTAAGTCCAGAACAATCTATACCGCTCTTCGTTCTACCTCCCCAATGATATGGTGCCCCTAAAAATCTTAATGCTGCATCTGAAATAGTGTTTGGTTTAGATTCAAAAGAGCATGAAAGACATTCCAGCCTGTGATCACCTAATAACCAACCATTTGCATCCTCATATACATAACCTCCTAAAGGAAGATTTGCAACTGAATCTCCCCTCTTGCCAACGCAGTCATTTACAATCATTTTCCTAGGAAGATCAACAAAAGCATGAAAATGCCTTGGATCAGCAAATCCTTCATAACCATCCTCGCAGGATTTCAGCTTAAACCAATTTCCATCACAATCTTCAAGATGAATAACGGATTCTCCAGCAAGGATTTGGCTTACTTGTTCTGAGCGGTCATTTGGTTCCGCCCTTAACGGAACACATGATAGAACACATACTAATTTATGCTGACCACTCATAGTCAGTAAAGTTAAACTGCTTCTATTACAATTGCAGATGCACCACCGCCACCATTGCAAATGCCAGCAGCTCCAACCTTTAGGCCTCTATTTTTAAGCGCGTGAGCTAGGGTTACAACAATTCGACTACCACTAGAACCAAGTGGGTGTCCAAGAGAAACGGCTCCACCATTTACATTCACCTTATCAGTATCAAGACCTAAAATTCTATTATTAGCTATTCCTACAACGGAGAAAGCTTCATTTAGCTCCCAAAGATCAACATCTTCCTTACTAACACCCGCTCGGTCTAATGCAATTGGCAATGCCTTCGCAGGTGCGGTTGTAAACCATTCTGGCGCTTGAGACGCATCAGCTGCCCCTGTGATTTTAGCAATTGGAGTTAAACCAAACTTCTCAACTGCAGCCTCTGAAGCAAGAATTACAGCACTAGCTCCATCGTTTAGTGTAGAAGCATTTGCAGCAGTGATTGTACCTTCATTATCAAATGCAGGTCTTAATGCTGGAATTTTATCCATCTTCACATTCGAATACTCCTCATCCTTCGCAAACACTACAGGCTCACCTTTTCTTTGTGGAACTTCAACACCTATTACCTCCGCATCAAATGCCCCTGAATCCCATGCCGCTGCAGAACGCTTATAGCTAGTAACTGCGAATTCGTCTTGGTCTTCTCTAGTGATGTTGTTTTCCTTAGCGCAAAGCTCTGCACAGTTTCCCATGTGTACTTTGTTGTATACATCTGTTAGGCCGTCTACTAACATTCCGTCCTTCAACTTAATGTCACCAAACTTGCTGCCTCTACGGCCATACATATAGTGAGGAACTAGAGACATGTTTTCCATACCGCCAGCAACAACAATATCAGCTTCTCCAACAGCAATAGCATTTCTTCCCAAATGAATTGCCTTCATGCCTGAAGCACATACCTTATTCACAGTTGTACAAGGTGTATTCTCAGAAATGCCTGCACCCATAGCAGCTTGCCTAGCTGGTGCTTGGCCTTCACCAGCTTGTAAAACATTACCCATAAACACTTCATCAACATTGTCAGGACTAATTCCTGCCTGCTCTAATGCTCCTTTAATAGCAGTTGAACCTAAAGCTGTTGCAGGCACAGTTGAAAGTGACCCTAGGAAGCTCCCCATAGGAGTTCTTGTTGCTGAAACGATGTAAACGTTTGTAGACATGTTATTTAGATTTTCTATTCTGTTTTAATTTTCTATTTCCTTTTGAGGAGCCAAACTTCACATTTAGCCCTCTTCTTTTTGCAGGTTTTGGAGAATCTCCACCTTTCATCAAGTTTAAGAATTCTCTTGGCACTCTTGTTTTTACAGGCAACTCCTCTCCTTTCATTCCTTCTACTTCTAGTGCAAAAAGATGTAATCCCTCCCTGTTTAATGGATCAGGTGCACTTTTACCCTTTCCAATTATTATGCATCCTTCTCTTCTTAATGCAGGCATTACAAGATATACAGCTTCAATAGGAGCATCAACTTTAAGTAGTGTATGTTGAGCTGTAGCTCTCATAGTACGATATGCTACATCAACTTTTTCCCCATCCTCTTCCCTACATTTTAATACATCATCAGCAGGCAAATGCCCCTCAACCAGTATGTATATACCCTGCCTAAAGTCATTCCAATTTTCTTGAAGGTATTCTCTCCACTTTCTATTCTTTGCTATTAGACAAATTCCACTTTGATCTTTTTCAATCTTATTTATGAAATGCAAGTCACTATTTGATCTTGACTTCTTTTCAAGCCAAGATTTCATCCTTGAATACGAAGTGCTAAGTTGAGGTTTAGGAGATGCTGTTATCCAACCTGAAGGTTTGACATATGCAAGAAAGTTGTCGTCCTCAAAAACAATCTCAAATGGAGGTTTGTCTGAGTTAAAACTAACCTTAGGTGCAGTAGCTTTCTTAAGGGCATTTCTATTCCTGTCATGCTGCACGAGCATTCCATGCTCAACAATAGTAGAAGGGATTTTTACGATTTGGCCATCAAGTTTAACAGCACCATTTTTAATGGCTTTTCTAGCTTTTGTTCGCGTAGAATATCCACCCTGTGCAGTTAAAGCATCTACAAGTGTACCGGCATTTTGAACCTCAAATCCTTCCATGCCGCGAAGGTACTATTAAACCTACCCTAGTTGCTAATTATTCACTAGAAGAGGACATGGTATGATATACGTTTTGTACATCATCATTGTTTTCAAGCTTTTCTATAAGCTTTTCTACCTCAAGAGTTTGCTCTTCATTAAGCTCTGAAGTAGTTGTAGGCACTCTGTCAAATCCAGATTCAACGATCTCATGTCCCATTGATTCTAATTGCTTTTGTAGAGAACCAAAAGATTCAAATGAGGCTGTAATAATTATTTGGTCTTCATCTTCCTCTATTTCTTCAGCACCAAAATCTATTAATTCCAATTCTAACTCTTCAGAATCAATTCCTTCACCCTTAATGTTAAAAAAGCAAACCCTGTTAAATAGGAACTCAACGTTTCCAGTAGTCCCTAGATTTCCTCCATTGTGTGCAAAATCACTTCTAATACTGGCTACAGTTCTATTGTTATTATCAGTAGTTGTTTCAACATAAACAGCTATTCCATGGGGGCCATACCCTTCAAACGTAACCTCTTTATAGTCAGAAGTATCCTTGTCTGTAGCCTTCTTAATTGCTCTTGCAATATTGTCCTTAGGCATATTGGCCGCTCTACAGTTTTGTAAAACAGCCCTTAATCTAGAGTTAGATTCAGGATCAGCATTACCCCCTTCTCTAATTGCTACAATAATATCCTTATTTAAACGCGAAAAGATCTTAGACATAGCCGACCAGCGCTTCATCTTTCTCGCTTTTCTAAATTCAAATGCTCTACCCATGATTTTTAATTATTGCACGCGAATATCGTGATTAATCAGTACAGATTAAACCAAAACCAATTAGAAGAAGTAATAGATCTTCAACATCGGTTTGGCCATTGTTATCAATATCTGATGGACATGTGTCTTCCAATACACAAAGGCCTAATTCTTCATCCCAAATTGTACCATCAGCACATAAACAATTAAACTCACATGAACCATCATCTATTTCAGCTAGAGTGCTGTAGTTACATGCAAGTAAATATGTACATCCATATTCATTATCTGAATTTCCATCTTCAGAACCATTCCCCACTTCAGTCAATGTTAAATGTTGATTTGAAATAAATGGCCCTTGAAACTCCTCCTCCTCACCACCGCTCCAATTAACTACAATGGATTCGACTTGAGAAATACTTCCTAATCCAAAGTTTTGCCAATATGAATTTTGGCCTAAGTAATTTTCACCAGCAATAACAACATCACTTATTTGAATTGCATTACCCTGATTGTCAATACAGTTTAATGTTATTTCACTGCCTATCCCAAAAGTATTTGATGTAGTTCCCTTTAGCTTAACCTTAATCCACTTGTTATTTGTTGGCGTCCCTCTTAATACTTGGGCAAAAGTTCCGAGTTTATGAGAAACTAAATCTGGATATCCATCATTGTTAAAATCCCCCTGTGCTACAGCAAAAGTGTGAGATGAGAGTTGTGGCATATTATTACCATCATCTATAAATGAATCACCTGTATTCTTGTACAAGCTATTCTCTATTTCAGGAAAGTTTCCCAGTATTTCAGGGTAATTGGAGTACAAATTAATCCCAGTAGAAACAAACAAATCCAAATCTATATCATTATCAAAATCAACCCATTCAGCAGCCCAACAAAGCTCAAACTCACCAACACCATTCATCAATGTAACATCCATAAACACTGGTAATCCTTCTGTATTTGGATACATGTTTTCAAATAGCACATTACCATCAGAACCATTTGTAACATATAAATCCATATCACCATCTCTATCATAATCACCAAATGAAGAACTCATAGCATAAATTCCGATATCTACTCCCATCACATCAGCTTTATCGCTGAAAGTGCCATCACCATTATTGATGAAAAAGGCATTGTACATATCTACCCTATCATTTATAACATGCAAGTCTAAAAAGCCGTCATTATTAATATCTATAAAGGTTGATTGAAAACTTTGTTGGAATCCATCTCCAACACCAGCAATTTCAGTAGTTTCCGTGAAAGTCCCATCACCATTATTCATGTAGAGTTCATTCTCGGTTGCATCCAACCATGTATGATAATTGCAGATGTAAAAATCTATAAAACCATCATTATTGTAGTCGCCAAAAGACATTCCGTAACTGCGCGTGTTTGAGTTTAAGTCGATTCCACAAGTAGAAGAAATATTGGTGAAGGATGATCCATCATTGCGCCACACTTGATTAGATGCCAATCTATTGGTAATGAAGAAGTCCAAATCCCCATCATTATCGAAATCGACCCAAGCAACACCTTTGGTCTCATTGACTCCATTATCAATATTTAACTCTACTTCTTCAAAATCATTTCCATTTCCTACGAAGAATTTGATGTCGCCCGAATGATGCCCAAAAGTAATGTCGTCATAACCGTCATTATTAAAATCAACAAAACTCACTCCCGAGCCCAAAAATCCACCCATGTGATTAGTGACCAAGTTCATGGCATTACTAAAATCAACCATTTGGGAATGTGATCTAATGCTGGTTAAAAATAATATGCATACAAAAACTAAACCATGAATCATGGTTTTTGAATAGAACGTGGGTTGATCAGGCTTAAATCGAAACACCTTCTAAAATACAACGACTTCTTTATAAATGCATTATCTTTTCACCTATTAATTTAACTACATGAATAGACTATACTCTTTTCTTTCGTTTATTTATTTATTGCTTTTTATGGGTGGGCAAATTTTATCTCAGTGTGACGAGTGCTCTCCGGATATTACTTGTTCTTCACCGGACGGATTGCCCACATTCTGTCCAGAAGTATTACCTCCCGCAGTAACTGGTGAATTTTATAACTCTACAGCAACTTTTTCAATTCCGAGTTCAATAGAAGTTGATGGAATTTCTGTTGATTTAATTGAAGTATCTCTTGCTAGTTTAACAGGAGTTCCATTGGGTTTAGAAATTCAACCTAATAATTCAAATGGGATTTATTACCCTTCTAATGGCGAAGAATTTGGGTGTGTTACTATATGTGGAACAGCTTTAGTTGCTGGAGAATACTCTGTAAATATTAGTGTTGATGTTTTAGCAACTGCATTTGGGTTTGACACTTCAATAACTGAAAGTTTTATTTTATCATTTACGGTTCTTCAAGGCGAAAATTCAAATTCATCATTTACAACTTCAGAAATATCTGGATGTGCTCCACTAGAAGTTGAATTGACCAATTCCATAACAGGGCCGGGCACATTATATTCATGGAATCTTAATGGAGACGTATACGGTAGTGAATTAATCTTTCAATTGACAACTGATAATTATCCTGACGAAACTACCTGGAATATTATTGACGAAAATTCTAGTATTGTTGCTCAAGGGGGTCCATATGAAAGTCCTTTAACGATGTATGAAAACAACATCTGTATTGGAAATGGATGTTATACTTTAAATGTTTATGACAGTTTTGGAGATGGGATGCAATATGGAGGTATAACAGGAGAATATCTACTTACGGATTTGGATGGAAATACGTTAGCAGAAATTATTTCAGGTTCAAATTTTGGATCTCAAGCCCAACATGCATTTTGTATCTATTCTGAAACAGCTATTAATTGTATGCCCACAAGTGCTAATCCTAATGTGACATATAGTATTCCAGGTGAATATGGAATAACTCTAACTACAACAGTTCAACAACTTACTCTCAACACTTTAAACATAACATCACTTAGTGATGGGTGGAGTGATTTAGAAGAAGGCTGGGGTATATGGGGAAGTCCTGACACATATTTTAATATAACGGGTGGAGAATTGAATTATACATCTAATTATATAGATGATAATGACACCCCAAACTTCAATAATCTTAATTTAAACCTAGAATACAATCAAGAATATTCAGTCACATTTTATGACTACGACAGCTTAACTGATGACGACGATCTTGGAACTGCTACGTTTACTGCTTCATCAGCCGGTCAGTTTACAATTAGCGGTGGAGGAAGCAATGCAATCATTACTTTAGAAGAAACAATAGCGGCGCAATTTGAAGATACTGAATCAATTATCGTTTACGAAAGCATTGATGCTTATTTAGACATTGATGGAGATGGTTATGGCGATGGTGGTTTGCCGGTCGATGGATGTGACCCAGACATAGAATATCCAGTTGCATTTAACGGTCAAGATTGTAATGACGGAGATGCCACAATTTATCCTGGTGCAATTGGCAATTGGGCCGGTATAGACAATGATTGCAATGAAATAGTTGAGGATGATGAAGTACTTGCAATCTATGGATGTATGGAGGAAGGCGCTTGTAATTTCTTGCCTGAAGCGAATACTAATGATGGTTCATGTGAATACACTACTTGCCTTGGATGTACAGACCCACTGGCTTCAAACTACGATCCTAGCGCATTGATTCCAGACGGATCATGTGAATACTCAGATTGTTTTGGTGACTTCAACAATGACCAAGCAATTACAGTTGGTGATTTATTAATACTACTTTCAGACTTTGGTTGTACAGTAAATTGTGCAACTGACCTTAGTGGTGACGATATTATAAGTGTTGCCGATATTTTAGAACTACTTGCTATTTATGGAACTCTTTGTGAGTAAAACTTTATAAAAATGAAAAAATTTACAACTCTTCTTTTATCAATTTTATTTCTTAGCTCAAGCTACTCTCAGTGTGTGGCTGATTTCGACTTTGGTGACGAATCATTTGGGGTTAGTCCAGATTTTAGTGTAGGAGAAAGTTTAGAAAACGGAATAATCAACACAGATTATTATGATGTTATACATATGCTTATGCCATTATATGCTTCAGATGTGGATTCAACATTACCTGCATTAGAATTGGATTCGTTGGAACTAATCAGTATTACATTAATTGAATCATCTTCTCCAGATGTAAATTATTTGCCTGAAGAATTGGGATTAGAAATAGTGTGTAATAATAATGGTGATTCAGGTTCGCCATGCTCATTTTTATCTGGAAATCAATATTGCGCTTCTGTTATAGGAATCCCAAATACTGTAGGGTCATTTGAATGTTCATTGACAATACTTGGATGGGTTGGGTTTTTTGGAAATGCAATATCTCAGGAAGTGAGTTTTGATGGAATTACTCTTGAGATCCTTGAAGCGAACACTGATAATGGCTGTACCGATCCTTTAGCTTGCAATTACAGTCCAGATGCGATCATTGATGATGGATCTTGTATATACGAATGTTTGGGATGTATTGATTCACAAGCATGCAACTATGATGAGAATGCTGATATTGACGATGGTTCTTGTGACTACAGTTGCTACGGGTGCACAGATTCTAATGCAAACAATTACGACGAGTCTGCAACTATCGACGATGGCACTTGTTGCTACCTTGATTTAGATTATGAAACAGAATCAGCTTTATGTAATGGAGGCCTTGGGGTTATAACAGCAATCCCACTAGGGGTGGACTCTGGATCAGTAATAGAGTACACGTTAAATGGAGAAACTAACAATACTGGAATATTTGAAGTTGTTGCTGGGTTCTATACGATTGATGCTGTAATTAGCGAAGGTTGTTCTGCATCAATAGATGTCATAGCTACTCATCCTCAAGAATTGGAAATTACTGCAACGGCAACAGACGCTTCAATTCTTGGTGATGGTGTTGGCACAGCAACTGTAGAAGGAGGAACAGAACCTTATGAAATTGTTTGGCTTGATTCTTCTAATCTAGAAGTGGATCCAGATGCACTTGGTGATGGAGATTATACAGTAATAGTTACAGATGCAAATGGATGTGAAACTAACACAACTGTATCAGTTCTTTGGAATTCAGTAAGTGATATTGATATTACTGAGTTTAGCTTATTCCCTAACCCAACAACAGGAAATGTTTCAATTGTTTCTTCAACTTTTATCGATGATGCTGTTATTCAAATTATTGATGCAATTGGACAGAAGGTTATTAGCTTAAATGCTTCTCATCTGAGCAATGGTGTAGTACTTGATCTTAATGGTTTTAATTCTGGACTTTACACTGTTGTTATCGAAACGTCAAAAGGTTCTAGAGTTAAGAAGCTACAGTTGGTCAAATAACTGACCTTTAAGTAAATTGCAACATGAAATCTTCAGTTAGACTTATTCTTGCATTGTTGGCATTGGTTCTTTCAGCTCATACTGCTAATGCTCAGTGTAGTACAACTGTGAGCTTTGACGAATGGCTAAGTGGTAGCCAGAGCGAAAACCAAGAGCAAGAATTAAGTGGTGCTGTCACATCTATAACTTTTAATTTGAATTTCATAGGGTATGGTGGGGAATGGCCTGCTGACTTGATTGTTGTAATATATTCCCCAAACGGAAATTGTGTTGGTGGTGAAGGATTTAACATAAACCCACCATCTACGTGTTGGGATATTAATTTTCCACCAAACTGGACTACAACAAACAATGGGTTTTACACCCACACTATTTATCTGCCAACAAACTATTTAAGTGGAGATGGCACTTGGTATTTTACAATTCAAAATGGATGGTATAATGGCGGAAACACCAATTACGATCTAGACATTATCCTCAATGGCATCTGTGACCAAGGAGGTTGTACAAATCCATGGGCTTGCAACTATGATCCTGACGCAGCTTATTCTGACAACAGTTTATGTGAGTACCCTGAATTTGGGTATGATTGTGATGGCAATTGTATAGCTGATGCAGATGGTGATGGAATTTGTGACATGTTTGAGATACCAGGTTGTCCTGATTTTGCAGCTTGCAATTACTCTTCTTCAGCTACTGATGATGATGGATCATGTTATTACGCAAATGTCGATGAGGATTGTAGTGGTAACACTCTTCTACCAACATTCAACAATGCACCTATAGACATTACAACTAGCTGTACAAATGTTAGTGCTCCTACAACCGTTTACGCGTCCATTTCTCCTTTTGCCTCTGATTTTGAAGAAAATCACAATCCTGATGGAAATTGTTATGCAGCGGTTTGGACTGTGGATGTAACGATGACTGAAGAAATTATCGAAGGAGATTGCCCAGGCGATTACCAAATCATCAGATCCTACACAGGTACAGATTGTATGAATAGGCAATGTTTCCATACTCAGACAGTGAATGTTGTAGACAACACTCCTCCTACTTTCACTTCTGGTTTAGAAACCCAAACCACTTCTTGCCCACTCCTCACCAACTTTGAAAATGCTGGTGCTGAGGATAGTTGTAGCGAACCTTTAGACATTGTAATAGGTGAAGAAGAAACAATTCCTGGAATATGTGATGGCGAGTACACTTTATATAGAATTGTAACAGCTACAGATGCTTGTGGAAACACAGCAACTGCTGAGCAAAGTATTATTGTAGTTGACGAAACTCCTCCGGTTTGGACTGAGCTTATTGCTGAGCAAGTCATTTCTGACGAAATCGAAACTGGTGACTTTGGGACTCCTTCAGCTGAGGACTTATGTAGTAATGCTACAGTAAGCGTATCATCTGAAATAGGACCAGGAGTATGCCCATTAGCTGTTGAACTTACTAGAACTTTCATTGCTACTGATGATTGCGGTAACGAAAGCGCTCCTTTTGTGCAGGTAGTTAACGAAACAACTGATTTAATTTCAAATGTTATTGGTACTACAAGTGCTTTATGTTCTTACTCTAGCGATGGAACGGTAGTTATTGAAACTGTTGGAGGTGTTGCACCATACCAAACTGATTTTGGCAATCTCAACCCTGATGCTTTACCTGCAGGTGATTACGAGGTAACTGTTTCTGATGACAATCTATGTTCAACTGTTTTAGAATTCTCTATCAGTGCCCCCCCAGCCCTTCAGCTAAATCTAGAGTCCACTCAACCTGAGTGCACTATCCCTAATTCAGGTACTATCTCTGCTAGCGCAGCTGGTGGAACTGGCGAATTGACAATTGACTGGAATGGAATTGATCCTCTACTCGTAGAAGCAGGAGATTACGTTGTTACAGTAACTGACATGAATGGTTGTGAATTAAGTGGAGATATCACTGTTGATCCAGCAATAATACCTATCGACGGGGATCTTGACGGTGAAACTGAAGTACTACTTGGCGATTCAAGTGTTTACGAATATGATTTCACAGCAGGTAGTACTTATGAATGGACTTTCTTTGGAGCTGATTCATTAGTTGTATCTGACATATTTGCGATTTCTCTTCTGTGGACTACAGAAGGTGAAGGGCAAGTTTGTGTTCAAGAAACTAACTCTTCTGGATGTGTAGGCGAAATTGTTTGCATAGACATTAATGTTAGCGTTGGACTAGATGAAATTATCATTGACGAAAACATAGTAGTTTACCCTAACCCTAATCGTGGTGATTTCTCTTGTTTCATTCCAAATCTAATTGGACAACAAGATTGGTACATTCTGGACATTAATGGTTCAGAAATAAAATCAGGAACCACATATTCAGTAACTGATAAATACAGCTTTAATTTTTCTGATTTAAGCACTGGTCATTACATACTCATTGTAGGCAACAGAGCAGTTCCAGTAGTGATTGAGAAATAAGATTTGACCTCTTTTAATTTAGACCAATCAATAGAAGTTCTAGAAAGAACTCCATTTGTTCTAGATGCTCTTTTAAGAGATATAAATGTAGTTTAGACTATTGCAAATGAAGGCAAAGACACATGGAGCCCTGATGTTGTTGTTGGTCATTTGAATCATGGTGAAAAAACTGATTGGACTACACGTATTAATTACTATTTCTGATGAACTAAACGTATTTGAATCTTTTGATCGATTTGCTCAATTTCAAGAAAGCAAGGGCAAATCAATGAATCAACTATAAGATGAGTTTGCTGATTTATGAGCTAAAAATGTTAATCATTAACCATCTCGAGTATAAATCTTGAGAACAGAGCTATTCACCCTCAATTAGGCATTGTTACTCTTGAACAACTGATTAGCACATGGGTCGTTTACGATTTAAGCCATATTAATCAGATATCTGGAACAATGGCTAAACAATATGCCAATTATGTTGGACCATGGAAGGAATATCTAAGTATACTAAATCGTTAATAAAAAAGACCCCGCTGAAGCGAGGCCTTTTCTTTTTTTTCCGTTATCTAGTTAGGAATTACTTCCCTATTACTAGCGTTTCTATAGCTTGCTCGCCTTCAGACTGCACTACTACTTTGTAAGTGCCAAATGCTAGGTGGCTAATATCAATTCTATTAGCTCCATCTATTAGCTGCTCGCTCATCTGAACTCTACCCATAACATCCATTATCTGAACAAATACAATTGATCGATCAATGTTGATCGTTATAATTTCATTTGCTGGGTTCGGGTATAGTGCAAATTCTAATTCTGCAAGTTCTTCAGTTCTTTCTAGTGGCATAACCACTTCTGAACCTTCACAACCATTAGAATTTCTTTCTGTGATAGAGATTTGGCCTTCAGAAACAGACCAAACTACAACAACTTCATTAGGAGCGATTGAGTGTAGGATTTGGCCTCCCACAACATTCCACTCATAATCAGAACCTGCAGACATTGGATAAGTGTAAAGCACCTCCTCTCCTATCACTGGAGCAAAATCTCCTTCGATAGCAAGTGGCAGTACAAACTCACAAGATGCAGGGTGAGTAGCTTCTGCATTGTAGTTACAAGCACGCTTACTCATACAACCATAACAAGAGCTGTATTCACAAGTTCCATTGTCAACGGTAGCTCTAAAGTCATAGTTACATGCCATATCATTTGTACATCCAAGTACATTGTAGATACACGTACCATCATTCAATGTAGCTATAGAATTGAAGTTTGTAGCTCCAGCATCTGTACATCCACCTAGTTCAACAGTAACCTCAGTGTACTCACAGCTACCATCATTCATAGTAGCATTTGATGAATAGTTAGTAGCTGATGAGTCAGTACAACCAAGCGCATAACAAGTATCAAATTCACAAAGACCATTGTCTTCAGTTGCATTTGAGTTGAAGTTGCAAGCAGCTGGGTTAGTACAACCGTGAACTGAATCGGTTTGGTCTTCATTGATAGTTGTATCAATGCCTAAACCAATAGTATTACAGCTGTAGTCACATGAACCATCATTGTATTCAGCATTTGCATCATAATTACAAGAATTAGCTAGAGTACATCCACCAGGCATGCAAAGCTCTCCGTGAATATCAAAGTATTGACAATCACCTTCATCTCCATAGTTACATGCATTTTCATCTTGACAATCAGACTCAATCATACCGCTTGCTTCACCAAATAGACATGAGAAGTCACATGATCCTGCAACATAGTAATCTGCCTCTGGATCGTAGTTACACGCAAATGGAATCACACATCCACCTACTAGGACAATACAAGATCCGTCATCATCTGTTGCATATGGGTTGAAGTTAACCGCAGCCTCATCAGTACAACCTAGAATCTCCATCTCATCACACACACCGTCACCATCAGCATCATTGATACAGTCTCCATTACAATCTAAGAAGTAGATTGATGGGTACTCACAAAGAGCTGCAGAAGGTAAAGTTGCTTCATCATCATAGTTACAAGCAGCTTCATCCATACAACCAACACAAGAACTAAAGTCACATAGGTTTATATCGATGTAATCTGCTGTCGGGTCGTAGTTACAAGCGAATGGAATTAGACATCCAGCCTCTAAACAAGATCCATCTTCTTCAGTAGCATCAGGATTAAAGTTGATCGCTTCTGAATCTGTACATCCGTAAACCTCAAGTTCATCACATACTCCGTCTCCGTCAGAATCGTTTAGGCAGTTTCCATCACAATCATAGAACGCATCAGGGTAATCACAATCGTTGTTATTAATCGTAGCTGTATCATCGTAGTTGCAAGCTGCATCATCCATACAACCAGCACATGAAGTGAATTCACAAGCACCTGCCAGCTGGTATTCTGCATCTACATCGTAGTTACAAGCCTCAGGTATCATACATCCACCAACTAAACATGAACCATCGTCATAAGTTGCTGTTGGGTCGTAAGCTGGGTTAGATGGATCTATACATCCACCAATTCCACAGTTTGTTCCGTCAAGATCGACACAGTCGTCTACGTCGTCACAAATTCCGTCCGAGTCAGAGTCAGCAGTACAGTCGCCACCACACTCGCCAAGAGCGTCTAACTGGTTTCCGTCACAGTCACAGTCTCCTTCTGGGATATCAGCACATCCACACTCGTAGATGGCTCCAGGTCCGTTACATACTCCACACT
>PBNL01000032.1 GCA_002723115.1 Methanobacteriota archaeon | reverse complement strand
TGCCTCAACTACCAACTCTACGTTGTTAGCGCTAGCTCCAAAGCCCATTAAAAGGGCAGCTGTCATTGCGAAAATGTTCTTCATGAGAAAGGGTTTATTATTATCTCGGTTATTTATTTACTCGTTAAAAATTGATGTCTTTTTACAGAACACCGCACTAAGATATGACATACTTCTTTAAAATCACAACACTTTTTTAAGGAGTTTGCAAAAAAATGTTCGACAAGCGGTATAAAATCATCGATGAACAGCGGTCTGTTGAAAAACCTCTCAATATTTAGACGTGTACATATATATAAGGTTGCTTTAAATATTTCATCTCACCTATCGTTAACTTGTGCGTGCTTAAAAACGCACATAAAAATGACAATGAATAAGCTAGGCAATCTTGTAATGGACAAGTGGATAGAGGGAGATGGTACCGGATCTACTCTATATAATGCTATCAATGGTGAAGCGATTGCATCTACATCGTCAGATGGATTAGACATTTCTGCTATGTATGATTATGCGCGAGGTGAAGGTGGACATTCATTGAGAAAGATGACCTTCCAAGAAAGAGGCTTGATGCTAAAAGCCCTAGCTCTACATTTAAATTCGAAGAAAGCAGACTTTTATAAGGTGAGTTGGGCTACAGGTGCGACGAAAATTGATAGCTGGATAGATATTGAAGGAGGAATAGGTAATCTATTTACAAATGCCAGCTTAAGAAGAAGACTACCTAATACTCCTTTTGCAGTTGATGGAGATTTTATCCCTCTTTCAAAAGAAGGAACATTTGGTGGCCATCACTTGCTTGTTCCTAAAGAAGGAGTGGCAATTCATATAAATGCATTCAACTTCCCTGTTTGGGGTATGCTTGAAAAAATAGCTGTCAACTTATTAGCTGGTGTTCCTGCAATTGTAAAACCTGCAACAGTGACTTCTTATTTAACAGAGGCAGTTGTCAGAGAAATTCATGCGAGTGGAATACTTCCTAAAGGTGCATTGCAACTTGTTTGTGGATCTGCAAGGAACATTCTTGATTATGTTGATGAAAGAGACGTTGTTACTTTCACCGGATCTGCAGATACAGGAAGATTGCTGAAAGCAAATGAACGCATTATTAATCATAGTGTTCCATTTAACCTTGAGGCAGATTCATTGAACTCTGCTATTCTTGGCCCAGATGCATCTCCTGGTACTCCAGAGTTTGACCTATTTATAAAGGAGGTAAGAAAGGAGATAACTGTAAAGTGTGGCCAAAAGTGTACTGCCGTTAGAAGAATTATGGTTCCTAAGGGTCACATTGACGCTGTTCAAGAGGCTCTTGCTTCTCAATTAGCCCAAACCGTTGTTGGAGACCCTCAAGCCGAAGGCGTAAGAATGGGCGCTCTAGTGGGACAATCTCAAAGGGATGATGTTAGAGCTCAAATTGCATTATTAAGAGAGGAGGCTGAACTTGTTTTTGGTTCTCCTGATTCTGTAGAAACTACAGGTGCTGATTCTGAAAAGGGTGCGTTTATGAGTCCAATGCTTCTTAGGGTAGATAATCCTGCAAGTGTCACCAAGGTTCACGAAGTAGAGGCCTTTGGGCCTGTATCTACAATTATGCCTTATGACTCAATTGAAGATGCTGTAGCTCTTTCTAAAATGGGTAAGGGCTCTCTTTGCTGTAGCATAACTACTCACGATAAAAAAGCTGCTGCTGAGTTTGTACGAAATGCAGCGAGCATGCACGGAAGGATTTTAGTCTTAGATAGAGAGTGTGCTAAGGAGAGTACAGGACATGGATCCCCTCTCCCACTTCTAGTACACGGTGGGCCAGGCCGAGCAGGTGGCGGTGAGGAAATGGGTGGTTTACGTGGAGTAAAACACTACCTGCAGAGAACAGCTATACAAGGTCACCCAAGTATGCTTACTGCGATTACTGAGCAATATCAACCTGGTGGTGCTCAACCCGAATCTGAACCACACGTATTCAGAAAGCACTTTGAAGAATTAGAAATAGGAGATACTGTAACAACAGCAAAACATACAGTAACAGAAGCTGATATTGCCAATTTCGCTAACGTAAGTGGAGATAATTTCTATGCTCACGTTGATGCTACTAGTTTAGAAGGAACACTATTCGAGCAGAAAGTTGCTCATGGATACTTTGTACTTAGCAAGGCGGCAGGCTTATTTGTAGATCCAAGAAAAGGACCAGTACTTCTCAATTATGGCATAGAAGAATGTAGATTCACTAAACCTGTTTACCCAGGAGCTACTATTGGTGTGCGTCTTACTGTTAAGGAAAAGATCTCTCAAGAGAAAAGAGATGCTGAAGATGTTGCAAAGGGTATAGTGAAATACCTGGTTGATGTATATGATGAAACTGGAGAAACTGTTGCTATTGCTACAATTCTTACTATGGTTAAGAAGCTAGACCAAAGCTAATGGCCATAATCCTCAAGTGCTTTTTTACAACAGGATTAATTGCAACATCACTTGCTATTAATGCTCAAAAAGCATGTTCTACTGAGGAGTATCAAGAGGATTTAGACACCTTAAAAAAATGGGTTGAAGAAGTTCATCCTTGGCCGTTTTCACGTTGCACTGAAGATGAATGGGATAGCGCTTTTGTTAGTGTTGGATCTTCGTTGGATTCTGGGTTGAGTAGTTTTGGTTTTAGCAAGAAAGTAGGTGAAATATTAGGGATTCTAAAGGATAGTCACACTACCATAAATTTTGAGCATTTTCAAGACATAACGAGGAAATCAAATGGTGTTTTGAAGATTCGGTTTAAATACTTGAATGGCAGATTCTATGTGTTTAAGGATTCAAATAACATTGTTCCCATTGGCAGTGAAGTAAGCCAAATCAACAACACCCCCATCGAGGATTATTTCAATTCAGCTTTAACGTATGCCCCCATGGAGGGAAACAGCTATACTAGTAAGGTGAGGATAGCTGAATTACTTATTCCTGATTTTGTAAATACAGATTTAGATGAAAATAGCACTTCAGTTGAGATAGAAGATGTTGATGGCAAAGTGTATGACTATCCGATTTCAGAAAAGGAAATTGAAGAAGAGGAAAAGAGGATTGTTGAGTGGGTTTGGCCTGAGGGGAATGAAAGAGTTGTCACTCTCAAAATCCCTTCATTTTACAAGGGGAAAGACGTTTTATACTATAGAGATTTAAACAAGGGGTTTAAGCGAATAAAAAAGGATAGTTATAACAAACTGGTAATTGATCTTAGAGGGAATTTTGGCGGCGATGCTTATAGAATGGAATATTTGCTTCACCTATTAACTCATAAGGATGTAAATGCGCCTAGTTCTATTGTTATCAAGCAATGCGCAGAAAGCAAAGAGAACTTTAGCGAGACTTATAAGGGAGTTAAAAAGTTCGTCATAGACAAGCTTGGTAAGAATGTCGATTTCATGCAAGATTTCAAAAGAATTGCATTGCTTGAGATAGGTCAGTCAGACACCCTTTATTTTGAGACAGAAAATCCCAAATTAAAGCATACCTACAAGAGTGATGTGTGTTTGCTCATCGACGGAACTTCTGCTTCTGCTACTGTATCTTTTACTTCAAATTTCAATAAATTAAATAGAGGGTTTGTCGTAGGCGAATCGTGTATGGGTCCATCAACTGGAACTTTTGGGAATCCTATATCAAGGCAGCTTCCTAACTCTGAGATTAGCGTAAATATTTCTTCTATAATTTTCCATTTGGACAGTAGTTTTAAATGGCTATCAAACCCTATTTCGCCTAATCGATTTATTCAGTGGTCACAAGAGGATATGGTAAATGGAGATGACCCGCATGAGGCAGCAATTGAGGATTGGGTGGTTTGGCCTAAGGTGAGTAATAAATTCAACTTTGAGGAAAGGGAATCGCAGATACTTTTTAGTGAATTAGAAACCATCTTTTCAGACAGTAGGGCTTGGGGTGGCGATGTACGAAAAGAGATTTTTGAAACGATCGTGGAATTCGACGGCAAAATCAGCGACCTCAATAGCAAAATCAAGAAATTTGAACGCTCTGATTTGTCAGAAGACGAAATATTAGAGAACGTGATGGAAGTGAATAGGAATAAAAAAGTGAGTGTGTCGTTGAGAAATGCCACTATTAATCTTCAACTTCCAGTAGAACTTAGGAGTAAATTCGAGGAATTGATAGCGCCAAACAGGCCTGCAGTTTTGCACTTTGGGATTCACAATAGGGCAGATTGCAATGTTTGCAAAATATAAAACGATGAGAAAATCACTAGTGTTTTCAGTAGTTATAGCAATGTCTATTTGTGCATCAGCACAACAACCACTACATAAATTAGTTGATCCATTTATAGGTACAGGGGGTCATGGGCATACATATCCAGGGGCGACATCCCCGTTTGGGATGGTACAGTTGAGTCCAGATACTAGATTAGAGGGTTGGGATGGTTGTGGTGGATATCACTACACAGATTCTGTTATTTATGGATTCAGCCACACCCACCTACAAGGTACAGGAGTAAGTGATTACGGAGATATTTTGGTTATGCCATGCACGCAGTTTTCTAAAGCTGATTCTTGGAGGGATAGGTACAAAAGTGGATTTATTAAAGACAGAGAGTTTGCTCATGCAGGGTTCTATTCAGTTTTTCTGGAAGATCACAATTTGACTGCTGAGTTAACAACTTCAGATAGAGTTGGCTTTCACAAATACACATTAGAAGAAGCTGACACCTTGACTCTAATTATAGATTTAGATCACAGAGACAAGCTTATTAATTACAGCATCTACCCTGTCGACGATTATACAATTGTAGGACATCGATTATCTGAAAATTGGGCGACTGAACAGCACGTTTACTTTGCTATGAAATTCGACAGAAAGTTTGAATGGAGAGATCAGTTGACTGAAACACATGTGATGGGAGTTGACTCAAATGGAGTTGAAATTAGAGAAGTTGAATACGTACCTGTGTTTGCAGCGGATTTTGGAGTTGTTGACGACTTAAATGTTAGAGTTGGATTGAGCTTTTGTGACATTAATGGTGCCCTAATGAATTTAGCTTTAGAAGCTGATCGAGGATCATTTGAAGAATACAAAACTCTAAATGAAGAAAAATGGGATGAGCAGTTAAGCCGAATCCTGATTGAAAGTAATGATTACGATAAAAGAGAGGTTTTCTACACTTCTTTATACCACAGCTGCACCGTACCAAATCTTGCTAGTGATGTAGATGGTCGTTATAGAGGAACTGATTTAGAAATTCATCAATTAGCTCCTGACGAAGGAAAACACTACACGATATTTTCTCTTTGGGATACATTCCGTTCCCTCCACCCTCTTCTCTCTTGGATAGAGCCTGATTTGACAAGGGATTTTGTCAATACAATGCTAAGGATGTATAAGGATGGTGGGCAACTTCCGGTTTGGGAATTAGCTGGCAACTACACTGGATGCATGATAGGTTATCATTCAGTTCCTGTAATTGCAGACGCAAAGGATTGGGGAATTACTGGCTGGGATGAGAAGCTTGCTTTGGAAGCAATGATACAGGCGGCTGACTCAGCTCATTTGGGTTTAGATTTTTATGCTGAAAAGGGTTATATCCCAAGCGAGTGTGAAAGTGAAAGTGTAAGTAAGACTCTTGAGTATGCATTTGACGATGCATGTATTGCTTCATTTGCTGCTTCCTTAGGTGAGGATGAAATTGCAGAGAGATTTGTAAAGAGGTCACATTCTTGGAGGAATTTGCTAAATAAGAAATCTCACTTTATTCAGCCCAAAAGAGATGGAGCATGGGTTCCTGATTTCGATCCAACTGAAGTGAATTTCAATTACACAGAAGCAAATGGATGGCAGTATACATTCTTTGCTCCTCACGACATTACT
Source organism: Methanobacteriota archaeon (assembly GCA_002723115.1). Taxonomy (GTDB): domain Bacteria; phylum Bacteroidota; class Bacteroidia; order Flavobacteriales_D; family Sanyastnellaceae; genus UBA974. Next base: position 15,628 of record PBNL01000032.1, on the reverse strand, counting down.
GGCCAAATCAAATTAGCAGGAAATGGCGAAAGCTTTTCAGTCTTATTGAACGACCAGTTTACTACTGAAATGGGTACTAGTGGTAGAGAACAAGCTGATATTACTGGATTGATTGGGCAATATGCTCACGGAAATGAACCTAGTCACCATGTAGCATACTTATTTGCGTACAGTGGTAAACAATGGAGAACTGTTGAATTGGTCGATAGTATTATCAACACCTTGTATACGGCTGAACCTGATGGATTGTGTGGAAATGAAGACTGTGGTCAAATGTCAGCTTGGTATGTTTTGTCATCTCTAGGCTTGTATTCAGTTGCACCAGGCTCAGGGTCTAAACAACTGGTAATTGGATCTCCTCAATTTGACAAAGCTGTGATTTCTCCTAAAGGAGGTAATCAACTAACAATAAGTAAGCTTGGTGGTGGAAATTACATTGGCTCTGTTAACAAGAAGAAAAGGGCTTGGGTTGGATACGATGAAATTTTAGAGGGAGGAAATCTTGAGTTTAAGATGAGCAACTTTAAGTCTAATATGTTTGGTTTTGCACAAAGAGACAGGCCCAAAGAGAGTGTGAATGCTAACAAATTTGTTCCAGTTCCAAGCTTCACAGCTCCACAAAGTTTTCAAGGAGAATCGGTTAAAGTTGTGATGGCAACAATTGATCCAAACGCATCAATTTTCTATCATATGGGAGATGGTAATTGGAAGCTATATCGAAATATAATTGAGGTTGATAAAAGCTGTGAATTCTTTGCGAAATGCAGGCGCGGAGGACTAGACTCTGACATCGTACATCATGCATTAGTAAAAATTGATCACGATTGGGAAGTAAATTATACTCATCCCTATTCACATCAGTATGCTGCTGCAGGGAATAACACTTTGATAGATGGCTTAAAGGGAGGCAATGAATTTAGAACTGGGGATTGGCAGGGCTTTTACGATAATCCATTTGAAGCAACTGTTGATCTAAAAGAGATAAGCCAAATAGAATCTATGTCTCTTGGTTGTGTTCAGGATATTAAACCTTGGATTTGGCTTCCTGAAAGCGTTGACTTCTACTACTCTATTGACGGGAATGAATTTATGTTGCTTGAAAACGTTGGGCACGATATTCCTGAGGATGATTACGAAAAGCAGGTGCACAGATTTGAATCTGTTGGTGGAATTGAAGCACGTTATATCAAAGTAAAAGCTAACCCTAGAGGTGCTATTCCTGAGTGGCATTTAGGAGCTGGTCATGACAGATGGACCTTTGTTGATGAACTTGAAATCTCATTGAGTAAATAATGGCTAAAAGGTTTTTAGACATAGGGCTAGCAGACACCACCCCTCACCCACTGAATTTAGAAATTGATAGTGCTGAAGGGGTTTGGCTTGAAACAGTTGATGGACGGAAGATTTTCGATGCAATTTGCGGGGTTGGTGTTAGCAGTTTTGGTCATGGTAACAAGGTGATAACCGATCTTCTACACACGCAAGTGGACTCTTGCCTTCACACTATGGTTTATGGTGAATTCATTAACAAAAGAACAGCTGAAGCTGGCGAATTATTAAGTTCACTTTTACCTGATCAACTCAACACCACATACTTTGTAAACTCAGGTGCTGAAGCTGTAGAGGGCGCGTTAAAACTGGCGAAAAAACATACTGGCAGAAGGAAGTTTGTAGCATTCAACGGCGGTTATCACGGAAACACATCTGGGGCTCTTTCAGTTTCTTCAAATGCTGAACGAAAGGCACCATTCATGCCGCTTTTAGAGGGAGTTGATTTCCTCGAGTTTAATGGAAGTCTTTTCCAGATTGACGATTCCTATGCAGGTGTCATAGTGGAAACTGTCCAAGGCGATGCTGGAGTTAGAATTCCAGACAAGGCTTGGTTGCAGGAGTTGAGGGCTAAATGCGATGAAGCAGGTATCGTTTTGATATTTGACGAGGTGCAATGTGGAATAGGCCGAACAGGAAAAGCCTTTGCTTTCGAACACTATGGTGTTGTGCCAGACATTCTTTGTCTTGGCAAGGCTTTAGGTGGTGGCGTTCCTATTGGAGCATTTGTCTCTTCTAGAGAAATGATGGAGGGATTATCAGACAATCCCAAACTAGGTCACATCACTACTTTTGGCGGAAATCCGCTTGCAACTTCTGGTGCAGTCGGTGCATTGCGGCTATTAACTGACCTTGATTGGAATAGAATTGAAACTCAGGGAGCTAGTTGGGAAAAACAGCTTCTAGCTCACAACTCAGTTAAAACTGTGAGAAGAATAGGCTTGTATTTCTATGTAGAAATGGAATCTGCAGATGTAGTCACAGAGACTGTTATGAAGGGGCTTGACGAGGGTGTGTTATTGTTTTGGTTTTTAAGTGTGCCAAACGCGTTCAGGCTTTCACCTCCTCTTAACATGTCTGATGATGAAGCTGAATTAGGGATAGAACTTATTCTGAAGAGTCTACCTCTTTAAGAACTCTACGACCTTCATCATAGATCTCGAGGCTTCTGGTAGGAAGTCAGGCACTAAATGCCATCCATGCAATGCCTTTTCTTCGAAATGAACAGAATGCTCAACATTAGCATCATTTAATTTCTGAATACACTCTACAGTGTCATCGAAAAGGAATTCGACTTTAGATGCTTGAATATGAGTTTCGGGGAAATCCTCAAACGATCCATAAATAGGTGAAACTCTAGAATCATTCCTATCGATTTTGCCTATGTAATCTTCACTGAATGATATTGTGTCCTCTTTGTCAAAAGGGCTGAATTCAGAGTAATTTTTATCGTTTGACTTTGATTGTACAGACAGGTCAAGCCAAGGAGATAACAAAACTAGTTTGTTAGGTCGTTGAAGTGAGGATGATATGCAGGTTTGGGCTAGAGCAGCAGCAATATTTCCTCCTGCAGAATCACCAATTAAATCAATAGCTTCTCCATCCTTTACAAGCTCCTTATAAACATTCAAGCAATCTTCAAAAGGAATAGGATACGTGTGCTCAGGAGATAGCCTATAATCTGGCACTACAACTTCGCACCCCAGATGACGGGCCAAAAATATCGCAGTAGCCTTATAAACCCTGGGGCTTCCAAAGGAGAAACCACCACCGTGGATCCACAACACCTTAGGCCCAGTTCGCTCCATAAACTTGGCAATTCCGCACCTCACTCCTGCTATTTCAACATAATCCATACTTCCACTGAAGTGTCCGGGGTTAAGCCTAGAAACCCCATCAATTGCAGTCCTTATTTGCTGTGGTGTTGCGCCTACAACATCTCTTCTTAAACGTACAGCAATTGCATGGCCAGAGATAACAACATCGTTAAATCGATTTGCAATGTAATTTGATAGATCAGTTTTAGCCATTTCAATGCAAATGACGGAACTTTACATCAATGATTCGTTTTACGCCTACAGAAAATTCTGATCCTAAAATTGGAGACATACTCTTGAGTGAGCCATTTTTAAATGATCCTTACTTTGGAAGAAAGGCTGTGCTGTTGTGTGAGAATAATGAGAGTGGAAGTTTTGGGCTGGTGTTAAACAATATTATTGATGTTGATATTACAGAGGTGATAAGCGACTTTCCTGTGCCAAATGCTAAGGTGAGTTTAGGAGGCCCTGTTAGCAGATCTAATTTATTTTTCCTACACAATTCTCCTGACATAGAAGGATGCCAAAAAGTAATGGATGGAATTTACTTAGGCGGTGATTTTGAGGAGCTTAAGGCGAAACTAACCATCGACCCTTCATCAGTTAAGTTCAGATTATTCATAGGATATAGCGGGTGGAGTGATGGCCAACTTCAAGACGAGATTAAGTCAAGATCTTGGTTTGTTACAAAGGCTGACAACGACTTGATCATGGACACCTCTGAGAGCAATGAAGAATACTGGAAGGCGTTGATTAAGAATATGGGAGAAGGGTTTGGGCACATAGCTCAAGCTCCTATCGACCCAAACCTCAATTAAACTATCTCCATAGTAATTCTACAGCCCTCGTGAGATCTCACGTTAAGCACTCCACCGTTTTCAAAAATCAAATACTGGCCCTTCACTCCTATCAACCTGCTCTCAAAAAACGGGACCTTCTCTAATTTGATCGATGTGATTTTTGATGGAAAAGTATTGATGGGGTAATTGATTTCCGTCACTTCATCATTGTCGCTGAAGAATGGCTCATAGCCTGGACTCAGCAGTTCGAAACATTCCTCCTTCATGTCGACTAACTCCTCTGGATCTCTGTCTACATCTTTAAGCATGTTTCTCCAGAAGGTTTTGTCGTTGAAGTGAGATTTTAAGAACACCTCTATCTCACCAGCTAGTTGCCTGTAAGGAGTTTCGCATAAAGTTATCCCCTCAACTGCACCTTGGTCATTCCACCTAAAGTTTTGGCGACCCAAACCCGTCACACCCACTTTTAATTTATCAGTTCTTGATATGTAAACCACGTGGGGAACATTGTGATACATTTCTTCAAACTCTTTGTCTCTTAGCGCAACACCAGTATGAATGGTGCTTAATTCCGGATTGATTATCGATGGGCATGAAAGAGGTGAATTGAAAAACGCGTCCTTTGACATTCCCATTCTAAATGCTCTATCCATTTCCTTTCCCGTCACCACACAATGCACTTTTCCTTCGTACTTGATTCTTATGATTTCTCCTATCCAATCATTCGCAAATAGCTCAGGCATATCATCCAACACATCCCTCCCAGACCAAAAATACTTGACTACCGAACCGCTCTCAGTTCTCATCTTCCTCAAATTCCCTTTCCATATCATGCCATAAAGATAGATTTTTTGACTATTTTGTGCCTCCAAAAGAAATTAACTATTCTAATTGACATCTATGAAACAATTTTTACTTCCTTGTGCATTACTTCTCGGCGGAGGTTTACTTGCACAAACTCCTTTATTAGAAGAAGACTTTGAGTCTTACTCTGTTGGTGATTACATCGGAGAAGCAAGCGCTGTTTGGACCACTTGGAGTGGAACAACAGGAGGCGATGAAGACGGTGTTGTTTCTGACGAATTTGCAAACTCAGGAACTCAATCATTGAAAATATTTGGAGCTGTAGCAGGTGGACCTATGGACGTTTACCTTCCTATTGGACTAGATGAAGCATATGAAGTTAGCTTTAATATCTATGTTCCTTCTGGCAATTCCGCATACTTTAACGTACAAGAAGATCTTGCAGTTATGGTTGGATGGGCTTTTGACATCGAATTTGGTTCAAACGGTAATGTATCTCTAAGCATTGACCAACAAGTAAATGCTCAAACGACTTATACTCCAGACTCATGGAGCCAAGTGCAGTTATTCATGGATCCAGTAAATGACAGAGCTGAGATTTACATTAATGGTGAGTATCTGAACAATATTGCATTTGACGCAATAATTGGAGGTCTTAATCTTTTTGGTTACGGTGATGGTACTACACCAGGTCTTTACTACATAGACGACCTAGTAGTAGTTGAATGTGACGACGTATTAAATGGGATTGAAGAAACAGAGCTTGATCTTGCCTTTGGGCCAAACCCAGCTATAGACTTCATCCAACTTACGAGCAACGTACAAGAAGGGCAATTCCGCATCATGGCATTAAATGGTCAGATTGTTGAAGAGCACAACGTTGTAAATCTAGAATCTGGAGCTAGAATCAATCTTGATTTAGAGAACGGAATCTACTTAGTAGAATTAAACTCTAACGGAAATAGCACAATGCGCAAGCTTGTAGTTAATCGTTAATCTACTGATACACAATATTGAAAAGGCTGACTCTGCGTCAGCCTTTTTTATTACAACTACTTGGCACTTAAATTGCAAGTCCAAATTCGCTTTAAAGCAAAATCTGATGAATAGAACTCGTGCTGTAATAGGTCTTTTGTTTGCGTTTATAACTGCTCCACTTTTGGGGCAAAATGACATCGTTGTCAAAGTTGATGGCCTTGGTGCTGACACAGTATATCTAGCCAACTACTATGGGTCAAGATTATTCTACAACGACACAACTGTAGCATCATCTGATGGCACATTCACATTCCCAGGAAAGGAATACGATCAATGCGGAAAATACGCCATAGTACTACCTGGTCCAGTTCTATTTGACTTCTTGCTAGTTGAAGAGCCAATGGAATTCCACACTTCACTTCACAACCCTCAAGGAGACATGAAGGTGATTCAAAGTGATGAAAACCAAACCTTTTACAACTACCTCAGATTTATTAATGACAAGAGAACTGAGCGTGCTCCCTTCGACAAAATTCTTAAGGATAGTTCTGCAACAATGGCTGATGTAGCAGCCGCTAAGGACGGATTAAACAGCTTAACTAAACAGGTCCTAAATCTTCAATCATCGATAGTTAGTGATCCTAAGGAATACCTTTTTGGCAAGTATCTCAAGATGACTCAAGAAGTTGAGATGGCTGACACTCCAGAGGGAGTTGAAAATGAGGACTTGTGGAAGTACATATACTACAGAAGGCACTATTGGGATAATGTAGATTTAGACGACCCTAGATTGGTAAGAGATGGCACACTTCATACTTTAATTGATAGATATTGGAGCAAGGTCCTCCCCCCTGACCCAGATTCTTTATATGTTGAAGCAGTAAAGCTTCTCGATAGAGTTCGTGGAAATAGTGAAATGTTCAAATACTTCCTCCACCACATGACATTTGAGAGTGAATCATCTCAGGTTATGTGCATGGATAAGGTGTTTGTCAAGCTAGTAAATCAATATTATGCCTCTGGACAAGTTGATTGGCTTAATGAAGAACAATTAAAAAAGATTGTAGATAGGGCAAAAGAGTTGAGGCATACCATGTGTGGTGAGTATGCTCACAATGTGACTCTGCCTGGTTTGGACTTAAACAAATGGCATTCTCTATACGACGTGGAAGCTAAATACACCTTGCTTGTCATCTGGGAAAGTACTTGTGGGCACTGTAAAAAGGAGATGCCTATTCTTCAAAAAATATATGAAGAGTGGAACAGTAAAGGACTGGAGATCTACGCCATTGGCAATGACTTTGAAAGCGAACCTTGGCAGGAATACTTAAAAGATTCAGATTATAAAGATTGGATTCATGTGAGTGACAATCCACAGGTGAATCAACAGGACAGTGCTATGGCTCTGATATACTCTGGCACGACTGATCTTTTAAGTCTGAATTTCAGAACCACATTTGACGTTTTTTCAACTCCCAAGCTATTCCTCCTAGATGAAGACAAGAAAATCCTAGCTAAGCAACTAGGAGCTCTTCAAGTAGCTGAAATCATTTACAGGAAAGAGGGGCTTGATTTTCCAGGAGAAGAATACTTCCTGTCACCTGAAGAGATAGAAAAACGCAAAAAGAAAGCGGCGCATGAGTAAAGGAAATTTCTTCAAGATGTTTATTAAGCAGCCCTTAGTAAACGCTTCTATTACTCCTAGTTCAAAGCGAGCGGCTAGGGCTATGGTTCGAGGTTTGGACTTAGGCCAAATGAAGTATATCGTAGAACTAGGCCCAGGTACTGGAGTATTTACAGACATACTTGCAGAAAGATTGCCTGATGATTGCAAAGTATTGCTAATTGAGCTGGAAGAATCATATATAGAAAACCTTCAAGGTAAGTACGACAATAGGTTCGAAATCGTTCAATGTAGTGCATGTGAATTAGAAGAATTACTCTCTGAAAGGGGTATAAAAAGCGTCGATCTAGTAATAAGTGGATTACCGTTCAACATGCCCGAAGAAGTAAAAACCAAACTCCAAGCAACACTCCTAACCTTAACAAATTCAGGCACTAGGATGAGATGGTTCACTTATTTCCCATGGCTTATGAAGAAGCATTATGAGCAGTTCAATCTATACAGAGCATCATTTGTTGCATGGAATTTTCCACCGATGTGGATATACGCAGTCAACTGACTATCTTTACCCCGCATTTAATACTTTCTAATAGTGAACATTTTTGTTGGTAATCTTGCTTGGGGTGTCGATGATATCGCCCTCAAGGAAACATTTGAAGCTCACGGCACCGTTGATAGTGCTAGAGTAATACACGACCGTGAAACTGGTCGTTCTAGAGGTTTTGGCTTTGTTGAAATGCCAAACGATGACGAAGGCGCAGCTGCAATCGAGGCTCTTGAAGGAAAAGAGGTAATGGGGAGACCTATTCGTTGCAACGAAAGCGAACAGCGTGAGAAATCTCGCAAATTCTAAACGATCAAGTACGATTTATTAAAAGCCTCGGCATTCGCTGGGGCTTTTTTAATGCCCAATTTTTCCTAGACGACTTATCGTGTGTAAATTGGTCTGCACTTACTAACCATCATGCGACTATTATTTTCAGCCCTAGGGATTATATTTTCCTGCACACTGTTTGGCCAAACTTGCTTTGACCCTATCGCTTGCAATTTCAATGAAACTGGCGATTGTATTTATAATGATTCGCCAGCTGTTCAAATGGACTCTGTTGAGTATTGGACTCTTGTGTTTGATTGGAATTGTGATGGTACATCACTTGAAAGAACGTTGTATTTCAACTCAGATAACACATTCATTTCTATTAATATAGACAACACTGACACTTATAACCAAAATGAAGGATATTTTTCTTTTTGCAACAATACCTATACACATAATTATCTAATAACAACTCCAACCAGCACAACCATTTATCAAGGTGATTGGAATGGTTCAATTATATCAGGAACCATGTGGAATGAGGCTGGTTCCTCCGGTTGCTTTACATTAACACCAAGTTCATTCCCAGGTGATGATGTTTATGGTTGTACAACAAGTGTGGCTTGCAACTACAATCCTGATGCAACCATTGACGACGGTAGTTGTGAATTTATTTGTTATGGATGTACAGATGTAATTGGCTGTAATTACGACAGTAATGCAAATGTTGATGATGGGAGTTGTGAATATGAGACTTGTAGTGGATGTACCGACTCCGAAGCATGTAATTTTGATTATACGTCTAGTATTGATAATGGGGCTTGTGTGTATCCTGAACTCTATTTAGACTGTTTTGGCTACTGTGTTAATGACATGGACCAAGATGGCATTTGTGATGAATTAGAAATACTTGGTTGCACAGATGATTATGCATGTAATTATGATCCAATAGCTACAGAAGAAGATTTTAGTTGTGAATATGAAACCTGCTCTGGATGCCAATACGAATATGCATGTAATTACGATCCTACAGCAACAATTGCTGATAACGAATCATGTGAATACGGAACTTGTCCCGGTTGTACAGACATTAATGCTTGTAACTACAATCCTACTGTATCAGAAGATGATGGGTCGTGTGAGTATTGTAGCTGTACTCAAGTCTATGAACATGTAGGTGATTACATAATAGGAGAAAATAATTTTGACCAATCTGGTTACTCAGTGTCGTTGAGCAGTGATGGAAATATTATTGCAATTGGAGCACCAGAAAACGATGGAAACGGATCCTCTTCTGGACATGTAAGAGTATTCAGTTGGGATGGTAGTGCTTGGACTCAACTAGGCCAAGACATTAATGGCGAAGCAACTTATGATGACAGTGGATATTCTGTTTCTTTAAGTAGTGATGGATCAACAGTTGCGATTGGAGCAAGATCCAATGATGGAAATGGCACTAGCTCAGGACATGTAAGGATTTATACATGGAATGGAAGCGATTGGACTCAAAAAGGGATGGACATTGATGGTGAAAATAGTTACGACAACAGTGGACATTCAATTTCATTAAACAGTGATGGAAACACTATTGCTATTGGAGCTCCATTCAACAATGAAGATGGGATAAATTACGGACATGTGAGAATTTATAATTGGTCAGGAAATTCTTGGATACAGTTGGGAGAAGACATAGACGGGGAGAGTAATGGTGATGAATTTGGCAGATCTGTTTCAATTAGTAGTGACGGAAACACAGTTGCAATAGGAGCTCCTGAAAATGATGGTAATGGATCAAGTGCAGGGCATGCTAGGATCTTTTCTTGGAACGGAATGGATTGGGATCAAAAAGGACAGGATATTGATGGTGTCAATTCTTATGATGATTGTGGATATTCTGTGTCTTTAAGCAGCGATGGTAGTATTGTCGCTATTAGCTCTAAAGGAAATGACAATAATGGAAGTAATTCTGGAAATGTTAGAATTTATAAATGGAATAGTACATATTGGGATCAACTTGGCCAGTCAATTGATGGGGACAATTCTGGAGATAATAGTGGACAATCAATTTCATTAAGTAGTAATGGAAGTACAATTGCAATTGGCTCACCATTTGGAGGAGATTATTACAACGGGCAGGTAAGAATGTTTTCTTGGGATGGAGCTACTTGGAATAAACTAGGACAGGATATTTATGGTCAAGAAACTTTCAATCAAATTGGCAATTCTATATCATTAAGTAGTGATGGTAAGACTGTTGCATTTGGGGCTCCGTTTGAAGAAATTAACTATAACACAGGTTTCGTAGGTATTTATAATTTAGATTCTTGTGCTGGCTGCATTGATCCAGCCGCTTGTAATTACAGCGACACTGCATCTGAGGACGACGGATCATGCTTATATTTTGATGAATGTGGAGAATGCGGAGGTGATGGAATTGAAGAGGGTGATTGTGATTGTGATGGAAATCAATTAGATGCCTTAGGTGTTTGTGGAGGGTTCTGTGTTTATGATTTAGATTCTGATGGAATTTGTGACAATGACGATGATTGTGTAGGTGAATACGATGAGTGTGGCGTGTGTAACGGGGATGGAATTGCACAAGATGAGTGCGATTGTGATGGAAATCAGTTAGATGCACTAGGTGTTTGTGGAGGTGGTTGTGTTTCAGATGATAACGAAAATGGAATTTGTGATTCTGATGAAAATTATGGGTGTACTGATAGTTTGGCCTGCAATTACAACTCAATTGCAAACCAAGACGATGGATCATGTGAGTATTGCTCATGTGAAAATGCTATAGGTGACTTCAACTTAGAGTTGGAATTAGTTTCTGAAAATGGCACTAACAGCACATACAGATTATATGTTACTACACCTGGCCCAAATTTTTTTATTGCATCAGTATTAGGTGATGAAAACATGCCTGCTTATTTAAGTACTTCAACTTCATTCTTTCAATCGCCATATGGAGATATAACCCCAAATGGTATTAATCCATTATTTTTTGAAGTATTCCCTGAACTCGTGTATGATAGCTGGGTTACAATTGGACTTGAACAAGTTCCTGAAGATGACGAAGGTTTGGTTGTCATATTAATAGATTCTGATAATTGGGATGAGGAATTTGAAGCTGGAAATGATCTTGTTATTGACGAATTTGAAGGTGGGGGTTGGTATACTACAAATACAAATAGTAATGGGTATTCAGATGAAGACGATAGAGTATTAATTGCTCAGTTAACTACAGATGGAGAGATAAGTGCAGGAGTTACAGTGCAGATTTGGCCTGATAATGATCAAACCCAAGAATTGTTGATAGATCTAGTTCTAGGGTCAACTGGATGTGGTTGCAATGTCGCAACTGCTTGTAACTATGACCCCTACTCATTGTACAACGATGGTTCTTGCATATACCAAGACGAGTGTGGAGAATGCGATGGACCTGGAGCTATTTACGAGTGTGGTTGTTATGATATACCAAATGGAGATTGTGATTGTGACGGTAATCAGTTGGATGCACTTGCAGTATGTGGTGGGGATTGTGAATTTGATTTGGACTCAGATGGAGTCTGTGATGAACTAGACGATTGTGTTGGAGAATATGATGAATGTGGAGTATGCAATGGTCCAGGAGCTATTTACGAATGCGGTTGTTCAGACATACCTGAAGGTGATTGCGATTGTGACGGAAACCAATTAGACCTAATAGGCGTTTGTGGAGGCGATTGCCAATTAGATTTTAACCAAAACGGAGTTTGTGACGACAATGAGGTGCTCGGCTGCACATATGCTGATGCATCTAACTATAACGAGTTAGCAACAACAGATGATGGCTCATGTGTATATGAAGGCACCTCTAATGATTGCCCAAATGATTTAAATGGAAACGGAAGTGTTGGAGCTGAAGACTTATTACTCTTTTTAGCTGATTACGACACCCTTTGTGAAGAATAAAAAAATGAAATTAAAATTTATACTAACTGCATTTGTTTGTCTTTTTACAACAAACATGATTGCTCAACTTCCTGACGGAAGTATTGCTCCTGACTTTACTGCAACAGATATTGATGGTAACGAGTGGAATCTATACACACTTCTTGAAGAAGGAAACACTGTAATTCTGAACTTTTTTGCTACATGGTGTGGTCCATGCTGGTCATATGCAGATTCTGGTGTATTAGCTGAGATGAATAACACTTTTGGCCCAAATGGTTCTGGTGACATTTATGTGTTCGCTATTGAGGCAGACCCTTCGACTACACTTGATGACATTAACGGTATAGGAAGTGCAACAATGGGCAATTGGACAGAAATGCACCCATATCCAATTATTGATGATGAAGGAAGTATTTTTAATGATTATCAAGGTGCATACTACCCTACCATTTATACAATCTGTCCTGATTACACACTAGTTCAATCAGGACAATCAGATTTTGACACGCATACTCAATTTGCGTTTGAAGGTTGTGCGAATTCAATTAGTGGGACCGCTGTTCAGTTTCATTATACTGGCGATACAAGCTCTTGTGGTGGAAGTGAATGGAACGCATCAGTAGATTTAATCAACATTGGTACAGATTCTATTTCTTCGGCAACATTCAGCGTTTTCATAAATGATATATACTTTAATGAAATCACATGGTATGGAGTTCTCGATTCTGGTTTCTCTGAAAGCATAGACCTAGGCCCTTATGTAGACACTGGAGAACTTAGCATAACTCTTACCGAGGTAAATGGTAACGAGTGGAATGCTAACAAGACTGTAACCATTACAGGATCGGTTGATTCATCAAACAATGTCCAAGTTAGAATAATGACTGACAATTGGCCTGAAGAAACTGGATGGTCTATAACAGATGGACTAGGAACAGAAATTGCAGGTTCTCCTGTTGGAGGTTATTCAAATCAACAAAACACTCTCTTTACATATGATGTATCGTTAAATATGGAAGAGTGTTACACATTCACTATTGTTGACACCTATGGCGATGGTCTTTATTCCTCTCAATGGGGAAACTACTCTGATGGGTATGCTCAAGTAGTTAGCATGGATGGTGAAACTGAACTAGAGTACATATTCGACTATCAAGGAGCATCAGGTTTCCAGTTCAGTGAAGTTGCAATAGGAATCTATCCGACTTTAGAAACAGGATTTGGCTGCACCGACGAAAATGCATGCAACTATGATCCTAATGCATTAATACCTGATGAGGATTCATGTGAATATCCTGAAGAAGGATATGATTGTGAAGGATATTGTTTAAATGATGAAGATTGGGACGGAATTTGTGATGAATTTGAAATTCCTGGATGTACTGACACTGATGCTGACAACTACAATGAGGAAGCAACAGAAGATGATGGTTCATGTATCTACTTCACCCCTTCTTGTGACAATTTTGGCGATGACATTTGGGCTTTGTACAACACAGCCGTTTATCCAGAAGTCACAAATGCCTTGTTTGGTATTTATCTAAGCCAAAACCTAGCTCTAAACGTTAACGAATTATTAATTGACGAATCAACAGGCCAAAACATCACAGTAATGGATTTATATATTACTGAGGTAAATGGTCTACCTGGATCTTTAACAGCAGAATTTGACGGAAATACCTTCTACCCTCTTGATCAAACATGCATAAACATTAGCGGAACTCCATTTGAAGTTGGAGAATACTATCTAGACATCGTGTGTGTAATTAATGCATCTGTTTTTGGTATGCCTATAGAATTTGAGGTTGAATTAAATCATTATTTAGTCATTAATGAAAACCCAAACCCCATTTCAGGATGCACATACACCAATGCTTCAAACTTCAATATCTATGCAACTGAAGACGACGGCAGCTGTGTTTTCTTCGGCTGTATGGATCAAGAAGCTCCTAACTACAATCCACTAGCAAACTTTGACGACGGCACCTGTGAAGATCCTGGATCATCTAGTGGATGTGTTAGCGACATCAACGAAGATGGAACTGTAACTACTCAGGATCTGTTGTTACTTCTCGCCGATTATGGATCAACATGTGAGTAGTTAGTAAATTGTAAGCCTTAAACATCATACTATGAGACTTCTATTTATTGTTTTGGCTCCTTCATTGAGACTTGAAAATATGCCGAGGCTGTGATTAACTTACAGGTCTTAAAACCAATGTTATGAGACTTTTTATTGCTGCTTTAGCTGGTTTGATTAGTATGAGCGTGTTTGGGCAGTGTAGTGACCCTATAGCTTGTAATTTCGGAGAAGACGAGCCTTGTGAGTATTTTAATGAAGATGGTGAGCTGTGCGCTCAAGGTGGATGTACAGATCCAGTTGCTTGCAATTATGATCCTGAAGCAGATTTCGCAGACGGTTCTTGTGAGTACTACTCATGTGTAGGTTGTATGAATGATGATGCATGTGATTACGATTCTGAAGCAACAATAGCTGGAGCATGTGATTACACTTCGTGTGTTGGGTGTATAGACAGCAATGCATGTAACTATGATTCAGAAGCATTATTTCAAGAGGCTCAAATAAGTTCAGTTGGAAATCTAAGAATTTCATTGGATTATTATCCACAACAGGAAACAGGCGGATATTTATATTATGAATTCTATATAGAAAATTATAGTAGTGAATGTGGAGTTTGTGTTGCTTATTCTACTGATTTTAGTTCTCCAATAAATTTAGAGATAAGTAGCGGGGATTGTTATTTCTATTTTTATGTTGAATCATATGATGAAAACTTGAATGAAGTTGTCGTTCAGACAAGCCTACTAACTATTCAAGATACTTATTCGGGGAACACCTTCTACTATGACGTTGCTGCAAATTCTATGATTGGTGATCTTATTTTTGTTTCAGCAAATAATGGATGTAATTATACTAGTTGTTACGGCTGTACTATTCCTATTGCATGTAACTACAGTGATGAAGCAACTATAGAAGATAATTCATGTGTTTTTTTATGTCCAGGGTGTACTGATCCTTTAGCATGTAATTACGATGAATACTATCTTCAGGATGACGGCTCATGTGTATTCCCAGGTTGTACAGACTCAAACGCATGTAATTTTAATGAGACTGCTGCTTGTGATGATGGATCTTGTGAATTGCCATTTGAATTTTATGATTGTAATAACGAATGCTTGAGTGATCTTGATGAAGATGGTGTATGTGATGAGTTAGAAATCTATGGTTGTCTTGACCCAATTGCTGACAACTTCAATCCAGAAGCGACTGAACAAGATGCTTGTTTTTATACAGGATGTACAGATTCATTAGCGTGTAACTATAATTCTATGTTTAATGTTTCAGATGACTCTTGTCTGTATTTTGATGATTGTGGAGTTTGTGGTGGATCAGGAGTATTTGGGTGTATAGATAATCAAGCCTGTAATTATGATGCTGAAGCATCTTGTGATGATGGGAGTTGTGTATATCCTGGATGTACTGATCCATTTTCTTGTAACT
>PBNL01000031.1 GCA_002723115.1 Methanobacteriota archaeon | reverse complement strand
CTGTGCCACAAGCAAATACCCCATCAGCACTCCACCCAAATGACCAAACATCGCAGCCATATCATGATCCCTTCTAACGAAGTAATCCAAGGCTACGATCCCCAAGGCTATATGCTGCAACTGAACGGTTCCAAAAAGCACGAAGTTGACCTTTCTGTTGGGATTACGGGCAGCCGTTGCTCCAATCACGGCGAAGAGAGCCGACGAAGAACCCAACACCCATCTATCCTCGTATCCCTGCAGTTGAGGAAGCAGATGCACACACGCTAAGAGCGCCGCAAAACCAGCTAATCCCCCCATCACATACGTACTGAGCATTTTCCTCGACCCCACATCCGCTTGGTACATCCGGCCAAACCACCACAACGGCAACATATTCACGGCTAGGTGCCACGGCCCCCCGTGCACGAACATAGACGTCCCCACAGACCAAGGCCTCTCCTTCAGCACCTCCAAATCCGCGGTAGCAGCTAGCCACATCATCCCCTCATTCGGCACGAAAAACGACCCCACTTCCACCACCACAAACACAAGTACGTTAACCCAAATTACCCTGTAGAGCATACTCCCAGAACTCCAGCTTCTCTTTAATTCCTCCCACATATCAATAGAAATTACTCCTATTTTTCTGCCACTTCTTAATCAATATGTAGCCAAACAGCATACCACCCAAGTGCGCAACGTGAGCAACATTATCTCCTTGACTATTCCCCATAGCAAGGCTGAGTTCTATGAGTCCGTAGATGATAACAAAGTATTTGGCCTTAATTGGAATTGGGGGGAAAAGTAGCATGAGTTCCGTGTTTGGAAACAACATCCCAAACCCCAATAACAACCCATAAACACATCCGCTCGCACCTAATACCCTTCCTGCAATCCCCTCGTATGACACCCCTCCTGTTAGCTGCATCACCTCATAACCCACAGTCGCCTCATACATGAAAAACGCGCCAATCCCGCACAACATGTAGTACTGCAAAAACCTCTTCGAGCCCCAAGCCCTCTCGAGAGCCGACCCAAACACCACTAGCGCAAACATATTGAAGAATATGTGCGTCATGCTTCCGTGCATGAACATGTGCGAAATCACCTGCCAAGGCTGGAAATTCGCGCCCAACGGATAATGCCCCATGAAAAGTGGCTCAATGCCAGGCATCGCACTCTGCGCTAAAAATACCAGAACATTGATTATCACCAAGTTCTTTACAACGGGAGTCATCCTATTAATCATCAGCCTAAGATATCATCAATTGATTTGGCATTGAACATTGTGAATACGCTTTTGCCCCAAGGGTCTGTGGCTGGCGATTCGCACGAGAAGAGCCCGCCGATTATGGCTGACATTTCCTCGTCTGTTAGTCTCTTTGTCTTAGGAATTGCTGCAGCTTTAGCCCAAACCGCCGCCAACTTCTCCCTCCTTCCTTCTTCATCAGACCAAGTCCCATCCCTCAACGCTTCCAGCACTGAATCGACACAATCCTGCAACTTCCCAGCAAGTCCAGTCGGCACTGACACAATCTCAATTCCACCCTCTACTCTCTCCTCTATTTTCAATCCATACTTCGCCAACACTTCAGACGCTTCAACTAAAAGCATGGTATCAGCACTCCCCAGTTCCATAGGTTCTGGAAATAGCAATTTCTGAGTAGCATCCTCTTGTCCACCCTTTCCTTCATCCAAATATTGCTCATACAGCATCCTCTGATGTGCCCTTTGAGCATCAATCATGATGAGGTTTTCTCCCTGAGTAGTAACAATGAATCTATTCTGAAATTGGAAGAACTTCGGAGCCTCAGTTGACTCAATAACCTCAGACACTTCTGATTCTTTTTCAAAAAAATCATCCAATCTAGCCTCTTCGAGAGCACCCACGCCAAAACTCATAGATCCGCCCGAACTCGACCCGCTCGACCTTCCCGACCCAGTCGACTTAAACGGGTTGTAATTGGGGTTGATTTGGACTTGAGGTTCTTCAAGAATCTTATTCGAAGGAAGAGGATCTATTGAAATCGAAAGCTCAGTATCAAAGTCTAGAGAAGGAGCCACATTATGCTTCCCAAGACCTCTCTTAATTGTTGATCTGAGGATTGCAAAAATTGCTTGGTCTTCTTCGAATTTGGCCTCAACCTTAGTGGGATGAATATTTACATCTATCCTTTGAGGGTCTACTTCTAGGAATACTGTGTAAAGTGGAAAATGTCCTGGAGACAGCACACCTTCGAAGGCCTTCATGATGGCTTTATGCATCAATGGATGCTTGATAAATCTACCATTAACAAAGAGGAATTGCTCTCCTCTAGTTTTCCTTGCAAAAGAAGGCTTCCCTACGAACCCAGTGATTTTCACAACATCTGTAGCCTCTTCAACAGGCACCAATCTCTCGTCGTACTTCGAACCAAACATCGCTACAACCCTCTGCCTCAACGAACCTGGCTGAAGATTAAATAAATCGCTTCCATTACTCTGCAGCCTGAAGCTCAAATCAGAATGCGCCATCGCTATCCTTTGAAATTCGTCAATGATATGACGCATCTCAACTTGATCCGACTTTAAGAAATTGCGTCGCGCTGGTACGTTAAAGAACAGATTCTTGATTGCAAACTGCGTCCCTTCTGGACAAGCTGAAGCTTCTGACACACCTGTATCACTCCCATTCAACACAACACGCGTCCCCATCTCAACTCCACTTTCTCTTGTCTTAAGCTCAACATGAGCAACTGCTGAAATTGATGCAAGTGCCTCTCCTCTAAAACCCTTAGTCACAAGAGCGAATAGATCGTCCGCAGTAGAAATCTTCGATGTTGCATGGCGCTTGAAGCACAATTCAGCATCGTCGGCTGACATCCCCTTGCCGTTATCTACAACTTGAATGAGAGTTCTGCCTGCGTCTACAATTACAATAGCAATTTCACTCGCTCCTGCGTCCACAGAATTCTCAACGAGCTCCTTCACTACAGAAGCTGGACGACCAACCACCTCGCCTGCTGCGATTTGGTTTGAAACGTGTTCCGATAACTGAACTATACTACCCATTATCCCTTATAAATTCTAACATTGGTCCCCATTCTGTAGTCTCAGCCCAAATGATCATTCTATACGTCACATATAAAAGCACGACTCCAATCAACAACGCCCTAAAAATTGCTTTTCTTGTAGCCTTCTTATACTCACCCCTGCGCTTTTTAAACGAAATCTTATTCGGCAATCCCTGCTCCACCCTGCGCTTTCTCTCCTCCCAATCCTCTCTTACATCAGATGTATGTCGAGACTTGAAGGCGAACTGCTTTGGCTTGGTGCGCACGTTCCTAAAAATGCTTCTGAGCTTAGGAGCTTTCATATAACGAATGTAAGTGTTGCTTGAGGCTACAGAGGATTCGCCTCCTCCCAAGTCTTTAACACATAATCCACATCCCTTTCACAATTGTAAAAGCCCAAAACCTTCATCAACACCCTTTCCATAGATGCGTCAGGACAGGATGCTCCGCTAGTAATCAAGATAGTAGCACCATCTTTCAAAAACCCATCAGACCTTTCCATGCTCTGTGAATGAATGTTGAAATGATTCACACTTCCATCCTCATTCCACTCAAGTTCATTCCTAACGAAATATGTTGGCATGGTTTCCTCACACAATTCTACAATGTGAGACGTATTCGAACTGTTGTAACCCCCAACAACTATCGCCAAATCCGCGTCACCTGCTTCAATAGCTCCCATAGTCGATCTTTGGTTATCATTCGTAGCATAGCAAAGCGTATCCCTTGTATTTGCAAATCCCTCGACTGCATCCTTAATGACATCAGCTATAGCCTGAGTCTCGGTAGCAATCATTGTGGTTTGGTTTACAACTCCAACCTTTTTCAAATGCTGTAGCGGATCAAATCCTTCTGTAGTTCGGCCTTCGAAAACCGCCCAAAAATCTTCAACGTCAACTCCCTTTTTGATCATCTCAGCTAACTTCAACGCCTCAGTAATATCGGCAACAATCATCGCATGACCATCAGAAGCTGCATGAGAAAAAGTCGTCCTTGTTTCCTCGTGATCAGGCTTTCCATGGATAACAACTGTGTAGTTGTCCGCTCCAAGCTGAGCTGATCGCTTCCACACCTTTTCTACAAAAGGGCACGTGGTGTTGTACTTGAGTACATCTACTCCCATAGCTTCCAATTTCGACTGAATTTCGATTGTCGCGCCAAATGCGGGAATGATAACCACATCATCTGACTGGACCTCACTCAACGGGGTGAGTTCATTACCGAGAGTATCCTGTAGAAACCGAACTCCTCTGCTTTCGAGGTCTTCGTTGACCTCGGGATTGTGTATCATTTGGCTTAAAAGGAAAATCCTCTTACCTGGATTCTCAGAAATCGCCTTGTAAGAAATTTCTATCGCGTTTTCCACGCCGAAGCAAAATCCAAAATGCCTAGCCAACTGTATCCTCACCGGACCAAAGTCCAGCGTAGCAGGCGTGAAATCCATCTTGCGTTTATCAAGTTCCTTGCGCCTAGATTTTACCCTAGAAATTATAGGGCTACGGTAGTGTTCTGGTATGTCAAAACTGCGCATTACTGCTTTATTAATTCGAAGTTTTCGTCAAATGTTTTCTCCAATTCTTCATCCCAAATATCTCCTGAGCGCTTTGCGTATTTTTTGAGAGTGTTGAGACAGCGTTTGGGGTTGTGATCAACCATGTTGAGTTTTTCTAATGCCAAAATCTGAATCAACGTCCCCTGCAACCTTGGCTCAGCATCAAAAACTGGCCATTGTTCTGTTTCTATCTCAACAATAATTTCATCAGAATTAGCAATCCACTCGAGTGACCAAGCATCAATTGCCGGTGTGTATTCCTCACATCCGTCAGCACCCTTTTGCAACCTCCATTCAATGGCGTCAATTACCCACTCCCTAGTAGCCTCTCCATTTTCAGGCCAGTCAGGAGCACCTCCGCAAAGAAGGCAAGCAAAACACCACCATGGATTAAACATACCTATGCTTTTCTATAAAGGTGATTCCTAGTTCGTCGAGCTGCTTTAAAAGCGGATTATAGTAGTTCGGTGTTACTGGCACGTTAACTCCAGTATCCCCAAATCCCGGGCCGACAAGCATGTACTCTGCAGCTAAAGCCATTGGCAGGCCAACGGTGTCGGACATTCCTGTGAAGGTTTGGTCTACTCCCTCGAGATACAATTCAGAGGTAATTTCCTGCAACTTTCCATCCTTCTCAAACTCAAATCTATGCCACATAACAATCAGATCTCTATCGCCCTCAGCTAGCTCCCACTTATGCTCAATCAAAGTCTGCAAAATCTGAGCTGGCGTTCCCTCATGCATAGTTGGCCCATGATCCTCATCGAATAAACCAAGCCACTCAAGTCGCCCCATATCCTCATCACTAGCATTTAGCATATTCTGTGCCTGTGCCTTTACGCTTCCTCCTTCTACGCCAGCTGGAACAAATGTCTTTGTCCAATCATTCCAACTCACTCCTTCTTTCCAAGACAATTTCACATCATCACTAACAAGACCTAGTCTCACTAGCAAATCCCAAGACTCGCAATATCCTTCCCCCCTCAATGTTCCTCTAATCAGAGTATCTATCCCTTTCAACCCATATGTCTCTTGGTAGGAAAGAGAATCCCTATTTGGATATCCCATGTACATCCTTCCATTGACTTCAACAGGTCTTAATTTTTGAAACACCCTGCTAGGCGGCTCTAATTTCACAACGCCATCTTCCTTGAATGTCGCTGATCCACCTTGGCCAGCAAGAACAACATTTCGAGGGTTCCAACTAATCTTATAATGCCAAGGATTATCATCTGAATCAGGCGCCACAAGTCCTCCACAATAAGATTCAAATCCTATGAGTCTTCCTCCTTCAGATTGAATTTCATCTATAACTTTCATGGCACTCATATGATCAATTCCAGGATCGAGTCCTATCTCATTTAAAACTAGTACTCCAGCCTCTTTTGCATCTTTATCAAGTGACTTCATTTCAGGACTCACATAGCTAGGCGTAATCACTGGCACACCATTTGCAATTGCAACGCGAGCAACGCTAGTATGTAAAAAAGCAGGCACCATGGATAACACTAAATCACTCTCAGCAATTCTTTTATCTCTTTCAGCATTGTTTTCTGAAGAAAGTTCGAAAGCTTCACCTCTTTCATGTTCTCCAACCTTGCTTTTTGCAACATCCAAATCGATATCACCAACAACCACTTTCCAATCACATTCTACTGTTCTTTCAAGCAATCTTCGAATAAGCGAACTACTCGATCTCCCCGCTCCTAGTACTAGTATCGACTTCATAGTTGCAAGGTACATTAGAGAGTTTTTTCTCAGAACGCAAAAGGTTGATTAAATTGCCAATTATTCAAATCTTTCTATGATGAACCGAATACTAAAAATTACAATGTGCTTCGCTCTTGGATTATTCCTTTCTATGAGCATAACAAGTTGCAATGGAGCAAAGGCATATGTTAAAAAGGCATACAAGCTAGAAGAAGCTGGAATGCATGAACAAGCTGCCGTACACTATATGACAGCTTTAGGGAAAAAACCAGATAATGTAGATGCACATATAGGGTTAAAACGCACAGGCCAAATCGTACTTTCACGACACCTTGCTGATTTTGACGAAGCAGTATTGCGAAATGACAGAGAGAGTGCAATTAGCTCTTTTCAGAAAGCAGATAGCTACAATAACACAGTTGCTAATTATGGAGTTACTCTAGCCTTTCCAGCTGAAAAGCGGACACAATTCGAGGGGGTTAAAAATGCTCACGTTCAAGAGATATATGTAGAAGGATCTAAACATTTAGAGAACCTTGAATACGATGAGGCGCTTGTGATTTTTGAGGAAATCGAAGATTTAGTACCTGGATATAAAGACGCTAAACAACTTGGAGATTTCTGTTATTGTAAGCCTAGGTACGATAACGCTAAAGAATTCATGAAAACAGAAATGTACCGTTCAGCTCACAATCTATACACAGAGATTTTAGCAAGAGATGGTGATTTCGAAAACTCAGCAGATCTACTTCAAGAGTCGTTAGATAAAGGCAAGTACACTATTGCTCTAATGAAATTTGAAAACGGGTCAAATAGAAACAACGTAGAGACAAAACTTTCTGCTTACGCTGAGCAACAACTAATGAATTCTAGCGATCCTTTTCTAACAATTGTCGATAGAGAGAGTCTTGAACTCATCCTTCAAGAACAACATTTAGAGCTTTCAGGTTTAACATCGGGCTCTGAATTAGAGATAGGAGAAATACTAGGCGCTAAAGCTATTCTCAAGGGAACAGTTATGGATTGTAGCTACAACAAAACTTCACCTCAACAACAGAGGAAAAACGGATTTGAAAAGTATAAAGTAGAAAAAATCAATTCTGAGGGAAAGAAGTACTACGAAACGAAATACAAGCCAGTTTACTATTGGGAGTATTCACAATCAGCAGATGTGAGAATGACCTTTAACATCAAGATGATTTCTATGAAGACTGGGCAAATTATTACATCTGAAACTGTAAGCACAACGCTTACTGATCAGGTTAGATATGCTAATTATGGAGGTAACAACAACGATCTAGTTCCTTCAAATTTTTCTGGAAATGCAGACACTTCTACTAGTGGTCGAAACAATCTAAGACAACTACTTGGAGCTCGTAGAGACTTGAAGAACAAAAACACAATGATTGATAATGCTACACAGAATCTTGCTGGAAAAATCAAGACTGAAATCGAATCAATCATGTTACAAGAAGTTAGATAAATGACCCGAATTTTTCGACTCAACATATTCGCATTAATTGCACTCACAGTTTTATCATGTGCTGGGTCTAAAAATGCTGTTCAAATACCTTCATGGGTAATTGAACGACCTATCAACCCTAGCTTCTATATAGGTATAGCAACTGCATCAAAAATTGAATACCCATTTAATGCAAGAGAAGTAGCAAATGAAAATGCCATCAATTCAATGGCAAGAGAAATCAGAGTTGTTGTTTCGTCTGAATCTGTATTGTCAACATTACAAGTTAATCACTGGGTAGAAGAGAGTTTTGCTTCACAGATAACTTCTACTGTTGCAGAGGATTTGGAAGGATATACTC
The DNA here is from genome assembly GCA_002723115.1 of Methanobacteriota archaeon. Classification (GTDB taxonomy): domain Bacteria; phylum Bacteroidota; class Bacteroidia; order Flavobacteriales_D; family Sanyastnellaceae; genus UBA974. Next base: position 8,160 of record PBNL01000031.1, on the reverse strand, counting down.
TAATGGGAACTTATGAGTCTGAAACTGAGGTTTGGGTTTATTACAGGTTGTCAAAAGCTGATTATGCGAGAACTCTTGAAGAAAGGAAAAGGGTAGCATTGAGCAGAGCTTACTCACACTATGTTGATGCAGAAAAACTTAAAACAGAAGGAGCTATAAACACTGCGGTTGAGAGGTACTTAATGGGATTAGACGCCATGAGTAAATACTTAGCCGAGGAAAATCCTTATATAGGAGAAGATGGAGTTGAGTTTAAATTAGATAGAGCGCTTCTTAATGGATTATCAGGAATAATATCAAACATTGAAATCGGATGCGATGTATCGAGAATTGAACTTGGAGTGGAAGACCATTTTAAGAGTTCTATAAAAGTTGATGTTAGCCTGGACCACCACGAAGTTGAGGGCATACCACTTACTTATAGATATTCAAGAGGAAGGGTGCCGATTAGTGGCACAACAAGCACATCAGGTGATGGTAAAGCAAATATTTTACTGAGCGAATTTGATCATGGCATTCTGCATTCAGAAGTAAAAGTTGAGTTAGACATCAATGGTTTACTTGAAATTTTAAAACCACTAAGTCCATTAAGATCTTTAGTTGAAAATCTTAAGGCTACTCCTTTCATTCTACCTATTGATTTTATTCCGCCAAGAATTAGAGTTGTGGGGGATGAAAAAATCAGTGGAAGAAAAATCAAAAACCAAATCCTTACTCCTATTGTAAAATCTGAATTAGTAGATAATGGTGTTGAAGTAGTTGAACAAAGTGGTGAAGGAGTAATGACTCTTTATTTAGAAGCAGATTGCAGTGTTTCTGGTAATTCATATGGATTGTTCACTTCTTATTTAAACGCGCACCTTTCTTTAAAAAATGATGATGGAGAATTGTTGAACCATATGTCTATTGACCATATTAAAGGTGTACAACAAACAGCTAAACGAGCTGGAGAAGAATCATATAGAAAAACAAAAGAAGAAATATCAGACGACTTCATGTATGAATTCGTCGATTCGATTTATAAATAATTTTGGCACAGTCTTCGCTAATCGTAGATTGTCATTCTAAAATCATATCTCATGAAAAATCTAAATACACTTGCACTAGCCTTTTCAGCAGTAACTTTTTTACTTGTTGGATGTAGTGGATCACAATCACTTACTCCGGCACAGCAAGGAGAAGTTGAAATTATAGAATACTGCACAGGTAGTGAATACAACACTGATAAGGATCACTTTAGATCTACAGCAACTGGAACTTCACTAAGTAGAGAAACAGCTAAGAAAATGTCTCGCTCTAACGCTGAAGATAAACTTGCAAGATCAGTAGAAGCTACAATTGAAGTAGTAACTGATAACTACGTAAACTCTTCAAAGTTCAACAACAAAGAAGAAGTTACTGAAACGTTCAACAACCTAAGTCGAACAATTGTAGACCAAGAATTGAGAGGAGCCATCGTTATCTGCGAAAGACTTACTCAAAAGCCAGATGGTTCATTTGTAAGCTACTTAGCTATCGAGTTAAGCGGTGATCAAATAGCTCAAGCATACAACGAAAGACTTTCAAATGATGAACGCATCATGGCAGAGTTCAATTACGAGAACTTCAAGAAGACTTTCGAAGAAGAAATGAGCAAGCAGCGCTAAGCTCTAATCGAGTTTAACCACTCAAGTAACATAGACCTACCATCAGGAGTCAATATTGATTCTGGGTGGAATTGGAAGCCTCTAATTGGAAGGAACTTATGGCGTATAGCCATGATCAACCCCTTTTCGTTAGAGGCTTCTACTATGAATTCTTCAGGGAATCCTTCCTCTGATGCAACCCAGCTGTGATAATGTCCTACTTGACATGGAAAGTCAATCCTATTGAAAATGCCATTTGGCTCCCCTTCACCTACCCAATGCATCTTAGTTACTCTCCCGTGCAATACCTCTTCAAGATTATCTAGCTCTCCTCCGTAGTGTTCAACAATGGCCTGCAACCCTAGGCAAATACCCAAAATGGGCTTACCAGATTCTATGCTCATATCGAGGACTTCCATAAGCATGCTAGCTTCAGCAGGCATGCCTGGACCTGGGGAAAGAACTACCGCATCGTATCCAGAAATCAAATTTGGCACTTCATCGATAATAGGAAGATCTTCAGCTGTTAACACTTCCACTGTTGCATTAGCATCAACCCTCTCAATTTCATGAGCAAGATTCCATGTAAATGAATCGTGATTGTCAAATAAAAGAATGCGCACTACGGGTTACTTTTGAGGGGTCAAAGGTATTAAACATGTCAAATCACATACACACAGATGATGCTGCAAAACCTGTAGCGGCATATACACAAGCAGTTAGGGCTGGAGATTTAGTTTTTGTCAGTGGTTGCATCCCCATAGAACCCTCAACAGGCGAGTTGGTGGCGGACACAATTGAAAACGCTACTAGACAAAGCTTAGCTAATGTTCGACATGTATTGGTGGGTGCAGGCCTTGACCTAAACAACATTGTAAAGGCTTCAGTTTTCATGATAGATCCTGAAGACTATGCAGGCATGAACACAGCTTACTCTGAATTAATGGCTCAACCCTATCCTGCTCGTGAAGCTATTTTCGTGAAAGGATTACCCAAGGGTGCAAGAGTTGAAATAAGCGTGATAGCACATCACAAAACTTCTTGCTGCTAGAACAGTAGCTGACCATCAGACCCTCTTGCCTCGAATTTGATGTCCTTCAGCAGCGCAGATTTGATATTGATTTTCAAGGCAAAACTCTTTCTCACTCCTATTGGAATCCAATTGAAACTAAATTCCCAACAGTGAAGGTCCCAATGTAAATTGAGTTGGGTTGGGGTAAATTCTTTGAGTACTAAGTCATATCCTGATTGTACATCAATCTTCCATTTCGAGAATATGTCAATACCTCCGTTTAATGCAACACCATGTGTAATGGCAGTTGTATCAGATTGAAGTTCAGTACTCCAATTTTTTCCGACATTCATGGTGTAATCGATACGAGTGTTCCAAGGAAGTTTTTTGTCTTTTCCTCCATTTAAAGTTGTACCAATTGCAGCATTTGCTCTTTTCAATCTTATCAATCCTCCCCCTTGCTCTACAAGAAATTGATCAATAACATCACCTTCCTCATTTCTACTATAAGCAGTGTGTGTTGCATTAAAGTTGAGGTTAACCTTGTTAATTAGATTTGTGAATCCAGTTGTAGATATGTCAGCAAGTTGAATTGAATCAGCAAGGAAGTTGTATCCTGTAGAAGTGGTCATGCTCTCAAGAATTTTGATTTTCTTGACATCTCCTGTGGTTTTGTCTTTGACTTTTGCTTCTAGGTTTTGGTTTAATGAAAAGTTCATAGAACCAGATTCTCGCACATCTAGAGGTGTAAAACGGTTTACTTCCCATGGATTCCATTCCATCAAAACTCCACCCAATTCTTCTTGTCTTATCCTTGATTTTTCAGGAGTATAGCTTGCAGAAAGCGTTGGAGTGATTACATGTCTTATCGCTTTCATCCTTCGCTTTTCCTTAAAAGTAAACATTCCATAAAAGCGTGTGTTTACACTAATAGATGCGTTCCAGTCTCTGTCTCCAAAAAAACCACCAAGAGTATCCTCTACTACCATTCCGCCTATATCGTTATATCTCATGTCGACTTTGTTAAAGGCAGTATATTCATCGTATTTAAAGGATGGTGAAACGGTGATGAAACCAAAATTTCTACTAGAAGACATTGTCACATTGTGCTTAAAACCATTTTCAATATCTAGCTGGTTGAAATCTAGGGAAGCCAAGGCGGTATCACTTATTTCCCCCAAGTTTTCGAATCGAGTATTATAACTAATACTTATATCGTCAAGCAGCTTCACCCTACCTCTATCAAGCCCAAACAAATCACTCACTGTCCTCCTACTCATATTCAATGTAACTGAGGGAAGTGTCATCGTAACTAACCCAGTAACCGAGTTTTGTGAGTGTAAAGCAGAAGTTGTTAAAGAAAATGGAGATCTTGGAGAATTGTAACTCCACTGAGCACTAGACTGGAATGTATTTGTCAGATAATCTTCTAGTGAAGAGTTTAGGTTTTGCTGAAAATTCCCTGTTGAACCAAAGTTAAGCGATGCGTTAAAACTGTGATTAGGACGAGATTTAGAGTCTTGTACATGTGTCCACCGAACAAAGAAATTATTGATCACATTATGTCCAGGTAGTTCTTGAAATCCTTCAACCTGCCTGTTATAACTCAGCTCAAAATTTCCTGAAGATTTATACCTGTAATTGTATTGACTGATATTTCTTATTGTCCAACTTCCTCCAGTGTATATGTCAGCTAAAATTCTTGTGTCCCAGTGATCACCAATAGGAATGTAATATCCCAAATCCTTCAAGAAGAATCCCAATTGCCCACCATCACCATAACTAGGTAAGAGTATTCCATGCGATCTCACATCTCGCTTTATAGGGAACCATGCAAATGGTAAAGCAAGCGGTGTGGGCACTTTTCTGAACTTCATGTAAAGCGGACCACTTACTACTTTCTCATAAGGAATCATTATTGCTTTACGAAGGTGGAAATGGTAGTGAGGATTATCTGCGTCACATGTGGTAAACTTCCCATTTGTGATGTGTAACTCGTTAGAAGGGTGGCGCTTACTTTGTCCTGCATGAAAAACTAATTCACCTTCTTGAGTGACTGCATGTCTACTGAATCCCTTTTGAGTTCTGAGGTTATAGCAAACCTCATCTTGAGTAAAACTCGAACCGTCTTGAGTAAAAACTGGACGACCTATCCAATTTCCAAGAGAATCTTTCGTTCCATAAGCACATAACTCGCTCTTTTTTGTGTTGTAAATGACCTTATCAGCTGTGAGCTTTATATCGTCAGATGTTAGCTCAACATCCCCGTAAAAGGTTACTATTTCTTCTGGAACATGCATTACCATGCTATCTCTAGCGGAGTAATTTACTCCGTCGTATTCTCCATTTACGGTTTGGGATAAAACAACACTGCTTTTCAACAGAAGCAATAGGAAAAGGAAGTTGGGAAGCTTCCTCAACACATTCTGAGCAGAATTATTTTTGAGAGATAACATGAAGTCTTTTCTACAACGCCCAAAGCTAGCAAAACATAGAGTGCTTGCAGTAGCAATGTTGGTGGTTTTCGCAACCGCAGCATTTACTCCGCTCGAACCCACCATGGTCGTTGTCATTGACGCGGGACATGGAGGAAAGGATCCTGGGAATTTGGGTACTGGTAGATACAAGGTGACTGAAAAGGATGTTACTCTAGATGTAGCAAAAAAGTTAGCTGGTTACATTGAAGAAAATATGCCAGATGTAGAAGTTATACTAACTAGAAAGGATGATTCATTCCCTAAACTCCATACTCGCGTAAAAATTGCCAATGATGCTGCGGCAGATTTATTTATTTCAATTCACTGCGATGCATTTAATTCTCAAGCAGCAAAAGGATGTGGAACATACGTTATGGGAATGCATAAAACTGAGGAAAGTCTCAGAGTAGCTATGCAAGAAAACGCCAGTATATACAAGGAAGAGGATTACGCAGCAACCTACGACGGCTTCGACCCTAAAGATCCTGATACCTACATCGCACTTGCGCTTAGACAGAATATCTACCTAGATAAAAGCCTTGAGCTTGGATCGTTAATTCAATCTCAGTTTAGAGATAGAGTTGGTCGTAGAGACCGAGGTGTAAGGCAAGCAGGTTATTATGTTATTTCATATACATCTATGCCAAGTGTTTTGGTTGAATTGGGGTTTTTGACGAACAACGAAGAGGAGGATTTTCTAATTAGTGATGATGGACAGTCATACATGGCGTCCGCCATATACAGAGCATTAAGGGATTACAGAGGAAAACAACAGCCCTTGGAAATTGATGACACAGAAGTAGTTAATAAAGAAGAAACTATTCCTGAGCCTGACACTGAACAAGAATCTGAAACCACTGAAATAGAAGTCAATCCAATTTCCTTTAAAGTCCAAATCGCCTCATCACATGTAAAACTTGAAAATTCAGACCCAATTTTTCAAGGTCATCAAGGGGTAGACCTGTATATTAGCAATGGACAATACAAATACACGATAGGAAACTTCGACACAGCTGATGAAGCACACGAAAAAAAACGCTCGCTGAGGTCTGAAGGATTTAAAGGAGCATTCGTTGCGGCATTTAAAAATGACAAGCGAATACCGATGTCAGAAGTGCCTAAATAATTAACCAGTGAAAAACGTCTCACAAGAATTTAAAATAGGAACCCTAATGATTGTTGGGGCTGTTATGCTATTCTTTGGCGTTAACTATCTGAAAGGATTCAACCCCCTCGCACAACAGGACCACTTTTATGGAGTTTACGAAAAAGTTGAGGGGCTTGCAGTATCAAATCCTGTCCTTGTTAATGGTTACAAAGTGGGGCAGGTTACGCGTATTGAGTTTCACGAAACAGGAGACGGCTCTCTTTTAGTTGAATTCACTGTTGATCAAAGTGAACTAGATATTCCTATTAATACTAAAGCCCAAATCTTTTCGTCCGATCTTTTTGGATCGAAAGCTATTCAGCTTTTAAGAGGTGATTCTCCAGATTATGCTCAAAACGGCGACACTTTAATCGCAAGTAATCAAGAGGATATTACTGAAGCTGTACGTAAGGAATTAGCACCACTACGATCAAAAACTGATCAACTAATCGCAGGTGTTGACGAAATCCTAACCAACATGAAAAAGGTATTCGAGGACGACGCAACGCTAGGGCTGCCTTCTACATTTGAAAGCATAAACAGAACGTTTAATACTTTAGAGAACACTGCTATTCAACTTGACTCCCTTGTTATTGAAAATAGAGCCGTGCTGAATAGCGTTATGAATAATCTTGACGGTCTTGCAGAAAACCTAAACAAGAACAACGACGAGTTAGAGAATATCATTCACAATTTCTCTGACATAAGCGATTCACTAGTTGCTGCAGATGTGGCAGGCACAATGCACAAAGCAGATTTGGCCTTTGAAAATATCACTGAGATAACTAACAACGCTAAATCTGGAAAAGGCACACTGGGTAAAATCATAGTTGATGATTCTCTTTACAACGGACTTGTTGCTACGAACGTTGAACTTCAAGAATTGCTTGACGACCTACAGCTAAACCCTTGGAAGTATGTGCGCGTTAGCTTGTTTGGCAGAAAGCAAGAAGCAAAAATGTCTAAGGGTGACATCAAGCGTATGAGGAAGATGATTAGAGAAGAGATAGAAGCTGAAGAAAACAACACTGACGAATGATAGCCCAAATCATATTTGCACTTCTATTTGCCACTGCTGGTTTCTTCTTCACAAAGAGGATTCTCTTTATCCGTAGAAACATTCTCTTAGGTACAGATGTAGATCTTAGCGACAGAAAAGGCGAGAGATGGATGACCATGGCTAGAGTTGCTTTAGGCCAAAGCAAAATGGTGGCACGCCCAATAGCTGGTGTATTACACATACTAGTTTATTTGGGATTTGTGATAATCAATCTAGAAATGATGGAAATCATTGTTGATGGGTTGTTTGGCACTCACAGGGTGTTTTCTAGCGTTCCACTTTACAGCTTATTGATTGCTTCATTTGAATTCCTAGCCCTAGGTGTACTTCTTGCCTGTGCTATTTTCCTCGTAAGGCGTCATGTTTTAGCAATTGCGAGATTTAAATCACCTGAAATGAGTGGTTGGCCGTCTTTAGATGCCACAATAATTCTTATTGCTGAAATTCTTTTAATGAGTGCATTTATTACAATGAATGCTGCAGACTCAATAGCAATGGAAAGAGCTCTACATCATTACACAGAAGCAGTTGTTGACCCTTCAGCCTTTCCCATAAGCTCAATTATTGCTGATTGCCTTCAGGGTATGAGTGATTCTGCTATAATTTTAATTGAAAGGAGCTGTTGGTGGTTCCACATTATTGGTGTACTGTGCTTCCTAGTATACGTTCCTTATTCAAAGCACTTTCACATATTTCTTGCATTCCCTAACACCTACTACTCTAACCTAGATGCGAAAGCAAGGCTTGGTAACATGGCGTCAGTTAAATCAGAAGTAGACCTAATGATGGATCCCAATGCTAATCCTTTTGCTGCTCCTGCACCAGATGCATCTGCGGAG
>PBNL01000030.1 GCA_002723115.1 Methanobacteriota archaeon | reverse complement strand
CTACAGAATTTATCTGAATCTCATGGATTTGGCATTCGAATCTACTAAGTTATTTACAGCATCAATTAATGACGTTAGCAATAGATTGATTTACAAGAATTCTGAACTCATTGATGAATTATTTGCAAAAGATGTAAATGTCGTTCTTGTTGGTGGACATGTGGCAAATTGGGAAATGTTTGCACTATCAGTGCCAAATAGATTTATGCACAAAACCTGTGCTGTCTATAAAAAACTCAACAACAAGATTTTTGACGAAGCATTTAGGGCGTCTAGAAGTAGGGCAGGAATGGAGGTTTTGGAAATGAATGAGTGCAGGGAATGGCTTGCTAGAAACGAAGAACAGCCAGTTTTATGCTCTCTGATATTTGATCAAAGTCCACAAAATCCAAACCAAGCTTATTGGACTAATTTTCTAGGAGTTGAAACGCCTATCTATCCTGGGATAGAAAAATTTGCACAGAGGATGGATGCTGCTGTTGTTTATGCATCTATAGAACGAATTGGTCGTGGTAGATATGAAATGACTTTTGCATTGATTGAAGATGATATTAAATCGGCAAAAAGAGGAGAGGTGATAGAAAAGTGTTGTTCTATGCTCGAAAGAGATATTGTCTCACATCCTGAAAGTTGGCTTTGGACTCATAGAAGATGGAAGCATAAAAGACCCTCAAGCATCAAACTTCATAAGAGAAACATCACTAAGTTTGAGGGGTGGTGATAGGCGATGAAAACATACCGTTAGCTGAAAGGATGAGGCCTCAAAGTTTGGATACATATTTAGGCCAAACCCATCTTGTAGGCGACGATAGTATACTGAAAAAAGCTGCAGAAAATGCATCATTGCCTTCAATGATACTTTGGGGCCCTCCAGGTGTGGGGAAGACTACATTGGCTAGGATTTTGGCTGAAAAAGTAGGGCTGCCTTTTCATCAACTTTCAGCAATAAATAGCGGTGTAAAAGAAGTCCGTGAAGTAATTGGTAGAGCAAAATCTGGTGGGATGTTCGCTGGCAAATCAATCCTATTTATTGACGAGATTCACAGGTTTTCTAAATCTCAACAAGACAGCTTACTAGGAGCAGTTGAGCAGGGGTTAGTGGTTCTTATTGGAGCAACTACTGAAAACCCATCTTTTGAGGTAATTCCCGCACTTAGATCAAGATGCCAAATCTATGTTCTTAACCATCTCAATCATGATGAGATGATGCATCTTATTAGAACTGCTATTGAAGATGATGTTGTTTTGAAGAAGCGTAAAATAGAGCTTGTTGAAACTGACACTTTGATGCGCGCGAGCGGAGGTGATGCTAGAAGATTGTTAAATATATTGGAGATGGTTGTGTCTAGCGTGCCAAGTGGTAAGGTAGAGGTAAACAATGCAAGGGTTAAGGAAATAATCCAAACCACAACAGCAGGCTATGACAAGGGGGGAGAGGCACATTACGATATTATTAGTGCATTTATTAAAAGTATCAGGTCAAGTGACCCAAACGCAGCTCTTTATTATCTAGCTAGAATGGTAGAAGGTGGGGAAGATCCCAAATTCATTGCCAGAAGGCTGCTTATTGCTGCATCAGAGGATGTCGGAAATGCAAATCCTACAGCATTAGTTATTGCATCATCGACTTTTCAAGCTGTAGAGCGAATTGGATGGCCTGAAGCAAGGATAATCCTCTCTCAATGTACAGTTTATCTAGCGAGTAGTCCTAAGAGTAATGCCTCTTATTTGGCTATTAAGGATGCTCAACAACTGGTGCGCGAAACAGGTGATCTTCAAGTACCGCTTCACCTTCGCAATGCTCCTACAGAATTAATGAGTAAGCTAGGTTATGGTGATGGCTATCAATATGATCATAATTCAACAGGTGGTTTCAGTTCTCAGGAATGCATGCCTGAACAATTAAGCGGACATACACTCTACGAACCAGGAAATAATCCCCGCGAAATCAAAATCCGCAAGGGACTCAAAGCTCTATGGAAGGAAAAGTACGGCTACTAATCGACTAGTACTCCGTTTTCGTAATCCTCTTTCTTTACGAGTTTACCCTTAATGTCGTAGAAATATCTAGGACCATCAAGTTTGCCATTTACGTATTCACCCTCTTCCTTCACTTGAGTTCCTTTGAGAACTCTTCTTTGAAGCTGTTCACCAGTCTTTTCATCTGTAAAAGGTTCTATTACATATCCTCCGCAATCATGCCAAACCCTGTATGGTCCATCCAATTCCTTATCCTTATATGTGTATTCACTCATCGACCTGCCATCCGCGAAAGTGTCCTCGAAAAGACCGTTTAGCCTAATTTCTTTCACCTTCTTTCCAAATGAATATTTAATAATCATTTCCATTACTCCATCCTCATGGTATGTCTTCCACGATCCATCCTCGTGCCCTTCTAGATATTGCCCTTCTATTTGGATATTGGAATTAGTGTGATATAACGTAAATGCCCCCTCAAGCTCACCGTTTACATAAGAAATGCTTTGTCTAACAGATCCGTTTTCGTAGTAAGACATCCAAGTTCCATTCTTATCACCTTGATTGTATTCTCCAGCATCTACTAGTCGACCCTTTGCGTCCTTTAACCAGTATTCACCATGTAAGATGCCATTTTCATAGTTCTCAGATCTAATGTGCTGTGAGTTTTCGTCGTAATACCCCCATGTTCCTTGCTTTGTAGGTTCAGCATCTCCCTCCATTTTATTGTAAAGCCCAGAGGCTTGAACTGATCCGTTTGGCCTATAGTGAATTGCTGTTGTGATCATTGATGCATGATTGATTTTAGACATCAATTTCCCAGTTTCGTAGAAGTATAAAAACTCGCCGCTTGGTCTATCATGTTCAAATGAACCCTTATAATAGATGCTTCCATTAGGCCAAACCCTAATCCACTCCCCCTCTTTTTCGCCATCAAGATTTACTAAATTATAGTCTACCCCAGCTTCTCCAGAAGGCATTGAACCCTTAGCAGTAGGGAGGGTTCCAGGCTGAGCAAATGCCAAGTTCAATGGAACCATGGCGGCAAAAAGACATAGGAAAGAAATGTAGGCTTTCATGTATTCGTAGTTTGATAACGAAAATAGGCACTCATTTGTTTCAGTGAAGAACCTTGAGCCTGTATTTTTGCACTCCCAAACCCCAATATCTTAAAATGAAAGTTACTGTTGTAGGTGCTGGTAATGTAGGCGCCACTTGTGCAAATGTTCTTGCAACACGTGAAGTAGCAAATGAAGTAGTACTTCTTGATATTAAGGACGGCTTTGCTGAAGGTAAAGCCCTTGATATCTGGGAGACATCTCCGATCAATCTTTACGACACTAGAACTGTAGGTTCTACCAATGATTATTCAAAAACTGCAAACTCTGACGTAGTTGTTATCACATCAGGTCTTCCGCGTAAGCCTGGTATGAGCCGTGATGATTTGATCGCGACTAACGCTGGAATTGTAAAGTCAGTTACGACTCAGATTATGGAGCATAGCCCAAACGCTATCCTTGTTATCGTTTCAAACCCACTTGACGTAATGACTTACTGTGCATACTTAAACGCTGGAGTTGATTCAACTCGAGTTATTGGTATGGCTGGAATTCTTGATACTGCTCGTTACCGTTCATTCCTTGCTGAGGCTTTAAATGTTAGCCCTAAGGATATCCAAGCCGTACTTATGGGTGGACACGGTGATACAATGGTTCCACTTCCACGTTACACTACTGTTGGTGGTATTCCTGTAACAGAGCTTATCGATGATGAAACTCTTAGCTCTATTGTTGAACGTACAAAGAAGGGTGGAGGAGAGATCGTTAATCTTCTTGGTACATCTGCTTGGTATGCTCCAGGTGCTGCTGCAGCACAGATGGTGGAAGCAATAGTTAAGGACCAACGTCGAGTTTTCCCTTGTTGCGTTTGGATGACTGGAGAGTACGGGATATCTGATATGTACTTAGGTGTACCAGTAATTCTTGGTAAAAACGGAGTTGAGAAAGTTATCGAACTAGATCTTAATGACGAGGAAAAGAAACTACTAGCTGAAAGCGAAACAGCTGTAAGAGAAGTAAAGGCTGTGCTCGACGGAATGAACTAAGACTAGTTTTCTAGTTTTATCCAAAGAACGGGAGGTCCAACAGGGCTTCCCGTTTTTGTTGGGACTATTATGTATGAACCAACAGCCCAGTCTTCAGTTTGGATTTGGTTTTTATTAAACACACCCATTAAAACTCCAACAGAATTAAACACCTTTACCTCGAGATTTAGATCAGAAGATTTCCAGTTTAATAAGTTGTTTCCCGGGTTTGGGAAAATGGTGAAATCGGTCGCGGATTCTTCCTCAATTTCAGGTGTATTTATAGTAACAGAATCTGATCCATAATAGCATCTTAAACCGCCGTTTTGAATACCCATTAAACAGTCTAATTTTCCGTCGTTATTTAGGTCTGCAAAAGCGCATGAAGATCTCACACCTGAAATGTAGTTTAAGATGTTGGGAGTGATTAGTGAATATTCAAATTCAAGGTCGTCTTGAACAAGCCCAAAGTATTCAACTGAACCCACTTCGTTTGAAGCAATTAAGTGCATTCCGCTAGCATCCTCCACTATTGAAGGAGTGCTATAACCGTTTATCATTAAAACATTGTCTACAAATATATTACCCCAAGCTTCTCCAAATGATGTGCTTTCGTATTTACACCAAGACATATTGTCGGCAGTTCCGCAATTTAGGTAGAGATTTAAGTTTCCATTTTTCTCTCCAATCACAAGGTCTAGAAGACCATCTTGGTCGATATCTATCAACTGAGGTGCGGCAAATTGTTGTATGTCAATACGCACTCCATCTGAGTCCAAAACACCGAGCATATTCACCTCAAAAATTGGCCAGGAATTTGGACCTGCTTCATTCACAAAATAATGTAGTAATCCAAACTCATCTCCAACTATTAAATCAACATCTCCGTCGCCATCTAAATCACCTACTGTAGGCACTGCACTTTCAATTCCAAAAGTAGTTAAGTCAGCAAGTACTTCAGTTGGCTTTTCGAATACAGGATTTTCTAGTGTGCCAATGTTTTTATAACCGTGAAGTTTTGTTGGGGTGTCATTTACTCCATTGTAGTTTTCTTTGTTTGAAACAATGAGGTCAATTAGGCCGTCACCATTAATATCCTTTAACCTAGGGTAGGCTCCTCTACCCATATCTATCATTTGGTCGTGAAGGAAGGTTTGGGTTACATAATCCCAAACAGGTAATTCATCAGTTCCTGCGTTTCTCAGATAATGAACGCATTTATCGTCGTCTACTTCTAAATATGTATTAGGACTACATATTAAATCCTTTACCCCGTCCGCATCAACATCAACTCTATAAGCAGCTGGAAATCTTTGGCAGTCTAATGCTTCTATACCGTTTGTTAAGATTGGAAAATTGAAATCTGTAAATACTGCACTGTCTTGACCGTCATAAGCGTCTTCTAGAAGAATACCTACAATTGTAGGGTATGTTACATCTCCCATCAATAGATCTAGTGGTCCATTTGCGTCTAGTTGAAGAGCAGTTATTGATCCGCCAAGGTGTCTGTACTCGTCGTCACGGGGGTCTACAACATTGAACTGGCATTCAAAGTCTTCGCCTATGTATAGATTGTTGTTTTCGCTAGCTTCTGCAAGCATTCCATAGCATCTATTTGTGCAGATCATGTCTAAGCCACATTCGGTTTGGCCTTCATATTTGTATAGAGTAGTTGCAGATTCAGTAAATGTGATAATGTCCAAATCACCATCACCATCTAAATCTTGAATAGCTGGAGTGTCTGAATATTGACAGAAAACGTTTGGCTGTGAAACGCCACCAGCATCCTCATATTCACAAGTTAAAGGATCTACTATGAGCTCAAATTGAGGGTTTAAAGGGTCTACAGTATTGTTTTTGTAGACCATTATAGTGTTTAGGTTTTGCTGCGCAGTAAATATGTCAGGCTTTCCATCACAGTCGTAATCACGCAGTAGACACCATGAATTCATTTCAGGCCAACCGTAGCACCATTCGGGTCTGTATTTCCAGTCATCTCCATTCCTCTCAAATGCCAAAACCCTATGGCCATCCCTGTCAAAAACAAACAAATCCATATCTGAATCAAAGTCCAAATCTATAGGTGACCACATAGGAGCAGTCAACCCCCCAGTCCAAGCAAAATCTAGTGTATCTCCTTGATATACTACAGGAATGTCTCCGACTTCAAAACCGTAATCCCACTGAGCTTCAGTAGTCAGAGATAGGCTTAGACATGCAATTGCCAATATATGTTTGGCATAATTCATTACTTATCAAGCTTAGGGAAGTAAATCAAATCGTCCATCCCTATAATAGCACCCCTCTCTGTTTCTATAGATCCTGATCTCACGTGAGCTCCGCCAAAATAAATACCACCTTCTCTACTTAATTCTAGAGTAGGACCAGCGTGAACCTGCCAATTATCACCTTCAGAAAATTTCTTGTATTCCATGGATTCATTTACAATGTGATATGAGATGAATTCATCTAAAGCGTCTTCGTTGCCAGCAAAAAGCAATTCCTTATAACGAGGGTAGTCATCGAATGCTTTATCAACTGGAGCAAGTAGTGTTACATCTCCGCTGTGAATGTGCTTATTAATTCTCGACTTTTTCACAAGATTAGAAAAGATGGGGTACTCTTCACTTGATACAAGGTAGCGATATGCAGATGTCATATTTTTTGATTTATCTGATATCATATTTCTTTTAGAATCTTGGCGACTTTTCATAAGTCTCATGCCTTTTTTCTCAGCCTCTGTTAGTTCTCTTCCTACAGGGTTTTCAGTCTGTTCGGCATTTTTATTTGTCTCAACTGATTTGCTGCTACTTTCTCCACAAGAGGTTAAAGCAACAAAGGCCAAACCCATTAGTATAATCTCAATTTTTCTCATGTCGTAAAGATAAAATATAAGTTAGAACGTTGTGAACAATTTTCAATGTCAAAGAGATGGTAAAGCCTATCTTTGCAGCAGGATTTTTAAATACATTTCCTCAAACACATGAAGCACACGGGTATTACCCCTAAAAACGCGTCTCTTGAAGCTATTGGCCTTGAAGGAGTAGCTAGCGCGCAATGGAATCTTCCTCCCTCAACACTTGTGAAAGAATGCATCCTCAACGGCGAGGGTAAATTAGCAGATACTGGCGCTTTGGCCATTAATACTGGTGAGTTTACAGGTCGTTCTCCTAAGGATAGATTCATCGTTGGTGATGATAAAACCAACAACAGAGTTGATTGGGGAGAAATAAATCAGAGCATTTCTAGCGAAGATTTTGGGCGTCTTTACGAGGATGTTCAGGAATATCTTTATGGAAAGAACGTATACGTAAGAGATGGAGCTGTAGGAGCAGACCCAGCTACTAGAATTATTACTAGAGTTGTGTCTGAGTTCGCTTACTCAAGTCTATTCGTAAACAATATGTTTCTGGAGATTGGTACTACAGAGATTGAAAATGATAATCCATCATGGCACGTAATCTGTGTTCCTGAATTTGAATCTAACCCTGAACGTCACGGTTGCAGGCAAGGAAACATCAGCGCTATAGATTTCACAAGAAAGATGATTATTGTTGCTGGTTCAGGCTACACTGGTGAGATAAAGAAGGGAATGTTCTCTGTGATGAACTTCGAACTTCCTGAAGTACACAACGTACTACCAATGCACTGCTCATCTAACGTAGGAAAGGACGATAACGTAGCAGTGTTCTTCGGATTAAGCGGAACAGGAAAGACTACACTTAGCAGCGATCCACTAAGAAACCTAATCGGTGACGACGAGCACGGATGGTCTGACAACGGTGTCTTCAACATGGAGGGCGGCTGTTACGCAAAAACCATTGACCTCAGCGAAGAGAGAGAGCCACAGATTTACAATGCGATCAAATACGGTGCGCTTCTTGAGAACATAGGCTTCGAAAGCGACGGCGTAACGCCAAACTACGAGGACGACAGCATCACGCCAAACACTCGTGTTTCTTACCCTATCGACCACATTCCAGGTGCTGTTAAAAGCGGAATGGGAGGACACCCAACAGATATTTTCTTTTTGACGTGCGACGCTTTTGGAGTACTGCCTCCGATCAGCAGTCTTGACGCAAACCAAGCCATGTTCCACTTCATCAGTGGTTACACTGCAAAAGTTGCTGGTACTGAAGTAGGAGTTGTTGAGCCTCAAACTGCATTCTCAGCTTGTTTTGGTGCGCCTTTCCTTCCACTTGCTCCAACAGAGTACGCAGAGATGCTAGGTGAAAGAATCGAAAAGCACGGAGCTAGAATTTGGCTAGTAAATACTGGATGGACTGGCGGTGGTTACGGCGTTGGTTCTAGAATGAAGCTTCGCTACACAAGAGCTATGATTACTGCAGCTCTAGAAGGAAAGCTAAATGAAAGTGATATGAGGACTGATGAGGTATTTGGTCTAAATGTGCCAAACTCTTGTCCTGACGTTCCTTCAGAAGTATTAAACCCACGTGAAACTTGGGCTGATAAGAATGCTTACGATGCTGCTGCAGCTGACCTAGCGCAGAGATTCGTTGCAAACTTTTCTCAATTTGATGAGACTGCTACAGATGCTATGCGTTCTGGTGGCCCACGTGTTGCGGTAAGCGCAAACTAAGTGAGATTATTATACGTGCCTGATCTTCGTGAAGGATGCTTTGAGCTTCCAGAAGATGAGGTACGTCATGCTATCAAAGTCCTAAGGGCTAGGGTAGGAGATTCATTCCAATTAATTGATGGGATGGGTGGATCAGCCGAT
The DNA here is from genome assembly GCA_002723115.1 of Methanobacteriota archaeon. Classification (GTDB taxonomy): domain Bacteria; phylum Bacteroidota; class Bacteroidia; order Flavobacteriales_D; family Sanyastnellaceae; genus UBA974. The sequence goes on along the minus strand of PBNL01000030.1, from coordinate 6,573 downwards.
GCGGTCATTGTAGAAATAGGTAAACGCAATTGCGTTGTTGAAGTGGAGTCAGTTTCTAGACACGATAGACCCAACCCTCAACTCACCATGCTTGTTTGCCCCACCAAGCAAACTGAACGTTTTGAGTGGTTCCTAGAAAAGGCAGTAGAGATAGGAGTGGATAGGGTAATTCCGGTTTGGTCTATTAGATCGGAAAGGAGGGTAGAGAAGCATCAAAGATGGAAAAAGGTAATCGTGTCAGCAATGAAGCAAAGCGGCAGATCTTGGTTGCCAAAACTCGAAGACGCCTGCGCTTTCGAAGAAGGCATAAAAGCGGTTGATTCCAACATCTTCATCGCCCATTGCATGGAATCTGAAAAGGTTCATGTCCTCAAAGCAATTCCATCAGGACAGGACGCTTGCATTGCAATAGGCCCTGAAGGTGATTTCACTAAGGAAGAAGTGGATTTTGCACTGGAAAAAGGCGCTGTAGAAATCAGCCTAGGAGAAGGTAGGTTGCGCACGGAAACCGCTGCAATTGTAGCAACTACGTACTTTAGAGCTATTCAGCAATAGTTTATTTCCCCTTAAAATTTGGAGCTCTCTTTTCGAGGAACGAGGCTACGCCTTCAGCGTAATCTTCGGATTCTGCAGCAGTAAACTGATAATCTAATTCCCTAGCTAATTGCTCGTTCAAATCGCTATCCATGCCTTCGTGGAATGCAGCTTTTGTTAGGCCTAGGGCAAGTGTGGGCATAGCTGCAAGTTTCGCGGCAGTAGCATCTACAGTTTCCTTGAATTTATCGTCATCAACGCATTTGTAAATAAGGCCTATGCTTTCAGCCTCACACGCTCCAACTTTATTACCGAAGAATGCCATAGCCTTGGCCCTTTGCATACCTACAAGGCGTGGCAACCACCAAGTTCCACCACTATCTGGGATCAATCCAATCATAGAAAAGGCTTGAATAAAAGAAGCACTTTCAGTGGCAATTGTCAGGTCACATGAAAGTGCGATATTAGCCCCGGCTCCAGCTGCAACACCATTAACTGCGGCGATTACTGGCTTCTTGATTGAGCAAATCCTTCTGATGCTCTGGTTGTACGTTTCTTCAACAATCACTTTGAAGTTGGGAGCGTCAGGGGCGGTGACTTCTTTTAAGTCTTGGCCTGCACAAAATGCCCTCCCTTCTCCAGTAATAACGATGCATCTAACGCTATCGTCAGAACCAGCATCATCAAGAGCCTGCTGGAAAGCAGCTCCCATTTCTCTGTCAAAGCTGTTAAATGCTTGAGGCCTATTTAGGGTTATATATCTAGTTGCCCCAACATTTTCAACGATTATAGAATCAGCCATTGTCTATTGTTTTAAGATTGAGCTTTTAAATAGCTCGCCATTACAGCCAGTGAAGATAACTAAGTAAAATCCAGGGTTTAAATCTGATCCAAATTCAACATCTCCAAATGAGGTTGAGATTGTGCATTCCTTCTTACCCAAAGTATTGAAGACGTCTATTTCCCCAACACCAGGGTTGCACTTAAATGTATTCAAAGAAGGATTTGGGTAGATTTCAAGTGTTTGATGAATACTAGCGAGATCCAAGACTGAAAGAGTACAGCCCCAATCCCAAGAGTTCACCTCAATCACATCGCCTGGGGTCATGTCACGCCCTTCAAAAGCTGGGTATTCTGGAGCATATCTATAAGTCTTAAATACCGAAGTGTTACCAGGGTCATTACCTTGAGTAGTTGCGCCAAATGCAGTAATAGGACTCACATAATCCCAAACCACCTCTTCATCAGACGTCACCTCGAATAGATGACCAGACCCGCCTTCGCATATCAAGGTGTTGCCGTTTGGAAGTCTAGTGGCACCACTTATGTTCTGTGAGTAGAACTCAGCGTCGAATTCCTGAGGATACCTCCATGCATAAGTTGCAGGTCCAAATGTCCCATCAGCACTAAGCGGATATTGACCGTAAACCATCTCAGGTAGCTCGAACATTTCAACTGTACTGTAATCGCCCTCAGGCCTGTTCTTTCCGTTGTTGTACACCATTATGCCATCAGTAGACCAATGTGCATCGTGTTGGTGGAATAAGGTTTGGTCTGCTTCTGTGCCCATTTGGTATGATTCAGGGTTTCCCCACCTGTATAGAAGGTCTCCAGCGTCGGTTGTAGCTTCTTCTGTGGTCAAGTTGTGATCGATTATCCAATATTCGCAGAACTTGGCTGAGCTGATCATGATTTGGTCTAGGTCAGCGTTGTAATCTACAGAGTTGCAATGCATCCAATCTGAGTTACCAGCTCCTTGGTTGGGACCATTGCCATTGGAGTAGTTGATGTTGAATTTGCGTGGGTTTTCAGAAACAACGCCGTAGTTGGGTTTATTAGGATCGGTGTCTTGTACTAGATGGTCCCAAGCGCTCCAAGACCAAACAATATCACCACCCTCAGAACCAGTTGGCTCTATCTCTACAATTTGACAACACCAAACAGGATTCTCAGTCTGAGTTGTGTTTTTACCCATTTCAAGAGCTTCTTCATAACTATGTAATTCCCATGAAATCAACAGGATATTTCCATTAGGCATATATTCGATGTCATGGTGGTGATGTTTAATTGAGTCGGCCCAGTCTATATGCCACACAAGCTCTCCCTCCCAATTGAATCTCTCAACTCTCCCTCCAGTTCCACCACCTGAAAATGGATGTTCAGCATAAGAAGGTAGTTGACCTGTCCTCAACAGAGAACCATCCTCGAGCAAGTATGCACTTAGTCCAATTCTGTATCCGCTAGTCCATTGATTCACCACCTCACCACAGTTGTTGATCAGATATGTGTCAAACCCTGGGATGGGAGCGTATAAAGTGTAACCGTTAAAGCTGTTTTCTTCATTAGTGAAAACACCTACAGTTTGTGTTTGAGCAAATGCTGTAGAAACAAATGCTACAGCAAGAAACAAGGTTGCTAATTTTTTCATTTTAAACTGGCCAAACCACGGCCTTTTTCTCTTTACAAATAAACGACGCTTCCATCGCCCATTGGTTGCACTTCTCGAGTTCATTTAAAGTCATGCCTAGGATATTGTGCGCGATTTCATACTCTGTCATTAGTGTAATTCCCATTACACCGGGATCATCACTATTTAATGTAGTCCTCACTCCGAGGTCGAATAATCTTTTAATTGGATGCTTGTCTGCACTATCCACAGCCTTTGTAAGAACATTAGAGGTAGGGCACAATTCAAGTGGGATTTTCGATTCTCTCAATACCTCAATGACTTTCAAATCCATGATAGCCTGAACTCCATGCCCAATTCTATCGGCGCCAAGCATCTCTATTGAAGTTAATATGTTGTTGGAAGCGTTTGGGTCGTTAGGCTCTCCTGCGTGTACTGTGATGCCAAGACCAGCAGATTTGGCCTTTTGAAAAATGTGAGTAAAGGGTTCTGGAGGATAATTTACCTCGTCATCAGCCAAATCAATTCCTAGTATCTCACCCTTTCTTTCAATTGCAAAATCAGCCCAATACTCATTCTCAGTCACGCTTTTAATCCTCTGCAACAAACAGATAATCCCCACAGCAATCGGGTACTTCACCTCAGCCCTAGCACAACCTCGCATAATCGCTTCATGCATCCTATCAGCACCCAGTTCAGGGTAAACCTCTAGCACAAAACTCGGCGCATACCTCAACTCCAAAATGCGCACGTTAGAAATCAAGTACATATCCTCGCATGCCTCGAATGTCAGCCTCTCAATTCGTTCTAAGGATTTTATCCTATCTCTAGTCACAAGAAATTTCTGAAGCACAGTTGGGAGGTCGTTCATGGGGGAGAGTACCATGTATTTGGCCTTAAACTCCTCATCGCTACACCCCTCCGGCAAATCACCATCCTCAATAGCCCAAGCCTTCATTGTAGCCAATCTATAAGCAAGCTCTAGATGGCAATGGAGTTCAACTTTTGGAATGTTGAATAAATCTCTATCGTTCCCACTTGAAATCATCATTCGAAGTTAACTTACCTTCGCAATATGTCCGTGGAGATAAAGAATAAAAAGGCTTCGTTTACTTATTTTCTTGAAGATGAGTTCACTGCGGGTATACAATTAAATGGTAGTGAGATTAAATCCATTCGAAATGGAAAGGCAAGCATAGCTGAAGCTTATTGTAAGATGGAAAAAGGAGAGATGTGGGTCATTAATATGCACGTCGAAAATTATCCAAATGCTGGATATGTCCCTCAAAATCCTCGTCGTCAGCGAAAGTTGTTGTTGACTAAGAATGAGATTAAAAAGTTGGACAAGAAGTTGAAGAACGTTGGTATTACACTTGTACCAACTTTACTTTTTATAGCCCAAAGCGGATATGCCAAACTCAAGTTCAGAGTTGCAAAGGGTAAGAAGATGCACGATAAGCGTGCAGCAATAAAGGATAGAGATGTTGCTAGAGATTTAGATAGATCTTTAAGTTAGCCTGCTGCCACTTCATCTTCCTCAGTGATGTCAACTCTGTAGTTGTCACTGATTTCATCCCAATCCCAAATAAAGTTTACCATCAAATCTCTAAGGGCCTTTTGTATAATAGGATTAGGAACGTTCATGTCACGGAAGTATGCGTCCTGACACTCAATTAGATCGTATTTGTATATGACAGCACGTGTCATCGCAGTAGTTGTGTTTTTTGAAGGTCTATTTATTTCCTTCATGAAATTCCTGAATTCTTTGACTTTGTTTGCAAACTTGTCTTTAGGCACACCTAGAGCTCTTGCAAATTTTGCAACACATCTTTTGATTATGGCTCTGTCAACACCGTTAGCAAAATGTTTGGGTACATGACTCAAGTTTGCTGCCACTACAATCATTAGAAATTTCCCGTAATCTTCAGCGTCTAATTCGGGAGCTTTTTCAAACTCGGGCATCATGTTCAGGAGTGAGGCTACTTCAGGCCAGCCAAGCTCTACAGTCTCGAAAGACGTGTTGACGAAGATGTTTGCAACCTGTTCGTCAGTGAGTTTTCGCTTAGAAAGCCAGCTAAGTAATCCCAAGTTTTTCATACTTGGATATCAAAATTAAACTATAGTTTCAGGGTTCTTCGGGGGTAATTACTTGACGCTATCAACAGGGTTATTCACAATTTGCCTCTGTTAAATTTTCAAGACTTATCTTTGTGGCGATGTACGAAAAAGTCCTGAAACCCCTGTTTTTCCTAATGTCTCCGGAGAGAGCTCACTATACTGCAATGGGCCTTTTGAGTATAGCAGTACGTATACCAGGAGTGGAATTTTTCTTAAAGCGTTACTTTAACCAAACGTCGGAAAATGGCGCAACTGAAGTATGCGGATTGAAATTCCCAAACCGCGTTGGTCTCGCCGCCGGATTCGATAAAGACGCACGTTGGCTTCGTGAATTAAACGTACTTGGTTTTGGTCACGTAGAGATAGGAACCTTAACCCCAGTTGCTCAAGCCGGCAATCCCCAACCCCGACTTTTTCGCCTCCCATCTGATGGCGGTTTGATCAATCGAATGGGCTTCAACAACGGCGGAGTTCACGACGCAGTTGAAAGACTCAAGCGCAGACCCGATGGTTTAATCGTAGGAGGAAACATAGGCAAAAACAAAGTCACACCCAATAACAAAGCTGTAGACGACTACCTCATTTGCTTTAACGCTCTTCACCCATATGTAGATTACTTTACAGTTAATGTAAGCTCTCCTAACACTCCTGGAATCAGGGAGTTGCAGGATAAGGAGCCATTAACTGCTTTACTCTCAGCAGTCGTATCAGCTAACCAGTCAAAGGACATTCAACGCCCCATCTTTTTAAAGATCGCTCCTGATATGGAGAATGGCCAACTAGACGATATCGTCGATATCGTGAAGTCTGTTGGAATCGATGGGGTCATTGCTACTAACACAACAATTAGTAGAGAAGGCTTGTCAACTGACTACTCTAAAGTTGAGTCAATCGGAGCTGGGGGCTTGAGCGGCTCACCAGTACGAGAACGTTCTACAGATGTAGTCCGTTACCTAAGCGAAAAGTCAGCAGGCTCGTTCCCAATTATTGGAGTAGGCGGGATAGATGGCGTAGAAGCTGCTCGTGAAAAACTAGAAGTTGGAGCATCGCTAGTTCAAATTTACAGCTGCATGATCTACAAAGGTCCTGGCCTAGCTAGTAAGATTGTTAAGGGGTTGAAAGCATAGATTTCACGAAATCTTCTAGATATCCCTTTATCAAATCTCTCACTCTACGGAATTCGTCCATAATCTCTTCTTCAGTCCCAGTTGCTTTAGCAGGATCAGGGAAATTGAAGTGATGTCTTGTAGCTCGTGAAGGAAAGTAGGGGCAGTTCTCAGCTGCGTGGTCACATACTGTAATTATATGTGTGAATTCCACTGTGCTGTATTCTTCAATGTGGTTTGAAGTGTGGGTGCTTATGTCAATGCCTATTTCAGACATTGTTTGAATTGCTCTTGGGTTAACGCCGTGAGTTTCAATTCCAGCACTGTAGATGTTTGCACTTTCTCCAGCTAGGGTTTTGAGAAAACCTTCTGCAATTTGAGACCTGCAAGAATTTCCTGTGCAGAGGG
>PBNL01000029.1 GCA_002723115.1 Methanobacteriota archaeon | reverse complement strand
CAAAGGTTTGTGGTCTACGCCAAAATAATCAGCCACCAAGTGGTACAACTTTAAAAAGGCATTGTAGGGATCAAGTCTTCTGAGAGGAAGTCGTGGCCCATTAATTATCCAATCTCTCTCGCATTCGACGCTAGACAATGGACCATCCCAAAACTCCGGATAAGCATCTAAAACTATAAATCTGGGAGTACATCGCTCTAGTGCATAATCTAGAATATCAGCTGAGTTTTCTATTCTCTGAGCTGATGAACAAAGGCTAAACGCTTTGTAACCATTAGCTTCCAGAGCATAAGGATCTATGCCGCAGTAGCAAGTAGAGCTTCCAAGAAAAAGGAAATCAAGAGAGTCTTTTGGGGACGTATAAAGAGATTCAAATTCTTCAGTTCTAAGTCTGAGGCCGCCTTCGTCAGATCGTTTGGCCACAAGATGTGTTTCTACTTGAGGAAAAGAAAATGCTGCAAACCAAAGGCAAGCAACAACCACAGCTGCAAAGCATGTAAATGATAATATTCTAGAGAGTAATTGTTTCATTTGGCTAGAATTGAAAGTAAATGAAACTAGAACCGTTCTGTAGGTTCTTTAGAATAAGAACAATAGCAAGGGTGTACATAGCCCATCTGAGAGGCTTGAATTTCTCACGCAGCCACCAAGTTGGGATTTCTCCTGTCCTACTCAACCAATCCACTATGATCATTATACCTATAAAGATTAGGGCTGTAGGGACAAAATGATTGACTATCAACTCTAGGTTTAAGCTTAGGATTCCGCTTAAATACACAAAAGCAAGTTCGATTGAATCAGTTCTGAAGAAGATCCAAGCTAGAGTTACCATTGAGAATGTAAATAGCATTTGGGCTGCTTCGCTGAAACTCGGTAGCAATCGTCCTTGAGCAACCACATCATCTGTGTGTTTTCTATTTGCCCCAAGAAGGATAAGAGGCATGAATAGTGCTGCATGCACCCCACCCCAAACCACAAAGGTCCAATTTGCTCCGTGCCACAATCCACTTACTAGAAATATGATTGCTACATTTCTCAAAACAGTTGCTTTAGAGCCCCTTGATCCACCTAGAGGAATGTATAGATAATCCCTAAACCATGTACTCAGGCTTATGTGCCATCTCCTCCAGAATTCAGCTATATCTCTAGAGAAATAAGGGAATTTAAAGTTTGTAGATAACCTGATCCCAAACAACCTAGACGTCCCGATTGCTATATCGCTATAACCGCTGAAATCACCATATATCTGGAATGAGAAATAGATGGCTCCCATAATTAGCGAGGGAGTTGAATAAGCCGATGGATCTGAGAAAATCATATCAGCATAGCGAGCACAAGTATCAGCAACTACAACCTTTTTGAATAATCCCCAAAGGATGAGGCGTAGGCCAGACACAGCCTCGTTGTAATTGAAGGTTCTTGGCCTTTCTATTTGGGGTAGCAGTTTTACAGCCCTTTCGATGGGGCCTGCGACAAGTTGAGGGAAGAAGCCTACGAATGCAGCGAAGGCGATGGGGTCACTGGTGGGTTTTAGCCTATCCCTGTAAACGTCAATAGAGTAGCTCAGGGTTTGGAATGTGTAAAAACTGATGCCTACAGGTAGAATTATCTGCATTGTAGATGCATGCATTTCTACGCCTAAAGCTCCCCAAGCATTGATCCATGAATCAACGAAGAAATTGTAGTATTTAAAAAGCCCTAATACTCCCAGGTTGCCAAGCAATGAAAGCCACAATCGGGCCTTGGTCATATTTCTTGAAAGACAGTAGTCTAAAACTGTAGAGAAAATAATTAGGCCTAAAAATCTCCAATCCCACCAACCGTAGAAAATGTAACTAGACGCGACTAAAAACGCGTTTTGAGAGCGCAATGAGCCCCTTAATGACCAATACAGCCCAAAAACAATCGGGAGAAATATGAAAAACGCAACTGAGTTAAACAGCATTTGTTCTAACTCTATTTACAGCATCATTCCAAAGAGCAGCCTTCTTTTCCCTCCAATCAACAGACTTTTCAGGAGAGAACACAACGTCGATTTCCCTGGTACATTTAAGTTCTGACAGCACCTTCTCTCCCATCGTCACAGCTGCCATTAAGGCAACTCCAGCTGCAGTGCTTTCTACAGATTTGGGCCTTTCTATGTTGACACCAAGTAGGTCTGATTGAAACTGCATCAAATAATTGTTCGCTGATGCACCACCATCAACTTGAAGAGTGAATAGAGAAATGCCTGAATCCTCTTGCATAGCCTTTAGTACATCCATGCTTTGAAATGCTAATGATTCAAGTGCTGCTCTAATGATTGCATCTGCACCAGAATCCCTAGTTAATCCTAGCACTGCTCCCCTAGCGTCCATATCCCAATACGGTGTACCTAGACCAGCAAAAGCTGGAACTACTACCACTTGTGAGTCGGGGTGATCATCAGATTCACGTTGTGATATCTCTTCAGACACCTCAGAAGATTCAATTAATTTCAACCCATCTCTTAGCCACTGTATGGCTGCGCCCGCCACAAATACAGAGCCTTCTAGAGCGTATGTTGTTTCACCTCCAATCTGCCATGCAACTGTATTCAACAACCCTGAAGGCGTTGCTGGAATAGCAGATCCGGTGTTCATGAGCATAAAACATCCTGTTCCGTAAGTGTTTTTTGCTGTGCCTGGCGTAAAGCAGGTTTGGCCAAAAAGCGCCGACTGCTGATCACCCATCATTGCCGCAATTGGAATGTCTTTGTAAGTTCCAAACACACTTGCACTCTCTTTCACCTCTGGCAGAATAGCTTTAGGAACTTTGAGAGCATCTAGCATGTGCTCGTCCCAATCCATTTTTTCAATATTGTAAAGCAGAGTTCTTGATGCGTTACTAGGGTCAGTTGCATGCACTCTGCCATCTGTAAGATTCCATAGCAGCCAAGTATCTATCGTCCCAAAACACAGCTCCCCCCTCTCAGCGCGCTCCCTAGCTCCCGCTACATGGTCAAGAATCCAAGCGATTTTAGTTCCTGAAAAATAAGGATCTAATACGAGTCCTGTCGCCTTCTTGCAATAATCACTAAGGCCTGATGCCTTTAGTTCTTGACACGTCTCTGCTGTCCTTTTATCCTGCCAAACAATAGCATGATAAATGGGCTTACCTGTTTCTCTATCCCAAACCACAGTTGTCTCACGCTGGTTTGTGATCCCCAAAGCAAGAATAGGATGGTTTGTGTTTTCGAGTAGAGAGTGTAATACGTCGGTTTGGGCTTTGAGAATCTCCAATGGATCATGCTCAACCCAACCTGATTCAGGATAAATCTGAGTAAATTCCTTTTGCTCAATAGCATGTACTTCGCCAGTTGTTTCAAATAAAACTGCTCTGGCAGAAGTCGTTCCTGAGTCTAAAGAAATTATGAAATTCGACATATGATTTTTACCTTTCTGCAAATTAAGAATTACCCCCCGAGATGCAAGAATATGAAGTGAAAACAAGTGATGGCTTGGCTTTAAAAGTTAAGAGATGGGGTGATTCTGTAGGCAAGGCGCTAATCATGATTCACGGAATCGGCGAACACGGAGGAAGGTATCCCCATGTGGCTAAACACTTCTTTCAGAAGGGTTATGACGTGTTCACATACGACCAAAGAGGCCATGGGGTTTCTGGAGGAAAGCTTGGCCATTCTCCTGGAGTGGAAACGAACCTTGACGATCTTCAATTAGTAATTGACAGTATTGACCACGATGAATTGTACCTGTATGGTCACAGTTGGGGAGGCAATGTACTGGTTAACTATCTGCTCAGAAGGGAATGTTCTTCATTGAAGGCAGCTGTGTTGAGTGCTCCTTGGATGTGGCTCAAAAAGCAACCATCTAAAATTGATGTAGCTCTCGCAACAGTAATGAATAGAATCTATCCAAGCTTTACTCAAAACAACGAGATTGATGTGAGCGCACTATCTACAATAGATAGAGTTGGTGAAGATTATTTAGCAGATCCTTTAGTGCATCCCAAAATCTCTGCAGGACTCTTCAATAGCTTCTACGCTTCAGGGCTATTTGCTATAGAAAATGCTGGCTCTCTCAAGGTCCCGACTTTATTGATACACGGAGCAGACGACCAAATAGTTGATCCAGAGGGGTCGAAGGAATTTGCTAGGAAATCTGGTGCTGAGCTTAAGATCTACTCTGAAACAAGGCACGAACTACACAATGACGTGAAATCAGAAGAGGTTTTGAACGACGTAAGCACTTGGCTTGCTACTTCTCCCACTTAACCTTATTGTACTTATCTAACTTGAGAAGCTGTAGCATATAGCTAGTTGTTAGCCTCAATGCTTGTGCTACAAAAAGTGGATTTGCAAGAGTTAAAACAGTAACAAACACTACTGTTGCAGAATAATGCCACATTGCTATTTCCATTGAAAACAATGCAAGCACAGAAGAAAGACCAAACAACACCGGAGCAGTGTACTTTAGATACTTTTGACCGTAAAGGAAGATCAACTGAACCAACCCTATACGCCAAAGCAAGCCTCTATGGCTGCGCAATAACTGAATAAGACCAGCTGTAATTCTACCTTGCCTTCTGCCAGAATAGAATTCATCAAAAGGAACATCGAATACTATTGCGTTTGGCTCGTGAATCACTCTTTTGCGATTCTTCATTACATACATAGCAATCACCAAATCATCAAGAATTGTATCCTCTGGCAACTCCTCTAAGTATTCTTTTTTAACCGCATACAAAGCACCACAAACTCCAGTTGTTGAACCCTTATTAGATTCCTTTAATTTGAGTCTGTTCATCCACTCCCTTGCTGGGGATGTTTCACCCTCTAATTCGAGTTGAGATGACACTGCCCCAACATCTGCATCTTCGAATCTTGAGAGTAGTGTTTTTATTGCTCCATCAGACATGGTTTGTCGTACGTCGCTGAAAATTAAAATTGGATATTGCGAAGCAGCTACGCCTTCGTTGATTGCGTTTGGCTTTCCCTTGCGTGACTCAATATTTATCAGCTTAATAATCTCTTCTTTTTCAAGACTTTGCAAGATCTTGAATGAATTGTCAGTAGAACCATCGTTTACAACTATAATTTCATGTGTAGCAATGCTTGATTGCGCAATCTGACTTAAGAGTTCTCTTACCTTTTTCTCTATGTTTTTCTTCTCATTGTGACATGCGATGATCACTGAAACACCACCCCCTCCAACAGCACTAATTTCATCCTTTTCACCCGACGGAATTGCATCAGGCAATATCCTTATTCCCAAAAAATAATCGAGTGCTGGTAACACTAATAATGATATAGATATGAGATAGGAAATTGTAATCATCCGAGGTGCAAATATCTTGCTTTTAAGTGATAGACAAAATCTGATTTGAGATTCCGGTTAATTCGAATGAATCACCCGTGGATTTTCCCAACATAGCAGAGCCAATTGGAGATGCTGCAGAAATTGTAAAACAAGACACTCCTGCTATTGAAATTTTCCCTAGAGACACCCCGAATATGAAAAACCCTTTTGACGTCTCTACTAAAGAACCGAACTCCACAATATCACTAGCACCTGATTCAGCCAATTTTTCTATATCAGCCAACTGCTGCAGAGATTTAGTCAACGCAGATTGAGCAAAAGCTAGCTCTGTCTCCATCATTGCTCGTCCGGTTTCGTGCTTATCACCTGCAGTGCTTTTAGTTGCTGATGATTTTGATTGTTGGATTGATGTGATTTGGGCTTTAGAAAGATCAATCTTTTCCTGAGTAGTGGAAATCATTTGGGCGATGATCGCAGATTTAAAATCAGGTAGATTCATTGTGTAAAGCTAGGACGAAGGTTTTGTAATTTTCAGCATGCAAGAAAACAAAATCCTAAAATGCTTTATTGTGCTGTTTATATGCGCATTTTCTTCGCCTGCCATATCGCAACACACTCCCCAAACCACCTACGAAGGGGCACCTAGCACTCCGGCTTGGGCTACTTTGATGTATGAAAGCCCAGAGGACTATGAAGGAGTTAGATCTGGCTATGAAGATTGGAGAAAGGAGAATCCTAGCGTGAAAAATCAACACAGCCAGTACTACAAGCGTTGGATTAGGAAGCAATACAAGCCAAGTGCAGACGAAGCATACATTGCAAACTCACGCCAAGCGCTGGTTGCTAGATCTGGTCAATGGTCTGAAATGGGGCCTTGGCATTACGATCCTGATGTCGCAATGTATTTCGAGGTACAATCTCCCGGAGCTTGCCACGCATACACCGTAGAACAATCTTACTCCAACCCTGATGTCGTGTACTGCGGAACAGCAACTTCTGGGGCATATAAGTCGACCAACAAGGGACTTAATTGGGAGCTTGTTACCCGCGAAATGCCTATTACTCAGATTTACAGTATTGTAATTGACAGGGATGATGAGAATTTGGTTTGGATTGGTGAAGGTGGTGGAAAACTGTATAAAACTGAGGATGGTGGTGATACATGGTCAGTTTGTGGACAGAGTGCATATCAATCTTCTGACAGATGGTATAGGACTTTAATGCAGACAGATTTGGGTTTATTTGCTGCTACAAATGATGGCCTTTGGTTCAGCTCTAACGATGCAGAAACAATGCAATTGATTGAAATCGGCGAATTCATGGAGCTCGAGCAACACCCAACAGATCCTAACATCATTTACACAGTAAAACTAGAAGGCTCAAGTACACTGTTTATGAAATCAGTAGACGGTGGTATGGCATTTGAAATCACTGGTGAAGGCTGGCCTATTGCTGGTGAAGGAGAAGAACAAAAGCGCGCTGAGATATCAGTAAGTGCTTCAGATCCGGACAAAGTCTATGCACTGTGTTCAGGCTCAACACCCGACGGCGGAGGATTATTTGGATACTACGTTAGCTCAGATGCTGGGGAAACATTTGAGTTTGCTTGTTGCGGTGATGGACCAGGAGGACCTTGGGAAGTCGACATGAACCCAAACATCCTTGGATGGAGCGGTGACGGAAGCGGTGACGGCGGACAATACTACTACGACCTAGCTCACGGCGCATCACCTACAGATGCTGACAAGCAGTTCTCAGCAGGTATTAGTGTTTGGAGAACTGAGGATAGTGGTGAAAGCTGGTCCTTAAACGGCCACTGGGTTACATGGTCTGGCGAATTCACACATGATAGATACACGCACGCCGATGTCCACGACATTAAATTCTTTACTCAGGCTGACGGAACAGTAGATATGTGGGTGGCATCTGATGGTGGTGTTTTCTATTCAGCAGATCAGGGCGACAATATTGAACCCAGGATGTACGGCTTGCACGGCACTGATTTTTGGGGTTGGCAGTCTGGCTGGAGGGCAAGCAACGTTATGGTTGGAGGAACTTACCATAACGGAACCCTAATCAGAAATGACGAACTATATCACTGGGGCGCTGAAAGCGACACTGCTGGTGGTTGGTTAGCTGAACTTGCTGGGGATAATTTCCGAGGATTTATAAATCCAGCAGATGGCACTAGAGGGTATCACGACAACGGTGCTTTTAATTACAGTGACGACAGATTCACCAGGATTTCAGGCGCTGCTTTTGACAACAGCAAGAATGCCAACACCTCATACTGGTACGGAGAGTACGGCAACTTCGCATGGGATCCCACCAATTACAATAAGTTCTATTCTCCAGTAGGTTCTGAGCTGTGGGTTACAGAAAACGGAGGCGCTGGTTTTGAACTAGTCAACGATTTTGGAGGAGAGAAAATCATTTCTGTCAAGGTTAGTCCACTAGATCCAAACAGAATTTACGTTAGCCATAAACACAGTGGATCGAGCTGGAGGATACACACTTCTGCTGACGGCGGAGAGACATGGGAAAATGTGAGTATGTCTTCGTTTGGCATTGACTTCAACACCAACAAGGCAATCTATCTTGATGTTGATGGCAATGATCCAAACAGGGTTTATGCAATTCTTCTTGGAACTCAGGACGACTTTTTAGTTTTCCAGTCTTTTAATTCTGGAGATACTTGGGAAAACCTAACTACTCCTACCCTAGATGATGAACACGTTGTGAGTATTGCTCACCAAAGAGGAACTAATGGAGGGCTTTATCTAGGAACTACTAGGACTGTATATTACAGAGATGATAGTATGAACGATTGGGAACTGTTCAACTCAGGTCTTCCGCTATTTACCGCTGCAACTTTCCTACAGGCAGACTACTGTGGTGGAAACATTAGAGTAGCTGGACCAAGGTCAGTACACCAAAGCCCTTTTTATAGTGAATCAGAAGTTCAAGCTGGCTTTATGGCTGATAAAACTGATATAAACTTAGGATCACCCTGTCACCCTGAACCTGTTCACTTCTCAGACGTAAGTGTTGCCAAATGTGAAGGCACAACATACAGTTGGAATTTTGAAGGTGGATATCCTTCTTCAGCAACAGGCACCGAGGTCTATGTAGATTTTTCTGCTGTGGGATCTTATGACGTGAGCCTAACAGTAACTCAATCTGATGGCCAAACTGACACTCGAACTTGGGAGGATTTAATTACAGTTTCAAATGACCCTGTTACTGATAGTTGGGGATTGACAGAGGATTTCGATGGAGTATTATTCCCACCAGAATATTGGAGGATGGATTGCCCAGCTCATGTTTGGGAGCACAACTACGACCTACTAGACGAAACCAATGGGGTTGCGCAATTCCCCAATTACTGGGTAAACACTGATGGTGCATACGATATGCTTATAACTCCAGGATTTGATCCCGAAGCCGTTAATGTGTTGCAATTTGATTACGCTCATAGGAAGTACGGTGATTATGTGGATGGATTAGAGGTTTGGTGTAGGCTGGATATTGAGGATAATTGGAATCCAATGTGGTCAGCATATGGCGATGATCTGAGCGTGGAAGATTGTTACACATGGTTTTGGTATGATACAGGAGGAGAAGTTGCATGGGAGACAGTTACAATTGTCCCACCAAGCTATTGGTATGGATCAAATGCTACTTGCGCAGAAATTGCTTTTGTGAATGTTGGAGGATATGGCAATCATATTTGGATTGACAATGTGACTATAGGCACTCCTGAAAACATTGAGAACGCAGAAAATTCTGCTCATCTTAACGTATTCCCAAATCCTTCAACTGGGCAATTCAACATGAACCTAGTTGGCGCATCAAATGAAAACTATGCAGTGTATGACACATTTGGAAGGATCATAAAATCTGGTGTAAGTAGTGAGAGATTTACGATCGATTTAAGTGACCAACCTGCAGGAATGTATATATTTTCTATTCCAGGCGTTGTATCTTCAAGGTTGGTTGTCAAATAATTAGTCTAAACATGAGAATCACCTCCCTACTCCTACTCACATTAATTTGTACTAGCACATACGCACAGCAGTTAAGCATCTACAACCCACAAGAGTTGTACGATGAGCCTGGTGGATTATTGGATAAAGATTTGGTGAGAACCATGTTTGTGGATTTCGAAGACCCTAATTACCACTCTACTCTTGTTAATGCCTTCTTCACAAACCCAGACCTAAGAATACCTGCTACAGTCACTATAGACGAAATGACGATAGACAGCGTAGGAACTAGATACAAGGGGAATTCTACCTTTTGTCTACCAAATGACGAGGGGAATGTAAAGGTGCCATATAACATGGATTTCAATTACTGGAATCCAGATGGAGATCTTCTTGGATACCATAAGGTAAAACTTGCTAATGCTTGGTTGGATCCTACTCTTGCTAAAGAATATATAGGAGCCCAAATCTACCAGAGATACCTTCCCTCTCCAGAAGTGAGCCTAGTTGCTCTCCACACTCAAGGGGAATACACAGGTGTTTATGCAAACACGGAGTCTATCAATAAACAATTCCTGAAGAAGCACTTTGATGAAAACGACGGTGCACTTTTTAAATGTGATGGCTCAGGTGTGTTTTGTGGAGAGCCAAATCCTGATGCAGGTGAGCCTAGGATGATTTGGCTTGGAGCTGATTCCACTGATTATTACAACAGCTATGACCTCAAGTCAGACCACGGTTGGGCAGAATTGATGGAACTAATTTATGTGATCAACCTTGACCCTTCTCAGATTGAGAACCATTTAAACGTGGACAGAGTGCTTTGGGCATTTGCAGTAAACCAAGCCATTTGCAATCTTGACACCTACAATGGATACTACGTTCACAATTTCTATATGTATCTATCTGAAAACGGATTGTGGCAAATGATCCCTTGGGATTTGGACAACAGTTTTGGGGGTGCATTACTAGGTTTTGACTATTTCAATCCAAACAATCTATTTCACTACAATCCATACGACGGTGAAGACCCAAATTCATACAAACCCCTTGGGCACCTCCTTTTAAACAATCCTTTATATCGAAAGCAATACAACGCTCACCTTCGAACTATAATTGACGAAAGTCTTGATGATATTGCAATTCTGGCTGAAGCAAATGAAATCCAAAACTTAGCTTACGACGCTGCAGCAGCAGACGACAACAAACTATTTAATATGAGCATGTACAGCCAAAACGTAACTGAAAGTATTTTCACTGGATGGGGGTTTGCTGGTATAACATCAACTGTCGAAATCAGGAGTGATTACCTTAATTCTGACGATTGCCCTGAAATCAATTTTGACGCACCTGAGATTACAAACGTTGAATTGAGCGATTGGGCAGCTGATGCAACTGGAACATATATCACGATTAGAGCAAATATGGATGGCATTGCCACAGAGGTTGATTTAATGGCGACTACGAGCGAATACAATAGCCATTTCCAGGCTTATGAGATGAGCCATGTCGGAGGGGATGTATATGAAACTTCTTTATACTTTAATCTTGAAAACCCAGTTGATTGGAAGTTTTATATAAGAGCCCAAAACGACATCGCAATGTCCCTCTCTCCTGCTAGAGCTGAATATGAGTTCTATTACTTCACTACACCATTGGGAGTTGAGCAAGAAATCGCTGCAGACCCTATGGTTCTTATCCCAAACCCTACTTCTTCAAGGTTTTCATTTAGAGGGATTAGCTCTGCCGACTACATTAAGGTGTACAATATGAGTGGAACGCTAATTCACGAACAGAACGGACTACACGAAATATCAGTAGAGGAATGGACTCAGGGTGTGTACTTAGTTGAAGCAACTAAGGATGGCGTAACCCAAAAAGAAAGACTGGTTGTCTGCAAGTAATTACTTCGTAACCTGAAGTGTTTTACTTGAACTAAATCCGTCAGATGTAGTTAGTCGGTACACGTAAAAACCCGTTTCTAGGTTAAACAACTGAGGGCGTACCAGATGATACCCTTCAGTGTATTGTATACCATTAACCCACGTATCGATCAATCTTCCATTGATGTCAAACAATTCTAGACTTACCTCTACCCCATTTTCAGGAATGTGGAAACCAATTGTGATTTGAGAATTGGATGGAGCTGGATTTGGCCAAGCAGGTAGGAGTTTACTATCGTTGTAAACAAACTCAACCTCTTCTGTCCCTGTGTATGAGATATCCTCGTCACCTGGTAGATAGTTCACGTACTGCAAGAACATGATGTACATCTCATCAGTAGTGTAATCACCAAACATCATAGGCTGAGGCGGGTTATTTGGATTATCTGGATTGCTAGATGTATTGTCATATGAAGCAATCGCATGCACTGTATATCCAGCTGGTATATGAACCATGTTCGGGAATGTATATATGCCCTGCCAATGGAAATCCCATTCTGGGATGTGAATCATCGGAATTGTATCGTTGTTGTTAGGAGATGTCGCAAATGCCTGCCAAGACTTACCCAATAAGTGAGAGTGAGGAATGATAGAAATTAAGCTCACGTCTTGAGGCACGTACATGGTGCCATGGAATTCTACAACTTGGTTTGCTGGGATGTAAAATTGCTCAGTCAAGTTCGTAGGGCTCATAAGAGCATTCTCAATTTCCCTTTCAACTGGTTCATCAGCGAAGAAAATATTTACACTAGACTGGTCAGCCTCTTCAGTTGAAGAGCCACCGTAGTGCATTTGCATCAACAGATATGAGCCTGCCTCCATTTTCTTACCAATAGTTGGCGGAAAAATCAATGTTTCGATACCTGGCGCCCAACCGCCAAAAAAGTCATCTTCAACCAGAACACCATAGCTACCGAAGTTTTCATAACCAGGCTCTTCAGTTGCGTCGTCAAGTGCAATAGCCTGGTTGATTGAATTCACATTATTCGTGTATCCAAGCAATGCGTGGTGCGCAATTAAGCTGTTATCAGGGCGAATTTCAATTGCTCTAATGTCCTTATCCTCTGTTAATCCTGAAGGTAAAACAAAGACTTGATACTGCTCAGTCCCATCTCCACCGTGGATATATGGTTCTGGCATTTCAAGAATTAGATCTGGCTCTCCAACTTGGCTTCCCTCTGGGAAATCAGGTAATCCAGGATTATCAGATGGGTCTCCCTCTGGCATTCCTCCAGCAACCCAATCAGAATAAAGCTGCATTTCTTCATCAGTTAAGTATCTCTCGCCAATGAAACTCGTGTAATTGTGGTCGGGTGTCCAAGGCGGCATTTGGCCTGATTGAATTACATATTCAATAAAAGAGCCCTGAGAACTTACTTCTTCATAAGTAGTAAACTGCATTGGGCCCAACTCTCCAGCTCTATGGCACTCTGAACAGTGAGTGTAGATTATAGGAGCAATGTCTTCGTGGAAAGTAGGGGTTTGAGCATTCGCAGATAGTGTAACGAATGCGAGGAAAAAGAATGAAGAATATCTCATTTTACTAAATGTCTAAAGCTAAGGTAACTATCAATGAGCAATAATTAAAAGCTCTGTAGTTAAATAGGTATCATTTAACAGATTGATCGTGTAAATACCATGAGATAACTCTGAGGTGTTAATTCTAGTGTTTAGCACGTCTGTGAGTTGCATCTCAAAGACTAATCTTCCGTTTATGTCATGGATTTGGACTTGGTCAGAATTGTGGGTTTCAATAATGACATAAGTATTTGCTGGATTTGGATAAACTGAAAAACCTTCTCTTCGAGTTGTTTCTTCAGTTGATGCAGAAGAGTCGTTGTTCCAAGTTTTGGATAAGACTATGTCGTCGATAGCAACTGCTCCTGTTGCTGATCCGTGATCTTCTCCGAATTCAAACTTTATTGCACTAATAGTACTTAAGTTTAAATCAAGGTTCTTCCACTGAAAGTCCTTTATAGGTATTTCGTAAACATAAAATTCGTTTTGCCAACCAAATCCAGGGTCTGGACTGGTGCCACTAGAAAGAGTTTCATCGAAGATGGTTTGGCCTGTTGAATCCATGATTATCATATTCCCTTGATCCCAACCGTCACCATAAGAATCGAAGAATAAAATTTCTAGCTCTTCACATGGATCCTCTGTGTCTATTACTAATGAATATTCACCGGCTGATTGAGAAATGAAATAACCTGGAATGCTGAACGACATTTCTTCCTCCCAATTAGACCCACCTACTTCAATAGTGTAATTACCTGGCTCAAGGCATGGAGTGAAGTACCCCCCGTTAGACCTAGGGTAATTAGGTTCTTGATGGCCGTAATTGATTGTGTTTACAGTTGCGGAAACTCCCATATTACCCTCAATTGTCACTTCGAAATTTGTAGTATCTGTAGCGTTGTACTCGTTACGAGTAAGCCTAGCAACCCTGAATCTAAGAGTATTGTATTCTTCTAAATCATAAGATCCTTCAAATCCAAATTCAGTATTTTCATCCCAAGCGACAACAGCACATTTGGGCTCATCATTGTAACGCGCTCTAGTCATTCCATTACCCCAGTTTGACCCAGTAAACATCAGAGAATTGTCGATATCCTTCATTACAATTTCGTCGCAATAAAGTGCATTGTTGAAAGTGTTCGATCCCGAATATGTATCGTAAATACCCGCGCCCTCTTCAAAGTTGTCAATTACAGTAACAAATGCAACTTCCTGTGAATATTCGCCTGAAATTATGATTTCTTCATCTATCCCTTCTGGCCTGAATTCATTCCTGTTTCTACTGAAGTATTCGCGCATAGCATAGTCATCCTTGCAATACAGATCACAAAGAGCAAGCATATATGGTTTTACAACTGCATGAGTTGCTGCTTTTCCTATTAAATCTGGACCTGAAGCATACGGATTACTTACGTTTTCACCATGAAAATCTTCGTGTCCAGCTACGTGTATATAAGTTATCTGCTTGTTACCTGTTCCCCTTTCGTAGATAGCGAAGTTTTGGACGTAACCATTGGAGGGCCATCCGCTAACATCTGTATCAGCTGCTCCCAAAAATTGGTGGTAATTCACACCCATAGGTGATGTGAATTCTGATGAAAGAAATGAAACAGGACAAATACTGCTAACGAGAACTATGTTATGATGTGAAAAATATTCGCTCACGTATTCTCCATCGTACAGCATTTTATAAGCCCTTACCACGCATTCGCCTCCCGTGCTATGTCCAGTGAATACTATTCTTTCTATGTCTATGTGATCTTGAAGGACTCCATTTTCGATTTGGGCTAAATCCTGGATAAATGTATGGGTATTACTTAAAGTAGTTAAAGCAGCAGTATTTGTAGCAAGACTGTTACCATCTCCAACATCATTCCTGTGAGAAATCACAACGTATCCATGAGATGCTAAATACTCACCTAGATAGTCATAATAAGAAAAGTGATGAGTCCACCCATGAGAAACAACTACAAGAGGCAACTGCTCGAGATACTGAATCTCTTCAGGATAATAGACGTTAAACGTATTCCAAAAATCTGTTGAATACTCAGATGTAACAACCTCGTATTGACCGTTTTCATAAAACGGTTTAACAATGTAAAACCCTGACTCATCTCCAAAAAACCCATCAATAATGTCGAGATCATCAAGCACACCATTAGAATTAACATCAAAAATCAAATCATATCCACCCTCTGCTAGCAAGTGAGATGAATCGATGTAAAATATATTTTCAAAGGGGTTTTCTTGGACTGCAATTCCTTGAGCGCCATTAGCTCTCACATCAACAAGAGTTGGATCCGTAAGCCACTCATCCTCTGATTTGTTCACAACTACAAATAAGTCTATCAACGAACCCCAAACTATCCCAGGCTCAAATATTCCAGTTGCTAGTACCATCTCTCCATGATGGTATGTATTGTGGTGTAAAATTGATGCGTCTTCACTGTAATGGGCAGCTATAGCTTGATGCGTTTGAGCGTCAACATTTTGAAAAATAAACACACTGAAAACGAGGGCTAAAATTCTCATACTCAAATATAATTGACATCTATATTTGAACTATGAATACTTATATCCGATTTGGGTTTCTGTTTGCTACATGAGCGATGGTAGACCAGTCCCAGAACCATTTGCAGTAGAAAATCTAGAAATTTACCCTGGAGAAAGATTCACAGTTCTAATCTCTCCCCTTCCCCAGATGATGACGGAGAATTCGGAGTTCAATACCACGACATGGTCATCGGTGATTACGAAAACTCTAACTACATAAGATTTAGGGACGCATCTTTAGACGTAGATGAACTACAAAGATCTTCACTTTCTATTAGTCCAAACCCTGACTCAACCACCATCAACATCTCAGGTGAAGAATCTTGGAAAATACACGATTTAACTGGGAGGTCAGCACTTGAAGGCAATAGTAACAACGCTGACGTAAGCAGTTTAAAAACTGGCACTTACACCCTGGTTAGAAACGGCGTCACGGAGAAATTTATAGTTCAGAGGCCCAAGTAATAAACTCGTCGTCTGTCAACGAATGGAGGAATGCCTTCAAGTCTATCCTTTCTTCATCTGTAAGTGAAATTGGGGTGATTAATTCAGATTTATTTGGGTGATTACTGCCTCCACTCACATAATGATCTAGAACATCATCAAGAGTAGCTAAAGAGCCATCGTACATATATGGATGAGTCAATGCGACATTTCTCAGTGATGCGACTTTAAATTTTCCAATATCTCCTTCGTCGCCTGTGAGATTGAACAATCCTGGGTCATCATACTCTTCGTGAAGACCATTGTTTAGGATTTCAAAACTGGTCAGTAAATCCCCTGAATGACAATTCACGCATCCCTTGTCATTAAACAACTGCATACCTGATAATTCAGAGTCAGACAAAGCATCTTCTCGACCTTGTAAGTACAAATCATATGGACTTCCTCCACTTATGAGAGTCCTTTCAAAGCAAGAAATAGCTCTAGTAATCACAAAAGGAGACATTTCAGAATCATAGGCTTCTTGTGCATCCTCCACATAACTAGGATCCAAAACCAGAGAATCCACTATTGCAAGAATATTATTGTGAAATTCATTTTCCTCCTGAATGGGCACTAGCACTTGCATTTCAAGAGTAGGCACCCCGCCCTCTCTTGTAAAAAATGGATGATAGCCAATATTTGCTAGCGAAGGAGAATTCCTTGTTCCAACTGCGCCAAAAGCACCGTGATTCGTAGGGAAATTCGTTGCGAATGCTTGTGATGGCAAATGACACGAAGCGCAACTTTTGTTGTTGTCTGCAGAAAGTTTTGTTTCAAAAAACAGCCTACGACCTAGCTCCCACCTCTTAAGAGTTAGTGCATTGTCTTCAGGATGTACTACAGCAGAAAAATGTTTAGGTGTTTCAAGCCAAGGATATTCAGGACCTAAATCACCCTCTCTACATGAGACAAATGATAAAGCAAAGACTAGTAGTAATATCTGAGTCTTATATCCCAAATTACTTTGTTACAACTAACCTTGAACTAGAGTATCCATCAATAGAGACAATGTAAACTCCCTCTTCAAGAGATCTTACGTCTATTGATGAGTTTAGCATATGGCTAAGAACAAGTCTTCCTCCAAGGTCATAAACTGTAACTAGGTCACCATTCTTTGCTCCAGAAATTCTTATATCTGATGAAGCTGGATTCGGGTACATTGTAAATGCCTCTTCAATCGACTCATCGATTCCAGTAACAGTTGGATAGAACACAAGATTTTGCATGTTTTCTAAAGCCTTGATGATAGGATCAGAAGTTTCAGAGTGCTCAAACAATCCACCGATAACATTGAGTCCGTCGAATATTTGACCATAGTCTGCAGTGAACTCTACAAATACACCTTCAGAATCTGTTTGGCTATTTACAACGTGAGATTGAGAATAGTAGTGAGCGTCCCCTAGAGCGTGAATTTGGACCATATCTAATCCTGAAGTTGCGTCAACACAAAGGAATCGGTATCCTGATGTCCATCCCCAATGCATTGAAGGATTTTGGTGTGCTAGCGGGTGATTCAATTCGTAAGTAGATGGATCTAGATGGTTTAAGTGTTCAGGCACTCCCACACTAAATGTGATGTTCTCAATGTTAGATACTGGAAGACTTCCAAGTTCGTATGTGTTTCCGTGATCTGAATCAACAAGTATTACTAAATCATCAATAGTTGTAACCTGACCTCCATCATGGATAATTGTAAAGCCACTCAGGTAATATTGAATTCTATCATACTCAAATGCAGATTCTTGAATTATATATACTTGATCTGCTGATGCACTAGATCCGTTAAAACTGTGATCTATAGTTATCCTCACATCTGTTTGTGCAATGCTATTTAAACCGAATCCCAAACCAAGAACAAACAGTACTAACTTTTTGATATTCATATCTATCGAATTACAAGTTTTGATGAATTTACAGAACTACCTTACAAATTTAAACTAACAAAGTACACACCTAAACTTCAGTAACTTAAATCTCTTGAATGAAGATCTTTAGTTCTTGATTCAGAGTAAACGAAAAACAACGTTTGTGTTAAAGACGTCACCCCTTTGAATTTGGTTGCTCAAAGTGCATATAAACTTAGAGTGTTTAGGGATAGGACAATTGTTTCATGAAGCGTGAGTAATTATCCTATTAAAATATGGTCTACATTCATCCAACAATGGTTTTAACCTATCTGGAAATGGAGCAGATTTAGGTGAGTATTTCTGAAATCCTGTTGAAGCATGAGTTCCTCTATACCAATATGGAGCCCAAACCCCATCTTCCTCTCTAGCTCCCTTCTCCCACGCAAGCATTGACTCATCAAAATCAATTCCAGCTGCATCACAAATTCTTGTTAGTTCCCTTCTAGGATTTTCTAGAATCGCACGTGATTCTACCACAACAAATGGCGCATCCATAGCCTCAAGTTCTTCTATCAATTTCACGTGTGCTGCATATCCCACATCATTCATCGAGGGATTTTCAATAACCTGATCAAATGAAGGAAGCATATCCTCTGGATCTCGAGTTAAAATCACATTAACTACGTCTTTCATAAAGGACCTATCTAAATCCAGTAAGTGATGAGTCATGTTCTTGAAGAACAATACATCAGAATCGAAATCGCCAAGCATGAAATCCACAACCCTAGCTCCGTCATTCTCCATAGTATCGAGCACCTCTTGAAAAGCCGGATGACGCCTCTTATTCTCCTCACTTACACTATTTAAATAATGAGCGTATAGTGGTTCGTCAAAAACACTGCAATCTGAACGCTGTGCAAATGAATACATAAGCGCAGTCGATATATTCCTGGGACCCGACCAAAGGCATATTCTAACAGTATCACCCATTGTTTACTAGTTCTTTATATAGTCCACTCAATCTTTCGGTCATCGGTCGCAATCCATCACCGATAATACGTCCATCGATTTTGGTTACAGGAGTAAGCCCTCCAAAACTTCCTGTAACAAAGGCCTCATCTGCAGAGTAGACGTCAAACAGAGAAAAGTCTTTCTCACGACATACTATATCGTTTTCACTACAAATCCTAATCACGTTATGACGAGTAATTCCATTCATGCAATAAGCCCCAGTTGAAGTCCAAACCTCGCCCCCACGCACTATAAAAAAATTAGTGGCATTGCATGTAGATACAAAACCACGCACGTCTAGCATTAAAGCCTCATCGGCTCCTGCTTCGAGGGCTTGGGCTAATGCCTGCACTTCGTGTAGTTTGCTGTGACAATTAAGTCTTGGATCCAAGTAGTCAGGAGATCCACGTCTGATAGTACTAGTAAAAAGAGTAATCCCCCTTGATGCTGAATCTTCGCTAGCCTTTTTGTGCTCTGCAATGATTACCACATTTGGCCCGCTAATCGTCAATCTAGGATCCTGTGACGGTGTCTTTTTAATACCCCTCGTCACCATCACCCTCACGTGAACATCGCTAACCATTTCATTTGCATCTAGCACTTCGCGAATGCTTCCAACGAATTCCTCCCTACTAAAAGGCAATGCCAAATGAATTGCCGCAGCACCAGCCCACAATCTATCCAAATGCAAGTCCAGAAAAGCTAATTTCCCCTCATACAGCCTCATAGCCTCCCACACCCCATCTCCAACTAAATAACCGCTATCGAATACTGAAATTTTAGCCTCATTTCGAGGAAATAACTCGCCATTCACAGAAATCAAAACATCCTCATTTCTCGAATCTGGCTCAGCATTATGTGTTCCGTGAATCATTCGTACAAGTTAATTCAGACGCAGTTAAATTGCTATATGAAATTGAATTGGTTGCCCCTCCTCTTCCTGTCAGCATGCACAACTGAAATTACCCATGGCGTTTTCCCTAATCTCCATGAAACTTCTGATGGAAAAATTGCTATGATCTACACAAAGGATACCGAGGATGGAAACGCTCTAATTCTTAACGATAATGAAATTGCTTCTGGCGCTGATTGGGTTGTAAACTGGGCCGATTTCCCTTCTGCCGTTGAATATTCTCCTGGCAAGTTAGCCGCCCACTATTTGGTGATGACTGACCCTGAGAATTTTGCTTATGACATCCAAATTATCACTTCTGATGATGCAGGCCAAACCTGGAACCCACCCCTCACCCCACACACTGACCAAACCCTAACAGAACACGGCTTCGTATCAATGGCAGGAGTAAATGGCGACCTCTTGGTGGTTTGGCTCGATGGCCGCAACTACGCCCACGGCGAAGACCGAATGGAACTCCGAGGCGCCCTTATCTCAAACAACACAATCAAACACGAATATCTTATTGACGACAACGTCTGCTCTTGTTGCGGAACAGAAATAACCTCAAATTCAGATAAAATCTTCCTTGTCTACAGAGACCGTTACCCAGGAGAAATGAGGGACATGAGCTTAGTTACATACGACATCAACTCACTCTCTTGGAACAACCCCAAAAGAATCCACCAAGACGGCTGGAGCATAGCCGGCTGTCCCGTAAACGGCCCCGCCATAGATGCCGACTCCCAAAACCTAAGCATCGCTTGGTACACAGAGCTCGAAGGCACCCCCACAATCTACCTCACTAACTCGCCCGACGAAGGCGCAACATTCTCAGAACCGCAAACCGTCAACGAAGGCTACCCCCTCGGCCGTGTCGACCTCGAACTCCTCAACGGCTCCACCTACATCTCCTACATGGAAACTGACGGCTCAGAAAACTCCGGCATCTACCTCCGCCACCACAACGGCACCACCTTCAACCCCCCAACCCATATCGGATCCACATCAAGCTCCCGCGCCAGCGGCTTCCCCAAAATAAAAAACGCGCCAGGAAATCCTGACGCGCTCATACTGTCTTACACCAAAGTGTATAACTCAGAAAAGGCTCCTGAAATTATTGTTGAGAAAGTAGGTATCTAACTGGAGTAACAAAGTTTACTCGAACTAGTTCACCCTCTTCGTTTGTTCCTGGAGTAAAATCCGGAAGAGTAGAAACAGCTCTAACAGCTTCTGCTGCTAAAGAGTGAACAGCCTCAGAATCTCCCCTAGGAGTTCTCATAATCTTTACATCGTTTACTGAACCGTCTTTTTCAACGATAAAGCTCACGTAAGCAGTTCCCTCAAGACCTTCAGCAAGAGCATCTTCTGGGTAAGTGATCTCGTCTGCAACTAACTGCATTACGGTCATCTGTGTGCAACGATCTGCTTGAACTGCATCCTCACCTGCACATTGTGCAAGCTTAGGCATGTTTTCACACACTCGAACTGGACGTTCTTCTGAATCAGATTGGCCCATTGCGTTAAACGAAACCAAAAGGGCTGTCAGGAATAGTAAATTTTTCATTTGTCTAAATTCTGTAGGTCTGCAAGATAATCAATTCATTAGTTCAACTAAGAACTTATTCAATTCTTTTGAGTTTTCAAGGTTCAACTTCTTTCTGAGCCTCTGTCTTTGAAAAAGTCTTAAATTGGCTCTTGAACACAACCAATGAAAACGATCGCTAAGAAGAAAGGGAAACATCTCATGGATTAAATGTACGAGCTGCGTTCAAAGTCTTTTCGATCTCTTCATCACCTATTTCCGTACACAAGAACCAAGTTTCGTAAGCAGATGGAGGAAGGTAAACTCCGTTATCAAGCATGTGGTGAAAGAACTTCTTAAATGTATCGTTATCCCCAGCTTTTGCTGAATCGAAATCGACAACTGGTTCAGGACAGAAGTGAACGCTAATCATTGAGCCTACTCGATTGATTTGGTATTCTATCCCATTTTCAGTCAAGACAGAATTCAATCCAGACTCAAGCTCAGCAGTCATGCTCTCAAGCTCAACATAAATACCATGGTTATCATTGAGTGCTTTGACCATGTTGTATCCTGCAGCCATAGCAAGAGGATTTCCTGATAGTGTTCCTGCTTGATAAACTGGACCTACAGGTGCTAAATATGACATGATTTCTTTGCGGGCAGCAAATGCTCCTACGGGCAGACCACCTCCTATAATCTTCCCAAAACAAACGATGTCTGCCGTTACTCCAAAGTACTCTTGGGCTCCACCAGGAGCAAGACGAAATCCTGTCATTACCTCGTCGAAGATCAACATAATTCCATTCTTTGTGCAAAGAGCTCTTAGAGATTCTAAGAATCCAGGTGTAGGAGGAATACACCCCATATTGCCAGCAACTGGCTCAATAATGATTGCTGCAATTTCACCTTTGTGCTCTTCTATAATCAAATCAACACTTTCAAGGTCGTTGTATCTAGCTAGTAGAGTATCCTTTGCTGTTCCTTGGGTTACTCCTGGGCTGTTAGGTGTACCAAATGTCATGGCACCAGATCCTGCTGCAATTAAGAATGCGTCAGAATGTCCGTGGTAGCAACCTGAGAATTTTATGATCTTCTCTCGACCGGTAAAACCTCTAGCTAATCTAATGGCACTCATACAGGCCTCTGTTCCAGAGTTGACCATTCTGATTTGGTCTATCCCTGGAACCATAGAGGTGATTAAATCTGCTATCGCAACTTCTATTTCAGATGGAGTACCAAATGAAGTCCCCTTATTTGCGGCAGCCTTAATTGCAGAAATTACAGGATCATATGCGTGTCCTAAAATCTGTGGGCCCCAAGAGTTGATGTAATCTATGTATTCGTTTCCGTCTACGTCAACCAGTTTTGCACCCTTAGCACTCTCCATAAAAACTGGAGTTCCTCCTATAGATTTGAAGGCACGAACTGGGGAGTTTACGCCACCAGGAATGGTTTGGATTGCATCAGCAAAAAGCTGAGAAGATCTCTGATATCTCATGTAATAGAATACGTTCTAAGATTATTTTCACTCCACGATAAGCACCATGACTCAAGGGCATACACAAAGTCAGAGGTTTCATTCAAGCAGGGTATATAGTTGAAAGATTCGCCTCCTGCATCCATAAATATCTCTCTGTTTTCCATATCCATTTCTTCTAGTGTTTCCAAGCAATCTGAAACAAATGATGGAGTTACAACTGACAAGTGTTTTATTCCGCGAGATGGCATTTCAGCAATAATTTCAGCAGTGTATGGCTCTAACCACTTAGTCGTTCCCAATCTACTCTGAAAGGCATTCGTGTACTCCCCTTCTTTAAGACCAAGCCTTTTCACTATACGTTCTGTTGTGTTAAAACACTGATGCCTGTAACAGTACTCATGTGATTTGTTTTCAGTAAAGCAGCATGTTGAATCGATGGTACAATGACCGCTAATATCTGATTTTCGAATGTGTCTTTCAGGCACACCATGATAAGACAAGAGTAAATGATCGTTCTCCTTGAATTTCTTTTTTATGCTAGACACGATTGCATCTTCATACAATTTGTCGTTATAGAATGGAGGAAGAACTTCTAGCTTAACCCCAGGGAATCTACTCATCACCTCTTTTGCCTTTTCCATAACAGTCTCCGTTGAAGACATTGCGAATTGAGGGTATAGAGGTACAAGCAAAACATCATCAACCCCAGCTGATTTCAACTCAGCTATACCCTTTTCTATGCTCATTGATCCATACCTCATTCCTAAAGCAACTGGCATATCTAGTTTTTCAGAAAGGGCTGACTTAAGTCTCTCGCTTATAACAATTAAAGGAGATCCCTCTTCAGTCCAAACCTTAGCATAAGCCTCAGCAGACCTTGCAGGGCGAGTGTTTAGAACAAATCCCTTCACCACAAAAGCTCTCACTAGATATGGTAGATCTATAACCCTTGGATCCATTAGGAATTCATCGAGGTATTTTCTCACATCGCTTTTAGATGGGCTATCAGGCGAGCCCAAATTCACTAGCAAAACTCCTTTCATGACGATCTAAGACTGGTTTGGGATTGGACGTATTTCTTAGGTGTAATACCGTATTTCTTTTTGAATGAAGCGATAAAGTGGCTTGCTGAACTATAGCCCACCTTCTCTCCTACTTCATTGACATTGTACTTTCCAGAATCTAGAAGTTTTCTCGAATACTCCATCTTGTAGTTGAACAAGAAATTGAAAACTGAACTACCATATACCTGCTTAAAACCCAGCTTGAGTTTTTTCAAATTCAACCCTATCTCCTCAGCAAGTTCATTTAAGCTAGGAGGATCAACCATTTTTTCTACAACGATATCCTTCACTTGATTCACCTTACTCAAGTATTCGTCATCCATAAGGAAGGGACACGCTTTAGCATCTGCATTTTGATTGAAAAAGACGCTGATCAACTCGTAAGCTTTGCCCTTCAAATACAATTGTTGAAGATGATCTTGGAAGCGGAGTTTGTTGATTTGGTTTAACACAAGAATGGTCTCAGGCGTTATATCACTCTGATCGTAATACTTCTTATGTCTATGGTCTTCGTTTAAAAAGTGAATGTGATCTGACACCTCTGAAAAAAAGCTGTGGAACAATTCAATTTTTACAAAAAGCGAAATGATGCTTCCACCTTTAGGGACTTCAAGGTCTAGGGGAAGGTTTTGGTTTGGATTATAAATGAGAAGGCTTTGCTCTTCTTTTAAATCGATGGTATAGTTCTTATTGTGAAAGTGAACTTTCGCATCCTTCTTTAGCCCAAAATGAAACTGTATATACTCCGCCGTCAATCCCTCCCAAAGGAAATTTAAATGCTCTCCCAAGTCATTGACATTTAACAACATCAACCCTTTATCCAACACTGACAATCCAGAAGAACTTTCAGCGATATTTAAGATATGCTCGTTCACTATTTAGATTCGTTATAAATATCAGTTGTATTCTCAGTAAAAGTAGGCACAAATGTAGCTTACAATTTCCCTGAAACCTATTGTGATATTATTTGTTCTTTGAGCGTTATTATCAAACTTTAAAGGCTAGGTATTTTTGCCTTCGAATTTTAAAGATTCTATATGCAAGGCAATCAGCAGAATGACACATTTACAGTCATAGGCGTTAGTTATAAAAAGACTGAAACTGAAACTCGCGGTCTTTACAGCCTTTGCATCGATTCCCAAAAGAAGCTTATACACCATCTTCAAAACATAGGTGGCGACAACATTCTAGTCATCTCTACTTGCAATAGAACAGAAATTTACTGTAAAAACCTAGAACCAGATATACTTCTAGGAGCTTTAGCATCTATCTCTGGTGGACCACTTGACACATTAAAAGAGATTGCCTTTCTGAAAAAGGGTCGCAGTGCAGTGAAGCATCTATTTTCAGTTGGTTGCGGGTTGGATTCTCAAATCATAGGGGATTTCGAAATCATAGGCCAAGTCAAAAAGGCATTCGCCCTTTCTATGGAATGCAACAGTTCGAAAGCATTTTTAGACAGACTAGTTAGCCTGGTGATCAAAGCGAGTAAACGCATTAAAAGCGAGACAAACTTGAGCACAGGTGCTACCTCAGTTTCCTTCAGTGGGGTGCAGTACATCAGGGAGCATGTGGAGGATTTGGGCTCTAAGAAGATTCTATTATTTGGTTTAGGCAAAATGGGGCGCAACACCTGCGAAAACCTAGTAAAGCATTCAAAGCACAACAGTATCACCCTGATAAACAGAAGTGCTGAAAAGGCCCAAAACCTCAGTGAGAAGTACAGTGTTATATGCAAGGATATTGCAAATCTTCAAGAAGAGCTAAATACCTCAGATATTGCATTTGTTGCTACAGGAGCACAAGTTCCAACAATTACTAGCAACATGCTGGCGGGGCGCTCAAAGCCCATTTTGATTCTCGACCTAAGTCTTCCTAGAAATGTTGAACCTTCTTCAGACGACTTGGAAAATGTGGAATTGATCCATTTGGATGAACTCAGCCAGATTGCGAACCAAGTACTTGCAGACAGATTAACTCATCTTCCACAAGCGCTTGACATTCTCAAGGAAGAATACGCTGAATTTGTAGAGTGGCAAGATTCTCGCAAAATCGTTCCTGTATTGCACGCATTAAACAGCAGGCTGAAGACGTACAAGGACAACGAGCTAGACAAAATGCTCAAAACTGTAGACAGCTCTCAACACGATAACATTATCGCTGTTACTGACAAACTCGTCCAAAAAATCACTGGACAAATCGCAAATCACTTGCGTAACGAAAGCACTAAACCTGAAACTGAGATTGAAGCAATTCAAGACATTTTCAAGTTAGACCAACTAGCATGATGATCAGGATAGGCAGCAGGGAGAGCTCGCTGGCGCTTTGGCAGTCCGAGAAAGTTCAGGGTTTGCTAGAGGGTTTGGGTTTGGATTGCGAGATCGTTAAAATCAAGTCCAAGGGAGATGTCATTCTCGACAAACCACTTTACGAGCTTGGAGTAACTGGCGTGTTTACTAAGGCTTTAGACGTTGCTCTTCTTCATGGTGATATCGACCTAGCTGTGCACAGCATGAAGGACGTACCTACCCTCCTACCCAAAGGCATATCTGAATACGCCGTCCTAGAACGCGGCGAAGTCCGAGACATACTAGCCAAACCATGTAGTGACATTGAAAACCGTCAAGTCGTAGCAACAGGCAGCCTTCGCCGGAAAGCACAATGGCTTCACCGAAACCCCACTCACGAAATAGTGGGCATTCGCGGCAACGTAAACACTCGCCTTGAAAAGCTATATGCTAGCGAGTGGCGAGGAGCAATTTTTGCCAAGGCTGGTCTTGAGCGCATTAATGTGCTTCCCGACAATTATGACGTTCTCGATTGGATGGTTCCAGCACCAGCTCAGGGAGCATTGATGATAGTTGGACTAGAATCAAACAAAGAGTTGAAGTCTATTTTCGGCAAACTAAATCACGAAGATTCTCAATTAGCAGTGAGTATTGAGAGGGCTTTTTTGAGGACTCTAGAGGGCGGATGTACTGCGCCAATTGGGGCATTGGCTGAGGTGTCTGGCGGATCCGTTAAATTCACAGGTGTGCTGAATTCACTTTGCGGGACTGAAGAGTTGAGAGTTGAGAAGCAGTGGGACGATGCATCTGCTGATCGCGGAGCTGAGGCTGCTTTGGAGCTACTTGAAAATGGAGGCTATGAGCTAATGGCTGATATAAGGAAGCACTTTTTAAAGGGGAGGATTTTGTCGACCAAGATTTTGCCTGTGGAGTTGAGCAATCGTGTGATAGCAGCTGGTTATGAGTTGGTTGAGAGCGACTTTATAGACATTGCTCGCAAGGCGCACGCCAGTATTAGCAACGATGTTGTTATGATTAGCAGTAAAAATGCATTGGAGGGTTTAGATCTAAAAGACCAAACCATCTTCTGCGTCGGCGCTAAAACATCTAAAGCAATAGAAAAAAACGGAGGCGAGGTATCTAAGGTTTTTGAGAATTCTGCTGCAATGGCAGAGTTTGTTGCTGGCAATTACGACAAAGCAACTTTTGTTTGCGGATCGCGAAGAATGCCAGACGTTGAAAGGAGTTTCGATGCTCTAGGAAAAGAATTAGAAATTCTAGAAGCCTACGATACGGAATTAACACCTACCCAGGTAGAAGGCGAGTTTGACGCTGTCCTTTTCTACAGCCCAAGCACAGTTGAGAGTTTCTACAGCTGCAATACTCACAAGGGAATAGCTGTTTGCATCGGAGAAACTACCAAATCAGAAGCATTGAAGCACGGCGACAAAATCGTTGTGTCAGATAACACAAGCATAGAATCTGTAGTAACTACAGCAATAGAAGAATTGAAATGAAGAACGACTTATTTCTAAGAGCGCTTAAAGGAGAAACCGTAGAGAGGCCTCCCGTTTGGATGATGCGCCAGGCTGGCCGCTATCTACCTGACTTCATGAAGCTCAAGGCCAAATACGATTTCTTCACCCGCTGCAGAACTCCCGAATTGGCAACTGAAATCACTGTGATGCCCATTGAACAAGTAGGCACGGATGCTGCCATTCTGTTCTCTGACATCCTTGTCGTTCCACAAGCGATGAACGTGCCGTTTGAGATGAAGGCTGGTGTTGGTCCTTGGCTAGAGAACCCAGTAAGGACTGCTGCTGACGTGAATAAAGTTGTAGTTCCTGACGTTGAGGAGGAATTGGGCTATGTGATGGATGCCATAAGGATGACTAAGGCGGAGTTGGATGGCGAGGTGCCATTGATAGGTTTTGCAGGATCGCCTTGGACTATTTTATGCTACACCGTAGAGGGACAGGGATCTAAGTCCTTCGACAAGGCTAAGGGCTTTTGCTTCTCGCAACCCGAAGCTGCACACGCGCTACTCCAAAAGATGACTGACACTACAATCAAGTATCTGAAGGCTAAGGTTAGAAACGGCGTTGATGCCGTTCAGGTTTTTGACAGTTGGGGCGGAATGCTCGCTCCAAAGGATTACGAGGAGTTTTCATGGAGGTATATCCAGCAAATTGTGGATGCACTGAAGGATGAGGCTCCGGTGATCGTGTTTGGTAAGGGATGTTGGTTTGCGCTAGACAAAATGTCGACAAGCGGGGCGAGTGCTGTGGGTTTGGACTGGACAGTTACACCTGATCTAGCAAGAAAATGGACGAATAACAGCGTTACTCTTCAGGGAAATTTCGATCCCTCAAGGCTGCTCTCTCCTATTCAGGAAATTGAGCATGGTGTGAAGGAGATGATTGATGGGTTTGGGAAGGATAGATATATCGCGAACCTCGGGCATGGAATCCTGCCAAACATTCCAGTAGAACACGCCCAAGCATTTGTAAACGCAGTGAAAAATTACAAGTCATGATGAAGAGACCACGAAGATTAAGGAAGAGTGCCGCACTTCGAGATTTGGTGGCTGAAAACAGACTTAGCATGAACGACCTGATGACACCGCTTTTCATTCTCGAGGGTGAGGGGCAGCAGAAGGAGATTCCGTCGATGCCGGGTTACTGGAAGAAGAGTCTGGATTTGACAGTGGAGGACGTGAAGGAGCTTTGGGATATGGGGTTGAAGTCGGTGTTGCTGTTTGTGCAGGTGGATGACTCGCTGAAGGATAATGCCGGGACGGAGGCCGTAAATGATGGCGGGCTTATGCAGGAGTCCGTGCGCGCGATTAAGGAGGCGGTGCCGGGGATGGTGGTGATGACTGATGTTGCGTTGGATCCGTACTCTTCGTTTGGGCACGACGGGATAGTTGTGGATGGGGAGATCATGAATGATGGGACTGTTGAGGTTTTGGCGGAAATGGCGCTTAGCCATGCTAAATCTGGGGCCGATTTTGTTGCACCAAGCGATATGATGGATGGCCGAATCGGGGCGATAAGGAAGAGGTTGGATGCTGAGGGGTTTGAGAATACTGGGATAATGAGTTACAGTGCTAAGTATGCCTCTAGTTTTTATGGTCCGTTCAGGGATGCATTGGATAGTGCTCCGGGATTTGGGGACAAGAAGACTTATCAGATGGATCCTGCAAATGCAATCGAGGGCGTGAAGGAGGCATTGTTAGATATTGAAGAGGGAGCTGATATGGTTATGGTGAAGCCAGGGCTGCCGTATTTGGATATGGTGTGCAGGGTTAAGGAGAAGTCAGAGGTGCCGGTGAGCGTGTACCATGTGAGTGGTGAATACGCTATGATTAAGGCAGCGGCTGCGCAGGGATGGATAGATGAGGATGCAGCGATCATGGAGAGCCTGTTGAGCTTTAAGAGGGCTGGTGCAGATTTGATTGCCACTTATTTTTCAAGAGACGCCGTGAGGCTTTTAAAAGCCTAAACCTTGCAAAGTATCATTCAGAAATACAATATCCCTGGACCAAGGTATACGTCCTACCCCACTGTTCCGTATTGGAGTGAGGAGGGCATTACTAAGGATCAGTGGAAGGCTAGTGTAAAGAGAGCTTTTGATGAGAGTAATGATTCAGAGGGGATTAGCTTGTACATACCCCTGCCGTTTTGTGAGAGCTTGTGTACATTTTGTGGCTGTCACAAGCGCATCACAAAAAGGCACAGCGTCGAGTCTCCGTATATCGAGGCTGTTCTGAAGGAGTGGGATCTTTATTTGAAATTGCTTGGTGGGGTGCCGAGGGTGAAGGAGATTCATTTGGGTGGTGGAACGCCGACGTTTTTCAGCCCTGAGAACTTAGATAGGTTGATCAGTGGGATTATGGAGAAGGCTGAGAGGACTGAGAATTATGAGTTTAGCTTTGAGGCGCATCCAAATAATACTACTGTTGAGCATTTGAGGAAGCTTTATGAGCTTGGGTTTAGGAGGAACAGCTTTGGGGTGCAGGATTATGACCCTAAAGTCCAAAAAACCATCAACCGCATCCAAAGCTTTGAGCAAGTGAAGGAGGTGACTAATAAGAGTCGCGAGGTGGGATACACTTCGATTAGTCATGATTTGGTGTTTGGACTTCCTCATCAGACTATTGATAGTATTGCTGATTCCATTGAGAAGACTGCGGCGCTTATGCCGGAGCGAATTGCGTTTTATAGCTATGCCCATGTTCCTTGGATCAAGGGATTAGGCCAAAGGGGCTATAGCGAGGCTGATCTGCCTGTGGATGAAGTAAAGCGCGAGCTATATGAATTTGGCAAGAGGCGGTTCTTAGAGCTTGGTTATGAAGAGATTGGAATGGATCACTTCGCCCTGAAAAGCGATGGCCTATACAAGGCGGTGGAGGAAAAAACCCTCCATAGAAATTTCATGGGTTACACTTCAGGCAAAACCCAATTGATGATAGGCCTCGGCATGTCCTCAATCAGCGATTCCTGGTACGGTTTTGCCCAAAACGCCAAGACTGTCGAAGGCTACGAACAAATCGTAAATGGCGGCGAAATCCCCATCTTCAGGGGCCATAAATTGAGCGCTGAAGACCTAATCATCCGCAAGCACATCCTCAACATCATGTGCCATTTCCGAACCGACTTCAGCGACCCATCAATGCAGTTCCCAGAGCTCGGCGACACCCTATCAAGGCTACGCGAAATGGAGGACGACGGGCTGATAGAGATCGGCGCGGATTACCTGAAAGTACACGAAGTGGGAAGGCCATTTATCAGGAATGTCTGTATGGCGTTTGACCTACATCTGATAAGAAAAGCACCTCAAACGAGGGTGTTTTCAATGACTATTTAAGCCTGCGATTGTAAACGATGATTGCTACAAGCAGAGCTATTGCTAGAGCTGCGATACCTCCTCCGTAAATGTACCAGTTAGTTAGGCCTTTGCACACAACAAGGAAAACAATTGCAAAAAGGAAGAGAGTTGCCACCTCATTCCAAATTCTCAATTGAGTAGAATCCAGCGTGTACTTATCATCCTGCTGTTGAGTGAATACTCTGTGGCAGTACAAGTGATATGCGTACAATAGAACTACAAGAGTGAGCTTGAGGTGCATCCAGGGTTGGTCTAGGTAACCTGGTAATTTCATCAAAAGCCACGGCCCAGTGATCGCTGTCAATATTGCTGAAGGCCAAGTTATCCCCCTCCACAGCCTGCGACTCATCAACTTAAACTGCTTTGTAAGAATGTCTCTTTCTTGAGCGGGTTTGTCTTGGGCTTCGCGTTGATAGATGAAAAGTCTAACAATGTAGAACAGTCCAGCAAACCAAGTCACAATGAAAATTATATGCAGAGCTTTGAGTGGGAGTAATTCCATAATCTCAAAGATAAGCACTCTACCTGAAGAGATTCACGTGGCCAAACTTTTCGTGCACCGCCGCCAGACATCTGTATACGACCCTATAGGTGTACACTCCGTCGGGACACATGTACTGCCCACCCATGGAAGTGCCATCCCAAACCTCTTCAACCTCACCTGCCTCATGTACCACATCGCCCCACCTGTTGTAAACCATGAACTGCTCCATTTGTACGTCTTGGCTTACTGGAAAGAATGCATCATTTACTCCATCGTTATCAGGAGTGAAAGAGTTGGGAATGAACACTCTATCAGAGTGAATCGTTAAAATTAAAGTAGTGGTGCTGTCGCAACCCCAAGAGTTTGGGCTAGTAAAACTATACTCTCCACTTTCAGTAAAAGTGATATCATTCCAAGTGAATTCCTCGCAAGCCTCCTTCTCCACAGTAGCGCTCGTTTCATTTACCTCGTTCACATACAAATCCAATGAAGCAATCGAATCGCACCCCATCGAATTAGTCGTCATATATGTGTAAATCCCCGTTTCAGCATAAGTATCACCATTCCAAGTGTACTCTCCGCAAGCATCGATTATTGCAAGCGAAGTAGTTGGATATCCAACAGTTAAGTCCAAATATGCTACAGAATCGCACCCCATTGCATTCGTCGTAAAGTGAGTATAGTTCCCTGTCACGCTGTAGGTCTCACCGTTCCAATTGTAGTTTTCACAGGCTGAAATTGTGGTGTAAGAAGTAGTGGGCTGGGTGATGGTTAAATCCAGCGTAGCAGTACTGTCACATCCTGCAGCATTTGTTGCTTGGAAGGTGTAAGTTCCACTTTGGGTGTAATTTGCTCCGTTCCAATTGAATTGTTCGCAAGAGGTTTGGGCTGTGTATGAATATGTCGGTTCTACAATTGTTAAGAATAGCGTTTCAGTATTATCGCAACCATCAGAGTTTATTGAAGTGTTGACGTACGTTCCTGATTGATCGTATGTTGTGTTATTCCAGTCGTATGACACGCATTCTTCAATTGTCGTAGTCGATGCAGAAGATTGCAATATTGTCAAATTGAGAGTGGCAGTGCTATCGCAACCAGCGGCGTTAGCAGTCTGGTAAGTGTATGTCCCAGACATAAAGTAAGTTTCTCCATTCCAATCGTAAGACATGCACTCAGAGGCGTCCGTCGTAGAAGATGTAGGTTCTAGGATTGTCAGATTGAGCGTAGCAGTGCTGTCGCAACCTGCGGCGTTGAGGGTGTTGTATTCGTAGGTCCCAGATTGGGTGTAAGTCGAGCCATTCCAATCGTATGATACACATTCTTCAACAGTAGTTGATGAACTTGACGGCTCTAGTATTGTAAGATTTAGCGTCGCTGTGCTATCGCAGCCTGCGGCGTTAATGCTTGCAAAAGTGTAGGCTCCAGACTGAGTGTATGTTGATCCGTTCCAAGTGTAGGAGATGCACTCCTCAACATCAGTAGACGAAGTTGTCGGTTCTAATATTACTAGGTTGAGAGTAGCTGTACTATCGCAACCTGCAGCATTTGTAGTTTGGAATGTGTAGGTTCCTGATTGGTTGTAGTTCTCGCCGTTCCAAACGTAAGAAACGCATTCTTCTACTGAGGTAGTCGAGTATGATGGCTCAAGTATGGTCAGGTTGAGGTTAGCTGTACTATCACATCCTGCTGCATTTGCTGTCTGGAAGGAGTAAGTACCAGACTGGGTGTAGGTCGTGCCATTCC
Organism: Methanobacteriota archaeon; assembly: GCA_002723115.1. Classification (GTDB taxonomy): domain Bacteria; phylum Bacteroidota; class Bacteroidia; order Flavobacteriales_D; family Sanyastnellaceae; genus UBA974. The sequence goes on along the minus strand of PBNL01000029.1, from coordinate 4,566 downwards.
AATTGTAAGAGACGCACTCTTCAACTAAAGTCGTCGAAACAGTTGGCTCAAGTATGCTCAAGTCGAGGGTCGCAATGCTATCGCAACCGACAGCATTTGTGGTTGCAAAAGTGTAGGTGCCAGACTGGGTGTAGGTGGTTCCATTCCAATCGTATGAAACACATTCTTCAACTAAAGCCCTCGACAATGTGGGTTCTAGAATGATCAAATTAAGAGTCGCCGTACTGTCGCATCCAACTGAGTTTGTTGTCTGAAAAGTGTAGGTTCCAGATTGAGTGTAGTTGGTTCCATTCCAATTGTAAGAATTGCACTCTGACGCAAACGAGTTTGACGTTGTTGGGTCTAGGATTGTTAAATCTAAAATCGCCGTACTATCGCAGCCTAGGTAGCCAGTGGTTTGGTATTCAAACGTTCCAGATTGAGAGTATGTAGTGCCATTCCAATCGTATGAAACACACTCTTCAATAATAGTCGTGGAAACAGATGGCTCAACCATGGTTAGCTCAAGCGTGCTTATGCTGTCGCAACCAGTAGAACTTGGATTGACGACTTGGTATACGCCTGTTTGGTCATAGAACTGCCCAGACCAAAAGTACGGTTCACACGATACCGCTGAATTGATGGTGTACGTGTCCAAGTTGACCGTCAAATCGAGAGTTGCAATGGAATCACAACCAGCTGAATTGGTTGTCGTGTGGGTGTAAATTCCCGTGGAATTGTACATGACGTTGTTCCAAGAAAATGGATCGCACGTGACTATGGTTGTCAGTGAAGTCGTGGTGAGGTCTATGACTTCTACGTTGATTTGGTCTGATTCTGAGACCTGTGTTCCATTGCATGCCTCGTACACCACTTCAGCTGAATATGATGTGGATTCTGTAGGACAAACCTCAATACTATCCCCCTCACCTATCTGCGTTCCAGACTCGTCGAACCAAGTGATCTCATAAGCGTTCGCACCGCTTGGCGAGAAGCGCCATGCCTCTTGAGAGGCAGACCACTGTCCTGTGTTTCTATTTGGTGGGACGTAGCCCTGGGTGCCAGTAGTGTTTTGGATTCCAATGACTGCGTTACCGTTGTTCCATGAAGTACAGATGGGTTTGTCCTTGATGAAGACGTCAATGATGTTTGTGGTCTCATAAAGGACGATCTGCTGGGTTGTGTAAATGCTGTTGCACTGGTAATGCGGAACCTGGTCGAAGTTGACTACGAAGGTTCGGCATGGGTAGGTGCCCATGACCGCGAATCGGATTTCGCCGCCGACTGAGGGGTCGATGTCGTGGTAGGCGCCATTTATGGAATTTCTGTAGGGCACGCCTGTGGTGTTGGGCATGCTTTGGCTGAACTGCCACGCACAGTTTCCCCCTGCTAGGAAGGTGTCGAAGGAGAGAACTCCGTTGGCGCCGACTACTATTTGATCGAATGTGTTTCCGAAGAAGCAGAAATCAAAAGGCAGGTTGACTATGTCGCTCCAAATATCGTCTTGGCCTACAAATACCGAAGTCCCTTGGTCGTACGGAAATGGTGGCGCATGAATGATGGGCGAGACGGTGTATTGGGTGGTTTGGCCTACCTCAACAACGTTAGCTTCTAGAGTAATGCACTCTTCATCGCACTCAATCATATGATCAGATCCCAAATCAATATTAGCACATCCAGTAAGCTGGGCGTGTGAATTGGAAGCAAGAAAAAGGAGTGAAATGATTAGAAAAGGATGTAACCTAAAATTTGTCATCCTCACTCCTTTTGCATCTAACCTCTTCGCGCCAAAGCTCATCCTCCCAACAAGTTTCAACGAAAGCAACAAAAGAAAAAACTACGAATAGGAATAGCACGTACATCATGGCAATGAGGTTTTAAGATTAAACAAAAGGTGATTAGAGAGAAGCCCTTGATACAGCTTCAGGCATGAGATGTTTCCATCTACTTTAAAGACGTGGAAGTTTTGCGAGGGTTGCCCCTTTGCTACAATTTTCCGTCAAGCCAATCGGAACTTATTGACGCTCCGTGCTTTCTGTAAAAGTCTATCGCTGGCTGATTCCAATCGAGAACTTGCCAAACCAATCCTGCTAGGTTTTCTTCAGCTACTTTCCGCTTTAGGTCGTTGAATAGTGCTGTGCCGATGCCTTGTCTGCGGAATTTGGTTTTGACTACGAAGTCTTCGAGATATAGGGTCTTTCCCTTCCATGTGGAATACCTGATGAAATAGAATGCTAGTCCCGCTATTTCACCATCCTTCTCTGCTATTGTAAGCCAAAAATATGGGTGATCCCCAAAGCCGTCCTTCTCCAAAATATCAGCGGTGACTTCTACTTGTTCCAGTGACTTCTCGTAATCCGCCAACTCACGGATCATATCCACCACTTCAGGTAGGTCTTCTACAACTCCAGGTCGAATCACAATTGACATAAGCACAATTTACAGTACATTACAGGTGATGAAGAGTTTAAAGGCATTTTTTGTTACCATGCTGTTGGGTTTTCAGGGTTGGACGCAACTACCGACTTGGGTGGACGACATCGCTCCACTCGTACACGATCACTGCGCTAAATGTCACCACGAGGGTGGCGCAGGCCCTTTCCCACTGATGAGCTACGAGGATGTGTTTTTCACCGCTAGCGAGGATCTTCACGCAATGCAGGATGGCGAAATGCCGCCTTGGCCTGCTGACCCTAATTACAATCACTTTGTAGGCGAAAATTACCTGACAGACGAAGAGGTAGCTACCTTCCAGGAGTGGTACGAAACAGGAATGGCCTATGGCGACGAATCAGTCGTTGTTGAAGAGCCTGTGTTTCCCGATGGATCAAACCTAGAGTCCCTAGACTTTGTCGCTGCCATCCCCCCTTATACACTTCAGAGCAATAACGAGGAATACAGGTGGTTCGTAATCCCTACCGATTTCGAAGAAGTGAAATACATCCAAGCCGTTGAAGTGATGCCAGACCTTGAAGCTGCCGTTCACCATGCAGACATTTTCGTCGACGTGACTGGCTCATCTTGGCAGTACGATATGACTGACCCACTGCCAGGCTTTAATGGAAGCACGGGATGGCCTACAAACACAACGTACATCAATGCATGGCAACCAGGAGCACTTCCGTGTCGCTACCCTGACGGATGGGGAATTCCCGTTCCTCCAGGAGCAGATCTCGTTATCGAAATTCACTACGGACCTGATTTTGCAGGAGAGATAGACGAAACCGTAATGAACCTCGAATGGGTTGACGAGCCTCTAGAAGAAATTAGAACTGTATATGCTGGCTGGTTATTAGGAACTGGGAACATGACTGACGGACCTCTAGTTATCCCTCCAAATGAAGTTGTAACCTTCCATCAAGAGGGAGCACCCTTTTCAAACGACATGACCATTTTGAGCATTTGCCCTCACATGCATTTACTTGGTAAATCCTACAAGGTTTGGATGGAGAATCCCGAGGGTGATTCTATTCCTCTTATCGACATTCCACAATGGGATTTTGAATGGCAATTCTACTACCGATTCCTTAGCCCTGTTCACTTTCCAGTCGGATCTAAATTCTTCACTGAGGGAGTCTACGACAACACTTCCTGGAATGAGGACAATCCTAATGACCCTCCTATATACGTTTACAACGGCTCACTTACTGTAGACGAAATGTTCCTCGTTTATTTCATCTACACTGGCTACCAAGAGGGTGATGAAGACCTAGTATTTGAAGTTATCGATGGAGTAAACCAAATCCGACAACCACAACCCCACGACATCAACATTTACCCCAATCCGGCAAGCTCAGAATTCACTCTTGAAGCTGAGTCAGGTGATCTAGTAGTTGTGAGGGATGGTAGTGGGCGATTTGTTTGGTCTGGTGTGATGAATTCCGACATCATTCAAATCAGCACAAGCGGATGGACTTCTGGTCCATACACGGTAGAAGTAAGCCAAAACAACCACAGAATCATTCGCCAAATCATCATCGAATAGTGGAAGAAAGATTCATTGCTGGCCTGACGCCACAGGAGAAACACGTGATTGCAGATAAAGGAACTGAAAGGCCTTTTTCAGGCAAGTACAACGACCATTACGAGGCTGGCGTTTACAGCTGCAGGGCCTGTGGCGAGGATCTCTACAGGTCTGAATCTAAATTCAGTTCAGGATGCGGTTGGCCTTCGTTTGACGACGAAATCGAAGGTGCGGTCAAACGGTATAGAGACACTTCTGGCGGAATGATCAGAGTAGAAATCTGTTGTTCAAATTGCGATGGTCATCTAGGCCACGTATTTGAAGGCGAAGGTTTTACAGAGAAAAACACAAGGCACTGTGTGAATTCAGTGAGTTTAAAATTTAGGGAATTGAAATGACACAAACAGCAACACCAACAGCAAATAGAATAGTATCCCTCGATGTACTTCGAGGATTTGCTCTTCTTGGAATTTTTGTGATGAACATGATAAGCTTCGCCATGGTTGGATCGAATTATTTGAACCCAACGGCTGAAGAGGTATTAACTGGACCTGACGCTTGGGCTTATGAGTTTACTCAGCTCTTTGCAAACACAAAATTTATGTCGCTGTTCTCCATCCTTT
>PBNL01000028.1 GCA_002723115.1 Methanobacteriota archaeon | reverse complement strand
TATTGTATCCATAACCTAGAGCCAGGAAGTAGTAGGTACGGTGGTTGACTAACCTGTTATCACCTTGAGCAAAGGCGTCAGTAGTAATTCTAAAGCTGTGTTGAACACCTTCATTCTCACCATTGACCATTAGAGTAGGAACAGGAATCCCCATTTCAGAATCTTGAATATTGTTGATTACAAGATCAACATCATCTGCTTTATCACATTGGAAAATCAATCTAGCTTTTTCAATATCGCCTAATTCAGCAGCACTTACAGTTTCGTCAAAGAGTTGGTAAATCTGGTACCCTTGGAAAGTGTACGAACGAGTTAAACTATCGTATAACTCACCGTCAACATTGAATTTAGGAATACCTGGATCAAACATCACGTATTCTTCATTGAAGTTGTTTGACAGAGCATTGTTGTTCTCTAGGTATAGAATAAGCTCGTTTTCAAGTTCCTGAATTGTTACATCTGGAGCGTCAGGTCCACTTACAATTTCAAAACAGTTGTCGAAAAGAGCTTGAGCTTTATCGTCAGCTTGACGCATTAAACTCACACTCTCAAGAGGATCACCAGATGTTCCCTGTGCCCACACAATCCCCATAGTGATATTATTGTAATCACCAGGTTCAAGAGTAAAAGGACCTGCAGACTGAATGAATCGTCTATCAGCAGGTGGATTGCCAGCAGTTACCTCTGACCAATCATCAACTGTGATTCCTTGAGTACCCCAATTATATGGATCAGTTTCTCCGGGGAACATGTAATCAGCTGGAATATCTAGATTCGCACCAGTTGCTGCACTAACTCCATCACCTCCATGCGCCATCTTTTGGCCATTTTTCCAATAACCATTCATGTAGTTGTAATAATGTACGGGAGTTGTTGGCTCACCATTGATGCTGTTTCCGCCGTTATTGTAGTATACAAAGCGACGCATACCAAAACGCTCATTATCGACTACACCATCGCCATAACCAATACCAATACCACCATAAGGGATACCCAATGAATCTATTGCATCAGTAAATACTGTTGTTAAAGGATTATCAATCTCATCTGCATCTTGGTATGGTCCCTCGAAGAAGTCAACACCTACCGCAGGAGTTTGGTCTAAGTATCCACAAGAACTATTAGAAGGCTCATCGTTAGCATCACCGTTATATGCGTAACCAAGTCCACGTTGTACATCACATCCTACGTAGTCGTCTGTAGCAGTTCCAACATCAGCATCAACCCAAACCCCAAAGTAAGTATTTCCAAGAGTTTGTGTACCCTGATTAATTAGTACATAGTTGTGGAAGGTCATATTATTCACCTCGTCGTTTGTAGAGAATTGGAAAACCTGAGCACGGATTTCCATTCCAATTGGCTCTCCTTGAGATTCAGAGTGAACGTTACCTTTATCGTTAAAGATCCAGTAGAAATTTCTGTCACCGTAAAGAGGAACAATATCCTCACGTCTACGCTCTTTACAATCAATTTCACTGAGGAAGTCATACCATGGATAGTCTCCCTGATTTGGATCGTAGAGACCATTCCCATCATAATCCATAAATGGACCTAAATTGTAATCTTGGTTTAATTCGGGTAAACCATGCGCTGGAAATTCACTGAAATATGGAGGGATAGTATATCCATCTGGGAATTCCTCTTCAATTGTACCAGCCAATGCTGCATCAAAATATGCTCTGTGTAGTTGGGCGTCAGCTCTAGTTGAGATAAAGAATTTGTCATATTGCTGACACGTGCTTTCCGATACTTCTGCACCTCCATCATTTGTAAGTGGACCCGTCCAAAAGTCATTGCCAGAACGGAAAGTAAGAGCGGCTAGCTTTAACTGTTGGTCAGGAGAAATTCCTCCCATCCATAAAGCTCCAGCATAAAGTGAACTTGCACAACCAGCTTTAGGTACTAGGTATGAAGCTTGCGATGTCGCTCTGTCTTGCCAAAGAGATCCACCAGTTTCAATTAGAGCCTTGACGTTATTCCACTCTATATCTCTTAGAGCGGTAGCTGGGGCACAAGCTGATGCACGTAGTTGTGGCAATGCCTCAACTGCATCGTTATTATCTGTTCCTCCTGGGCCACTGTCTCCGACATATTTATATGCTAGAGCTGGTTGAGCTGCTAGGAGTGCAATCACTAATATTGAATAAATGCGTTTCATGTGTGTATCAAGCATTTGAGGTTTCTCTTATCAAAAGTCAAACTTTAGACCCAAACGAACTGTTCTTGGAAGGCCAAGGTTAAACGGATTATCTACATACATTGAGTAGTAGTTTCTAAATGCGTCAGGACTATTCTGACTGTTGATTAGAGGTTGGTATTGAGCTGCGGCTAAGTAACCATCATCGTTAGAAATACCAGTGTATCTGTATACAGAGTTGATGTTCTGAGTATTTAGTAGGTTACCAATCCATAGGTAAAGATTCATGTTAATTTCTTTGGCCTTGTCATCATCACCACCCATTTTAATGGTGAAATTTTTGTCAAGGTTTATGTCCATGTTAAACTGCCATGGAAGACGTGAACCATTAATACTACCTTCAGTTGAAGGGCTAATCTCTCCAGTTATAGGAGTAGCAATTGTCGATGCAGTATAAGGAGTTCCAGAACCAAGATTTGCAATCAAGTTCAGCCCCATATCGGCAAACAATTGAGTATTTCCAATTACAGGACCATCGTATTGATCGCCTGATCCGTATCTGTAATCAATGTTTGCAACAAATCTGTGTCGTTGGTCGTAATTAAGAGGTGTAATAGAACGTAGATTCGGAAGACCTGCGTTAATTAATGCAAGTGCAGTTGAAGTAGTAGAACCAGTACCGTCAGCAAACTGTAAAGTGTAGTTTGCATTCATTCTTACATTTCCTGTACGACGTAGGTCATAACCTACAGTGAAACCTTTTACTGTACCAAAGTCTAAGTTACCAAACGCTCTATATGGACGAGGATATGCTCCTGTAAAGTTCCTTACCTGGATCATATCACGCATCTCTTTATAGTATGCGCTAATCTTTAAACTAGAAGTTTTTGTAAGTACTTGTTGGAAACCAAGCTCGTAGTCAATAGTTTTCTCAGGTCTTAGATCAGGGTTTGAAATTAGGTTGTTTCTACTTTGGATAAATAAGTAGTCAATAGGAGAGAATCTATTGTTAGAAGTAGGTCTCTGTGTTAAGATGTCATAGTGAGCAAAGAAAACGGCCTCATCACTTATGTTAAATGAGAAAGAAATACGAGGCATTATGTTTACTGCAGGAACATAGTCTCTAAAGGCAGAAGATGTCAATTGTATACCTTCTTCACCATTGTCCTGTTCCTTTAACCATGGAGCTGGGTATGGTTCGTTTACAGCAAGAATGTCTGGATCGTTTATTTCTGCACCAACAGAGTTATACCAAGTGTCGCCATCACGATATCCAACCACTGCATTAGGGTTTTCAATTGCATCAACGTAGACAACATAGTCACTTCCAATATTATCTGGGATGATTAATTCACCACCAAGTTCGTTGTTAATTAAATCCTCAGTAATATCTGCTACAGTACGTGAATCACCAATTACATAAGGATCTTTAAGTACGCTCTGGTTTGCGTCAAATCGATCAACACGTACACCCACATTAAAGATGATGTCATCAAATGTGAATTTATCCATTACATAACCAGATATGTATACAGGTTCATAAGCAGCGATTGGCCTTAATAAATCTCCCTGATTATTCTTGTCATTAAAGAAGTTGTCAATGGTAGGTCGATCACCAGTTAATGGGTTACCCCATGCGTCAAAACCAGAATAGTTGACAAGGTTGTTACCCTGATTAAGAAGGTCGTCAGCGCCGAACAAGTCTAGACTTAAAAAATCAGGGTCTAACTGGTCAATTTGAATGAAGTCTGTGCCATTTGTATCTAGGCCCAACTTTTCTCTCAAGTTTCTATCAAATGCAAACTGATTGTCACCAAGTAAACGTCCGTATGTTACATAGTATTCAGTACCAATGTTTGTAATAGTAGAATCGTTAAGATCTAACTCTTTAATGTGTGAATTTGTAAATAAACGCGCTAGTGTCCATAAGCCTATAGGAGAAAGCGAGAAGAATGCATCTCTTCTTTTCTCTACTTCAAAACCAAGTTGGAAAGCATGATCTCCAATATCTGCCGAACCCGCTGCACTAAAACGTATCTGGTTGTTATTAAAAATAGAATAAGAATCTCCTTGCAACCCAGGGAAAGTCCAAAGGCCGTATACACTAGATGGTGTTTGTCCATTTAAAAGGGCATTACCATTCTGAACAGCTAACAGGCTCTCATATGGCCCATCTACAAATGGATTATATGGCTCTTGATCAAACAGATCAAAATATTGCTCGTTGATTGCCGTTAAATCTTCGTTGTGAATAGAAGGCGAAAATTCTACTAGAGTGTCCTCCCAACCATTGTGAACATAACGTCCAGTTGAAGGATTATATGAGTAAGAATTTCTATTGTGAACAGTAAACTCACCAACATGTCCATAGCGGAAGAAATTATCATCATGTGATATGTCTTGAGTTTTGCCGTTTGTTTCACTGTAGTCGAACATGATCTGGTAGAACATGTTTTTAAGTGTGCTGGCATCATCTTCTTCGTTAATAAACCTTTGGCTGAACTTAGCGTATGCTCTCCAATCAAAATTTGTGTAGAGGTTGTTGTTGTCCCAGTTCATCAATGAGTTAGCATAACTAGATGAATTGTACCTTCCCCCTGAAGCTGTTGCTCCAAATGTTAAACTTGTAGTTTCATTAGTGTTAACGTCAAGTTTTGCAACAAGGTTTGCACTTTGTGTTGATACGTTTAATCGAGTATCAACTTTTTCAAAGTCACCAGTTCCTAAAATAGGATTGCCGTTGTTGTCATAATCTGGAAGTAAGAAATCACTGTTGTAAAGCGCACCGTTTACCTCGCCTGAAGAACTAATGTTTGGTTCAAGAGGGTCATCAATAATTGCTTGACGAGCATTGTCAGTAATTTTGTATACACCCCCAAATGTTGGTCTTGGATCTTGTTGGTATGTGTAGTTACCAGAAAGGAATAAACCCAATAATGGATCTGTCTTTTCACCCTTGTCATTCTTACGGAATAGAATAGGACCCGATGCAACACCCTCTGCTAGGTTATAACCAAATTTGTCTAGTCCAACGACCTTATCGTTTCCTACTGGTACACCTGAAGTAATTACCTCACCACCTCCAAACCACTTGCGGCTTGAGTTACGAAGTGAGATGTTAATTACACCACCTGTTGCGTCACCAATGTTCGCTGGAATACCACCTGTTACAACCTGTACTTCCTCAATTGCAGATTTAGGAAGGGCTGATGATCCACGTACTTTAATTCCGTCTATGTATACCCATGTTGATGAACTACGAGCACCACGGATCGAGATTCCTCCACCTGTACCAGCTGTACTAGCACCAGCAACTGTAGTTGCGATAGAAGTAGCAGAACGACCAGGAAGTTTGTCGATGTCTTCACGACTTACTGTACCACCCGACGCCCCACCATCCTTGTCGATAAGTGGAACCTCGTATTCAACAACTTCAGCTTCAGCTACCATTACACCAGCACTAAGTACCGCGTTTACGAACTGAATTTTGTTTGCTGTAATCTTAACTCCAGTAATCTTTTTAGGTTGGTATCCTACAAAAGAGATTAATACATCGTATGTACCAGGTGAAATCGGCTTGATTGTATACTTACCATCGAAGTCTGTATTTGTTCCAGATACTTGGTTACCGTTAAGGAAAACTACAACACTCGCGAAGGGGAGGGCATCTCCCAAATCTCCGTCGGTAACAGTTCCTTTAAGTGTTCCTGCCCCTACTTGGGCAAAACCAGCACTCGTTACTAGGAGTACTGCTGCAAAAAATGATATAAAACCTTTCATTAACAGGTGTTTTTCAGGCGTTTCTATAGAAGGCGTAAATATAAGCCTTTTATACCCTTTGTGAAAGAGTGTGAAAATTCCTGTAAACCACAGATTATAAGCGGTTTCTAACTCTCCTCCACCATGAGTCACTTCTGCCTCCTACCTGACGACGTGCTTGTTTTTGTCCATCAAGCATCATTTGTTTGGTTTTACTGTCCTGCATCATGTAGTGATCGTGCTGTCTTTGCTTATAATTTTTCTCCCACTCTTTATAGGCAGCTTTTGCGCGCTTTTTGGCCTTTCGATTATCTCTTTTAAGCCTAAATCTTTCTATCAAAGATGGCTTATCATCATTTTGAGATTGAGCGGGGAAAGCCAAACCAAAAGCAAACAAGAAAACTATGTATTTGGTGAACTTCACAAGTTCAAATTTAAACCTTTAAAGGCATCCTCAACACGATCAAAGGGTAACTTACAAGCACCCTCTGTGCATATGTAAATTTTAGAATCTTTTTCAGTCATTTTCCCCTGAGCCCAAGAAGGAATAGTAGTCCCTGAATTACTTGTGGTTACAATGGTTTGCGGGATATAATGTTGGTCTAGTTTTTCGTGGATTTCATAGAGGGTATTTTCGTCTGAAGCAGCTAAAACTATTTCGCAAAAGGGCTCAATTCGGTGCAATAATGCTTTAGCCCAATTAGTAGAACTTCTCAAGTATCTTGTGTCGTCCCATGCGGATAATATCATTCTGTCTGATCTGTAAACCCAATCGGGTTGTGAGAAGAATTTGCCAAGTTTAAATAGGTTTATTGCCATGGTAGAATTCGAAGAAGGAGAGACGCTGTCGTCGTTTTCTTGCTTCCGAACAAAGAGCTTGTTTTCATCTGAAGATGTAAACCAAAACGTCCCGTGATCCACATCATAAAATTTATCGAAAGCAATATTCACGAGGTCTCGTGCTGAATAAAGATATTTGAGTTCAAATGTTGCTTCGTAAAAATCTATGCATGCTTTGATTGTGAAAGCGTAGTCTTCAAGGAACCCTGGAATGGTGTGTCCTGTTGTAGGGTGATAAGTGTGGTGAAGTTGTTCCTCGGAATTTTCTAAAATAAAATCGAGAGCAATTCTTGCTCTATTGATGTGGTCTTGGTTGCGGAAAACTCGGTATGCGGTGCTTAATGCTGTGACTGTTTGGGCTGTCCATGATGTGAGAACCTTGTCATCTAGACCTGGGTGTGTTCTATTCGATCTATGCTTTAATAATGTTGAGTTTAATTCGTCCAATTGTTTTTGAAATTCATCTTGTGTGAGGTCTATGCTGTTAGCGAGAACTTCATCACTGGCCCATTTCATTAGTACGTTTTTGCCGTGTTCCCAATGAGATTTTCCGTCGATTTCGTAAACCTTGACCGCTAGATCGAGTTGAGATTCTGAAAGAACTAGACGGAGTTCTTCTAAAGTCCAAACGTAGAATTTACCCTCCTCGCCATCAGTGTCCGCGTCGAGTGCTGAACGGAATCCGCCCGACGGGTCGTCGAGGTCGCGGAGGAGGAACTCTATGGTCTGGAAGACGACTCTTTTATAGGTGGGGTCCTTGAAGATTTGGTATGCTTGCGAGTAGGTAGTGATTAGCTGGGCGTTGTCGTACAGCATTTTCTCGAAGTGGGGGACCTTCCAGTCGGAGTCGGTGGAGTAACGGGCGAAGCCGCCGCCGAGCTGGTCGTAGATGCCGCCTCGGGACATGGAGTCGAGGGTGAGGCGGGCTTGGGCTAGGGTGTTTTCGTCGTTTTGGGTTGTGCCGAAATGGAGGAGGAAGTCGAGGTTAGTGGGGAGCGGGAATTTGGGGGCGCCGAGGGAGAGGCCGGTGTTTGAGTCCCACTGAGATTGCCATTGGGCTAGCTGGGTGGTGAGCGAGGTTGAGGTTGAGTCGATGAGGGATTGGGGCCATGGGGCGCCGGGGGTGAGGTCGGTGAGTGGTGGGGCCGAGATTAGGTCGGAGAGGGCGACGCCTTGCTGGAGTTTGGTGGCGTACTCTTCGAGCTTGGAGGGGTGGGTTGATTTTAGGGAGAGGATGCTTGAGAGACGATCGAGAAATGTGTCTTTGGGGAAGTAGGTGCCGCCGAAGATGGGGCGACCGTCTGGGAGGGCGATGCAGTTCAGTGGCCAGCCGCCTCTGCCGGTCATGATTTGGACTGCATGCATGTAGGCGGCGTCAACGTCTGGACGTTCTTCTCTGTCTACTTTTATGGAGATGAAATTTTTATTAAGGAATTCAGCGGCTTTTTCGTCTTCAAAGGTTTGGCCTTCCATAACATGACACCAATGGCAAGCGCTATAGCCAATGCTTATGAAGATCAACTTTTCCTCAGAAGCGGCCTTAGTAAAAGCTTCATCGCACCAGGGCAACCAGTCCACTGGATTGTGGGCGTGTTGCAGGAGATAGGGGCTAGAAGATTTGGCTAGCTCATTGGTATGATTATGACTTGAATCGGACATATCTTTGATGACCACAATTTACAAGTAATGCCATTAAGCCAAAACGACTCTCAAATCGCTGCTCTTATTGAGAAAGAGCACGCTCGTCAACTAGAAGGAGCAGAACTAATTGCTTCAGAAAATTTCACCTCTGAAGCTGTAATGGAGGCACAGGGTTCGATACTTACAAATAAGTATGCGGAAGGTCTTCCTAGAAAGAGGTATTACGGGGGGTGTAAGTTTGTCGATGAGGTAGAGCAATTAGCTATCGATAGATTGTGCGAATTGTTTGGTGCTGAGTGGGCAAATGTTCAACCTCACTCTGGTGCATCGGCTAACTCTGCAGTAATGTTAGCTTGTTTGAATCCTGGTGATAAGATTTTGGGATTTGACTTGAGCCATGGTGGTCACCTTACTCATGGATCTCCAGTAAACTACTCTGGTAAATTGTACAATCCTGTTTTCTACGGTGTTGAAGAAGACACTGGTAGAGTTGATATGGATAAAGTTGCGGAAATTGCCGAGAGGGAGAAACCCCAAATGATAATTTGCGGAGCTTCAGCTTATGCCAGAGATTGGGACTACGCTAGATTCAGAGAAATTGCAGATCGCGTTGGGGCTATTTTACTTGCAGATGTGAGCCACCCTGCGGGGCTTATTGCGGCAAAACTTCTTCGCGATCCTCTTCCACATTGTCACGTTGTAACAACAACAACTCACAAAACTCTTCGCGGACCTCGAGGTGGTGTTATCATGGTAGGCAAGGACTTCCCAAATCCTTGGGGCAAAACTACAATGAAGGGCAATGTTCGTTCATTCACTTCCATCCTAGATAGCGGTGTATTCCCTGGAATGCAGGGTGGCCCACTCGAGCATGTGATTGCTGGTAAGGCTGTTGCTTTCGGTGAAGCACTAAAGCCAGCTTATAAAGACTACTGCAAGCAGATTATCAGCAATGCGCAGGCAATGGCTTCGGCATTTGTAGATAGAGGTTACAACCTTATTAGCGGCGGAACGGATAACCACCTTATGTTGATCGATCTACGCAATAAGGACATCACTGGAAAGGACGCTGAAATTGCATTAGGCAAAGCTGAAATCACGGTAAATAAAAACATGGTTCCTTTTGATACTCGTTCTCCTTTTGTGACTTCGGGTATGAGAGTTGGTACTCCAGCTGTAACAACTAGGGGCCTGGTTGAATCTGATATGGAGCAGCTTGTTGAGTGGATGGATGAGGCTATTCGCCACCATGAGGATGATGCATCTTTATCAAGAATTGGAGGTGCTGTTAAGGAACACATGATGAAGTTTCCACTTCACTAATAGACTTTAATTTAATTTTTCTACGCTGCCTTCTGGGCTATTGAGAAGGATGATGCTTTCTACTTCCCTGTTGCGGAAATGCATTTTTATATGCGAACATGTTGCCTTGTTGAGGCTTACGCTATTTGCATCGTCAACTGTGTAATAGAGGATGTTGCCATTGCCCTTGATGTCGACGTGATCGATGTCCCCTCCAGTGAATTTTGCGTCGAGGGTTTTACCCATCATTTGGTTTTGGAGGGTGTCGTTGGTGTAGCTGAGCACCATTGCGTTTCCAATTAGAGAAAGGATGGAGGGCTTGTTATTTAAAATCATCATTTTTACGCTATCTCCAGTTAATTCTTCTTCTTCTGACCTAACTGCTGGTTCTCCTAAAAGCCAAACCTCATCAGCATTCAAATCCCAACTCAGTGAATCACCATCACCCGAAAATGCCCCCTGCTTAAATTCAACTTCGCCTACGGCGAAGAGCCAATCCTCACTCTTGCGCAGTCTATCTGCCCCTAGAATTAGAGTGTCTCCCTCTTCAATGTTGGTTGCAATTGCCGGCGTGATTGAATCGCCGTGAATAATCTCAATGTCATTTGTGCGATTCGCAAATGACCCAGTAACAGTAAGTGTTCGCGTTGAATCCCTTACAACAACATTGCCCCAAGCAGACCCTTCATCATCTTCTTTTGATACTACGATGCTGTCGCCGGCAAGATATCCTTGATTGTCATAGATGCTCGCACTCCCGGCAAACCAACCAGATTCTGTATCACCATTGAATTCGCCTCGGGAACAGTTGATCAATGAACCACCGATGTCCATGTGAGTTCGCTTGAAAATAGAGAGGTATTTATCCTCCTTGTCAATGGCGATAGAATCTGACGCAATGAAATCTACGCCCTCTTCAATAATGACATTTCCTCCAGCGTATAGTCTTCCCGATTCTGAACTGTATGTTCCTGTGTTGCTCTTGAGGGTTTTTTCACCGTCGACAAAGAGCGCTCTTTGATAGTAATTAACGAGTTTGTTTTCAATGTCATACACAAGCACTGGACATTTGATACTCATATCCTCGTGTAGGAATTCTACATTCTCTCTTACTGTAATGGTTTGGGATTCTGGATTGAGAATTGCGTATTCAGCGAATAAGGTAGTGGAGGGTTCATTGACAACTTTGACATTACTAAACACCTCGAATTTCCCGTCGTCGAATCTGTAGGCACTATCGCAGTAAAGAAAGGCATCACCAAATCCTAGTTTTACATTTCCAAGTAGGCGGTTAGCCTCGGAGATTAGGGGATCTCTTTCAATGGTACCAGCACCTAGAATTTGAACTTGCTCCTTCTCGGTTTGGGCTAAAGCGCAAACTGAAAAAGATAGTAGTCCAAATAAAACAATTATGTCCCTTAGCTTTTTTCTCATCCAATAACCCCGGCAGCAACAGTTGCATGCGTGCTCGGATCCACTAAGATAAACGCACCAGTGGTACGATTAGTGCGATAAGGGTCGGCAAGAATTGGAGAAGCGGTTTTAATCCTCACTCTCGCAATGTCATTCATGTCGATTTCTCTGTTATCCTCATCCCTGTGTAGGGTGTTGATGTCGATGCGATAAAGTACCTCTGAGATTTTAGCTCTTACCTCTTGAGAAAGGTGGCGCACCACTAATCGCGAAGAAGTATTTAGGGGGCGAGAGTCTAGCCAGAAAATTTTAGCGTCGATCTCATTGAGCATCTCAGGCTGGTTGTTTTTTCGAACGAGCATTTCGCCTCTGCTTAGATCTATGTCATCCTCCAATGTCATCACCACGCTTAAAGGTGGAAATGCCAAATCGAGATCATCCTCTCCCAATTTAATCGATTCAATATTAGTCTCGCGGCCACTAGGAAGAGCTACAACAGCGTCCCCTTTTTTGAAGACCCCTGACGCGATTCGGCCTGCGTATCCTCTGAAGTCTCTGTGCTCATCTGTCTGAGGACGCACGACATATTGTACTGGGAATCTGCAATCCTGCAAATTCCTATCAGCACCAACGTGAACATTTTCAAGGTGGTGGAGTAGGGTAGAACCGCCATACCAAGCCATATTAGAAGACGTGTCAACCACGTTGTCTCCCTTCAATGCGCTAATTGGAATAAAGGTTATATCCTTAATGTCTAGACGAGAGCTGAAGCTCTTAAAAGCCGAAACAAGCTCATTATACCTCTGTTCGTCATAGTCGACTAAATCCATTTTGTTTACACATACAACAAGGTGCTGTAATCCAAGAAGCGAAGCAATAAAACTATGCCTGTGCGTCTGCTCCACTAGTCCGTTTCTGGAATCGATTAATATGATAGCTAGGTCAGCAGTAGAGGCTCCAGTCACCATATTTCTTGTGTACTGAATATGACCGGGAGTGTCGGCAATAATGAACTTCCTTTTTGGAGTAGCGAAGTATCTGTACGCTACATCAATGGTAATTCCTTGCTCTCTTTCAGCACGCAATCCATCAGTCAATAAGCTCAAATCGGCGTCTTCAAGACCCTTGTGTTTTGAAGCCTGTTCGACAGCTTCCATTTGGTCTTGGAAAATGCTTTTTGAGTCGTAAAGTAGTCGTCCTATGAGGGTGCTCTTTCCGTCGTCAACACTTCCAGCAGTAGTGAAGCGAAGTAATCCGTTGTGATGTGTAGATGTGCTCATTAGAAATACCCTGCCTTTTTTCTGTCCTCCATTGCGCTAGAACTTCTTTTGTCGTCCATTCTACCGCCTCTTTCTGTGATCCTCGTAGCCGCGACTTCGTCGATAATTTTCTCAACTGTATCTGCGTCGCTTTCAAATGCTCCAGTGATTGTAAGGTCTCCAAGCGTTCTGAATCTTACTTGCATCATTTCTGGAGTTTCGTCTTCCTTTAGATTTAAGTATTCTGAATAAGCCAAAATCTGACCGTCCCTCCTGATGCATTCCCTTTGATGAGAATAGTACAAACTAGGAAGTGCAATTCCTTCTTTTAAGATGTAATTCCAAACATCAAGTTCCGTCCAATTATTTAATGGGAATACTCTGAAGTGTTCATCTGGGGCGTGCTTGCCGTTGAATAAATTCCAAAGTTCTGGCCTTTGATTTTTGGGATCCCATTGGCTGAAATCATCTCTGTGTGAGAAAAATCTCTCCTTAGCCCTTGTCTTCTCTTCGTCCCTTCGGGCTCCACCGATACACGCGTCAAACTTGTTCTCCTCTATCGTATCGATAAGAGTCGTCGTTTGAAGTTTGTTTCTGCTAGCATTGTGTCCAGTTTCCTCGCGAACCTTGCCTTGGTCTATTGTTTTTTGGACTAATCCTACTATTAGATTTGCGCCAAGTCTATCAACCAAATTATCGCGGAACTCCAAAGTTTCTGGAAAGTTGTGACCAGTGTCAATATGCACCAAAGGCATGGGAATCTTAGCAGGTGCAAAAGCCTTAGCAGCGAGATGGGTTACTACGATGCTATCCTTACCACCACTAAACAAAATTGCTGGTCTATCGAATTGAGCAGCAACCTCGCGAATTACATATATTGATTCGGCCTCTAGCTCAGACAGGTGGTCTAAATTATATGTATCCTTACTTGTCATCCCTTCCTAATCTTCCATATTTAAACCAAGCTCTTTCGTGCATGTAGTAAAACAACATTTTCAAGAAAAACTCTATTGTTGTTACTACTCCGGCGCTCTTCACATCCTCTGTGAAAATATAGAAAAGAGTAAAGGTTGTTGCTGACGCAATCAGCCTCCAAGTCAAGGTTTTTGCAAGGTGCCGAATGCGTGATTTTCTGTTGTCCAATAGCTTAAATCTTGCCGAATTATAAATCCTACTATTATTGTGCGAATTTAGGATGTTTTGCTAGTCGTTCCTCAACATTATCCCAATTTGTAAAGTGGAATCCTCTATCGTCCAGGTACACAGTTGCTGCGAATTTGGAATTGCTAACTGTGTCGAATAAATCAGCCATGTCGTACTTCACTAGCCATTCTTCAATAACAAGTGCAGGACGTGAACTCATGATTTTTAAAACATATCCCTTGTCCTTTAATCTTTGAAGAACTTCCCTAGCTCCATCCATAGGAGGGTCATATGCATTGTCCAACCCCTGGAATCCTTTGCTGTATTTGTGAATCACTCCATCAAAATCAACTGCAAGAGTTTTTCTTTTATCTAAAGTTTTAAGTTCTTTTGATGGGACAGGGCTTAAACCGAGAACGATCTCAACCCCCTCATCAATAGTTGTAGCACCTGTATCGATATCAATATAGTTCACTAAAGGCGCCTCGTAATTTGCAACGTGATTTTCCTCGCGACCTCTGATTTCTTCAGTATGAACGTAGATCTCAGTTGTGTCAACAGAGGTCTTTAGTTCCTCGCGCATCGATCTATAAGGCGCGACTAAACTCACTACGACTACCTCGTTTTTATGGTGCAGGTATCGAGCTATGCTCTGTGCGTTTTGGACATTAGAAATACGCCCTTCTTCCGTGTAGTCTTTGTTGCCAGTTATATCCCTCAGGTCGTCACCGTCAATATGATGCGGTGCGTAGCCTAGCCTCCTTAGCTGAGCAATTAATGCCTTTGCTAGGGTAGTTTTGCCGTGGCCAGGTTGACCTGTGAACCAGTAAATCATGCAAGATCTGGATTCAGTAGTAGTGTTTGTTCTCTATCTGGACCAACACTTAAAATGCTTACTTTAACTCCCACTACATCCTCGATCATTCTAACGTAAGACATAAGTGATGCAGGAATGTTTTCAACCTTACGCAAACCAGTTAGATCTCCAGGCCAACCCTCAAAGGTCTCGTAAACAGGTTGCACTTCATCAGGATTAATTCCGTACGGTAAGTAATCTATTTTCTCTCCGTTATGCATGTAATGAGTGCAAACTTGGATTTCATCAAACTCACCAAGAACGTCAGCCTTCATCATACATAATTGAGTTACTCCGTTTACCATTACCGCGTATTTAAGCTGAGGAAGATCTAACCAACCGCAACGTCTTGGACGCCCAGTTGTAGCGCCAAACTCCATTCCCGCTTCGCGAAGTTTTTCTCCTGTTGCGTCTTCTAGTTCAGTCGGGAAAGGACCAGAACCTACACGTGTGCAATATGCTTTAAAGATGCCGAATACTTCCCCGATTTTATTTGGAGCAACTCCTAAACCAGTACATGCTCCCGCAGTGATTGTGTTTGATGAAGTCACATATGGGTATGTTCCAAAGTCAATATCTAACATTGTTCCTTGGGCACCTTCTGCAAGAATTCCATGGCCATCATTTAAAGCATTGTTGAGAACGTGCTCAGAGTCGATAAGCTTGAAATTCTTTAGGCTTTCAACTGCTGCTAGCCATGCATCCTCGTACTGACTTAAATCGTATGAGTACTCTGGATATTGCTTCAGCATTCGTACGTGTTTAGCTCGAAGAGCCTCATATCTTTCTTTGAAATGAGGTGATTCAATATCACCAACACGTAAGCCGTTTCGACCTGTTTTGTCCATGTACGTTGGGCCTATGCCTTTAAGCGTTGAACCAATCTTTGCCTTTCCCTTTGCCTGCTCAGAAGCTGCGTCTAAAAGACCGTGAGTAGGCATAATTAGGTGTGCCTTTCTTGAAATCACAAGTGATTTAGTAGGGTCAACACCTCTTTCAAATAGAGCGTCAATTTCCTTTTTGAAAATAACGGGATCAACTACTACACCGTTCCCAACAACGTTTAGAGTGTTGTCCCTAAATATCCCTGAAGGAATCGTGTGAAGGACGTGTTTCTTGCCGTCAAAAATTAAAGTGTGGCCTGCGTTAGGTCCTCCCTGAAATCTCGCGATAACGTTGTATTTCGGAGTTAGAACGTCAACGATTTTTCCCTTACCCTCGTCTCCCCATTGGAGTCCCAGCAATACATCAGCTTTCATGCAGAATTATTTGGTACGCTTCTTTGCGTAAATGTTTAATGAGTGATGGAGAACTTCTATGTCGAAGAGCTCCTCTAAAGTTGCTTTTATTTGTTGGATTCTTGGATCGCAAAATTCAAGAACCTCTCCTGTATCGGCAATTATTACGTGATCGTGTTGGGCGACTCTAAAGCTCTTCTCGTATTGTGCATTCTTGTTGTCAAATTGATGCTTTCTAACAAGGTTGCAGTCTAGAAGTAATTCTAAAGTGTTGTAAAGAGTAGCCTTCGAAACCCTGAATTCACCCTCTTTCATTTGAGAGTAAAGCTGGTCTACGTCAAAGTGTCCAGAGTAATCGTATATCTCCTGCAGTATAGCAAAACGTTCTGGAGTTTTGCGGTGTCCGTTCTGTTCGAGATAGATTTCGAACATATCACGGGCTTGACTAAATGTCTCTGCGTTTGCCATTGTCTGATACAGTGTTACAAAGATACGTTATGACTCGGCTTTAACACGCTCAACTGTATGAACTCCTGAGACATTTTTCAGTTTAGTTATCAAATCCTCAAGGTGATTTTTGTTCATGATTAACACACTGACATATCCTCTGAAAATTCCATCGTGAGTTTCCATTTTTATTGCCCGCATATTTACCTCCATATCCTCTGAAATAATTTGGGTTATTTGATTAACTAATCCCAAATCATCAATACCAGTAAACGACAATTTTACTTCGAATTGTTGCTCCGCCTTTGAAGACCATCGTGCCTTCATCATCCTATATGCATACTTCGAAAGCATATTGGTCGCATTTGAGCAATTCTGTCTTTGAATCTTTATCCCTCCGCTCACAGTTATAAACCCAAACACATCGTCACCAGGAATTGGGTTACAACATTGAGCTAAATTGTAATCTATTTTCTGAAGGTTTTCGCCAATTAGAAGAGTATCCTCTTTTTGAGGCTTTATGTACTTTTCAGTGACAGCCGTTTTAGATGAAGTTCCTGGCTTAGGACCTTTTGGCCAAACAATCTTTCCCTGTTTAACACTAAACTTAGTTATTTCTTCTAGTTTAATTAATCCAGTAGCAACCTCGTGATATAGATCTTGGGCTGAAGCTAACTTGAGCCTTCTATAAAGTGATTCAAGATTGTATAAAGTAGAATGTATGCCAACCTTCTTCATCCACTTTTCTACAATATCCTTTCCCTCTTCAGCCCTTTCTCTTTTGACCTCTTTAAGTGCATGGCGGATCTTCTGTCTTGCATGAGAAGTTGCAACAAACTTGAGCCACTCCTCCTTGGGTCTCTGCCTCTTATTTGTCAGTATCTCAATTTGGTCTCCACTAGAAAGTTTGTGGCTAAGTGGAACAAGCTTGTGATTAACCTTACCTCCAATACATGTTTCACCAACCTTTGAGTGAACCTTAAACGCAAAGTCTAAAGTTGATGCTCCTTGAGGTAGAGTGATCATATCTCCATTTGGAGTAAACACAAAAATGTCATTAGACTGCAAGTCCATAGCCAACTCGTCTATGAACTCAATTGCATCTTCATTTTCGTTGTCTAAAACATCGCGAATTTGAGTTAGCCACTTGTCGATTTGGTCTCCTCCTACAGTGCTTTCTCCTCCCTCTTTGTATCTCCAATGTGCAGCAAACCCTTTCTCAGCTACGTGATCCATACGCTCAGACCTTATCTGAATCTCAACCCACTTTCCAGATGGTGACATAACTGTAGTATGAAGGCTTTCATACCCATTTCCCTTTGGAAGACTGATCCAATCTCTAAGTCTGTCTGGGTTAGGCTGATAATAATCTGTTACAATTGAATACGTCCTCCAAATTTCACTTTTCTCCTTATCTCTATCTGTGTCTAGAACAATTCGGACAGCAAATACATCATAAACTTCTTCGAAGCTTACTTGTTGGTTTTGCATTTTTCGCCAAATACTATAGATTGACTTTGGGCGACCTTTTATCGAATACTTTATTCCAGCTTCGTCTAGTGATCTTTTAATCGGAGCGCAAAAACTTCTAATAAATCTAGCCCTTACATCCTTTGTCTTTCTCAATCGAGAGTTAATGAGTTCAAATTCCTCTGCCTCTTTATACTTGAGGCTCAAATCTTCTAATTCTGTTTTAATTGCATACAAACCCAAACGATGAGCTAAAGGCGCATACATGTACAGAGTCTCAGATGCAATTTTCTGTTGCTTGTCAGGCCTCATGAAATCAAGTGTTCTCATGTTATCAAGTCTATCAGCTAACTTGATTAAGATTACCCTTACATCATTGCTCAACGTCAGGAGCATTTTTCTAAAATTCTCGGCTTGAGCACTTGTGCCAGGCTCGAATACTCCGCTCATTTTAGTTAGACCGTCAACCCTATTCCTTTCTTTGTTTCCGAAAAGAGATTCAACATCATCTAGTGTAAGCGATGTGTCTTCTACTGTATCGTGTAGAAGTGCGCAAACGATAGAAGTGGTGTCTAGACCCAACTCTCCTGCAACTACTCTTGCAACACTAATAGGATGGTAAATGTATGGTTCCCCGCTTTTTCGCCTTTGATCAGAGTGCTTATCCAATGCAATATCGAAAGCCTTTCTTATAGTTTTCCTGTCCTCGCGTGACTTACTGTTTTTAGCCGCGCGCAGTAATCCTCTATACCTTCTAAGTATTTCTATCTTCTCTTCTTCTAAATCGAATTCCATCTACTTGTAAAGCTACCGTTTGATGCGGTAATTTCGCAACATGATTAAAGCAAATAATCCAAACCTCAAATCTTGGGTAAATGTTCCCGAGGGTAATGACTTCCCAATTCAGAATCTTCCCTTCGGAATTTTCTCAACTTCCGACCGTTCTGCAAGGCCAGGCGTTGCTATTGGAGAGTATATAATCGATCTGCAATTTCTGAGCGATGGCGGGTATCTTGAGGGTTTGAGTTTTGAAAAATCCGACTTTAACTCATCTACTTTGAATCCAATAATCAATAGAGGTAAGGCAGCTACTTCTGCATTGAGAAATAGAATCAGTGAGTTGTTGCGCTACGACTCAACAGAGTTGGTACAAAGGGATGAAGCTCTTGTTTCGATGTCTGATGCCACTATGCACATGCCGATTGAAGTTGGAGATTATACAGATTGTTATTCTTCTGAAGACCACGCTCGCAATGTTGGTAAGATGTTCCGCGATCCGGAAAATGCACTACTACCAAACTGGAAGCACATGCCTGTTGCTTACCACGGCAGAGCAAGTTCTATTGTTGTAAGCGGAACACCGGTAAAGAGACCTCATGGTCAATTAAAGCCGGCGGATGATCAGCCACCTGTTTATGGGCCTTCAAGACTGCTTGATTTCGAATTAGAGATGGCATTTATCACTCATCCTGGAAAGAAACTAGGTGAGAGCATTTCTACAGCTGAGGCTGAGGATTACATTTTTGGGATGGTGATATTCAACGATTGGTCTGCTCGCGATATCCAAAAGTGGGAGTACATCCCTCTAGGTCCTTTCTTAGGCAAAAACTTCGCGTCGAGCATTTCACCTTGGGTTGTAACACTTGATGCACTAGATCCATACAGAGTGTCTGGACCAGTTCAGGACCCTGCAGTTCTTCCTTATTTAGAATACGATGGTGATTCGCATTACGACCTAGACTTAGAGGTTGAGATCGTTCCACCAAATGGCCAAGGAAAAATTGTTTGCCGATCGAACTTCAAACACATGTATTGGAACATGCGTCAACAGCTTGCACACCACACTGTAAATGGTTGCAACATTCGAGGTGGAGACATGATTGCTTCGGGAACCATTTCTGGACCTGAAGAAGGGTCATTCGGATCTATGCTAGAAATCTCTTGGAAGGGGACAAAGCCTGTGCCAATGCCTGACGGGACAGAACGCAAATTCATCCAAGACGGAGACACAGTAGTAATGCGTGCCTCTAAAGGGTTAATTGGATTTGGAGAAGTTAGTGGCGAATTAAAGCCGGCTTAGGATATTTTAGATTCATCGCTTTCTTCTAGCTCTTGCTCAATTTATTCCAGTTGTCATTTTGCAGTGTTTCTGTAATGCCTATCACGATAAGAAGCATCTCAGCTATCATAAAAAAGCCGTGCTTTTTCATATCCCCATTGAGGGGGCTTTTAATCTGGTCTTGCGAAGTAGGCTCATTTGTTTAAGTTCATTCAACCAGAATATGCATACTAGTTAGGTATGCTAAATATACTGAAAGGAAAATCTAATTTAGACTAGAGAAGCCCAGTGATGAGTTTCTCAACTGTCATCCCATCTGCTTCCGCCTTGTAATTGCGTACAATTCTATGACGAAGAATAGGGGTAGCTACAGCTTGAACATCTTCGATGTCGGGACTGTATTTTCCATTAAGAGCTGCATGTACCTTAGCTCCTACAACTAAGAATTGAGATGCACGTGGTCCTGCACCCCAGCTTAAATACTTATTTACTTCTTCAGTAGCTAGCTCTCTCCCTGGACGGGTTTTACTACTGAGATTAACTGCGTATTCTAGTACGTTGTCAGCAACTGGCATACGACGAATAAGAGCTTGAGCTTCTAGTATTTCTTGTCCGCTAAGAACGGGATTCACATTTGTTGAGCTTTCTCCAGTCGTCTGCTTAACAACACTAAGTTCTTCAGCAAAACTTGGGTAATCAACCCATGTATTGAACATAAATCTATCTAGCTGAGCCTCAGGAAGAGGGTAAGTTCCTTCTTGTTCAATTGGGTTTTGAGTCGCCAAAACAAAAAAGGGTGATGGCAAATCATATGCTTGACCATTGACCGTTACATTCCTTTCTTGCATTGCTTCAAGTAAAGCCGCTTGAGTTTTAGGAGGAGTTCGGTTGATCTCGTCAGCGAGGACAATGTTTGCAAAAAGAGGACCTTTTACAAATTCGAATTTTCTTTCTTCATTTAACACTTCTGAACCCGTAATGTCTGAAGGCATTAAATCAGGAGTGAATTGAATTCGATTAAAAGATAATCCTAGAGCTTTAGCAACAGTATTCACAAGTAGAGTCTTTGCTAGGCCAGGTACTCCCACTAGTAAACAGTGTCCGCCAGCGAGAATCGCCATTGTTACTTCTTTTACTACAGCCTCTTGACCGACGATAACTTTACCAACTTCCGCTATAAGCTTTTGATGTTGATCTCTAAGTTTATCTAGTGCTTCTTTATCGCTCATTTTTCCTTTTGTGAAGACCAAATATACTCATACCAACCCATCTTGAAATCACAAGTATTAAAAGCAGGGTCTATTCTGACAAAAGTTTGGCTTACGTGCTTGCTAACCCAATCATTCATAGCTTCTAATCTCTTGTCGTTTTCTACTTGAGATTGAAATAATGCATAATCATCCTGGGGATTAGCTCTATGAGCTTCATGCCTTCCATCAAGACGAAGTATAGTCCAATATCCATTACCGTCTTCGTCTACAAGTTGAATAGGAGCGCTTACACCACCTACATCTAATGGATCAAGTAGGAAGTAAATGTTTGGGTCGAGTTCATCAACCCCAAATCTCAATCCACCATCACGTTGATTAACAACTTGCCCTCTTTGGTTTGCAGAGCTCTCCCTTGTCGAATGTTTTAAAACGGCATCATCAAAAGTTAATGATCCCGATTCAATGTCAGTATATACACTGTCTAGTGTAATGCCGTTTCTGTCGAGTTCGTTGATGTCAATTTTGGGCTTCATTAAAATGTGACAAGCACTGTATTGCTCACCTCGTCTGTCAGTTACTTTTAAAAAGTGAAACCCAAAATCTGTTTCAAACACTTCTGAATAACCGCCAATGGGAGTGTCAAATACTGCAGCTTCAAATTCTGGAACAAACTGCCCTCTTCTAATGTCAGTGTAACAACCACCCTTGTATTTTGATCCTGGATCTTCAGAGTATCTAGTGGCCGCTAAAGTCATAGATAACTTGCCGTCAGCTACTAGGTCGCGAATTGAATCTAGTTTTGATTTCAATTCCTGTTTCTGAGATTCTAATATTTGGGGCTGAATTACAAGCTCACTATAACTTATCTCCTCAGGTATTAGAGGCAGGCTATCCTTAGGAGTAGCCTCGTAGTATTCAATTACTTCTGCAGGAGTTGACCTAACCTGTTGGTTGACTTCTTGCTGCATTTTTTGGGCTAAAAGCTGATCCTTAATAGGCTTGCCAAAATCATCCTTCCACTGAGTAACAGTTTTGCCATATTGAGCCTCAAAGGCCTCAACACTACCTATCATATTGATGTAATAAGCCAAACGCCTATCAACTTCATCCATAACTTCAGCGTCAGTTACTTCTAAACTGTCAATCCTAGCGTGATGTAAAAGAAGTTTTTCGAAAAGCATGTCCTCGAATAGGCTGCAAGTTTCATCAGCACCAATTTTGCGCCCTTGCATTTGTTCTTGCACAATGCGCTCTTGCATCTCGCTATGTAGAATGATTTCATCTCCAACAACCCCCATTATACCATCCAACAACTGGAAAGATTCAGGTTGAGTATAAGCTGAAGAAGTTGTTAAGATGAGAGCGATAAGAACTGAAAAGCGATTCAATTTTTGCATGGATGCTAATGTACTTCTAAAGTGGAATACTATCTCTGCTAATAAGTCCTAAAGACCAAGCTTCTTTTACAAGATCATCTCTCAAATTGTCAAGCAATTCTCTTCTTCTGTCTTGGACTATTATTTCCTCAATTCTTTCTCTAGCAATTGCAAGAGGTGATGGAAAATCCTTAAGTCTATGGTCTAATATCTTAAGCATATACGTATGCCCCTCAGAGCTGAACTCAGTAACCTTGCGTCTCTTCAACTGATCTTCAAGCCTGTATATCTGAAGCGGCACTTGATCTAATAGGTCACTCAAATACCACCAATATTCAGTGTCAACATGATATGTCGCACTGTGTTCTATGCACCATTTCTCAAGTAATGGCATTGTGATAGAATCAGCCTCTTGCAACCAATGTTTAGCAGAATCTAACTCAACTTCTTCCTCAGGTAGATGGAAAAAAACAGCTTGGATTACATGCTCTGGAAGTTTAAAAAGCTCGGGGTTATTCGCGTGAAATTCTTCGACTTCGGCATCAGTAACATCTCTGTTGAGTCGTGAATTCACAAACCTACTTTCGTATTCACTTATTAGAAGGGCATTGCGATAGGTTTGGATTTGTCTTTGAAATTTGCTGTCTTCTTCGTTAAGTGATTTTTCAGCTTGTGAAAGAAGAACTTGTTCCCTTATCCAGCTATTAACTATTCTGTCAGCAAGCATAGTGCTGTCATCATAATTTAGGTTGTCAGGAATTCTAGCAGATATTGTGTCAAGAGTCAGTGATCGGCCAAAAGCTTCGACTACTACAATATCTACAGTGTTTGCATTAGTGGTAGTACATGCTTGTACCACCATGAGGACTGTAATTACTAGTGCCCCAATTGCCTTAATCGATAAGCTCGTAAAGAACTTCTTCATATACTTCTACAGAGTATTTCTTTCTCAGTTCAGAAACCCATTGCTTTTCAAGATGGTCTTGATAGCTAGCAATAACTTGTCCCCTTGCTTCGTCTAAAGATTTCACTGAAGGAGGAATGAATCCTGTAATGTCAAAAACCACAACTGCATTATCTACAGTAAGAGTCTCAACATTAGGGCCATTTTCTGAAAGCTTAATTTGCCCCATATCTCTTAGCCCAAATATCCAATCAGCCCACTCGTTTTCTTTTTGAGAATATTTACCCTCTTCGATTTTAATTGCTAGTGGACTATCAGCAAGCATAGACTTCCTTAATTCAAGAACACTCTCTCCAGCATTGATAGCATCTTTTACTTTAAGAGCAACGTCATTGCTTTCGCATATATAAGCTACCATATCTAATCTCTCACCCCACATGAACATGCTAGCATTTGATGCGTGGAAATTTTCAAGCCCAAGCGTGTCTTTCACGGCCTTGCTCCACACCATTTGGTCTGTCAACTCAAACAGTAATATTCCATCGTGATACTCATTAATCAACAACCTGAAATCATCATGCTTTTCCTCAAGTCTTGAATTCTCATGAGCCAAAATCTTTTCCTCACTCAACCTTTTTACAAGCTCATCAATGATGATTTCTGAAGTCCTATCAAGATTTCGGATTTTCACTGTGTTTGCAAATTCTACAAACTCGCCAACAGTAGTGTTATACCCAGCAATTGAGAAAAGAGTTTTCTTAAGATCTGACTCTTTGCTGTGAACAAGTGGATGACCAGGGTGGAAAACACTATCAATAGAATTTGCAGAAGATTTTAAACTACTAAGTCTTGCTGGAAACAATCTGTAAGAATATTCAGCTTTAAGCTTTTTAATAAACGATGACTTAGTAACCTCTGCGCGCTTATCCCTGCTAACCTTTTTCCTAAGAGTTTTCTCTACTTCTTCAAACTTAGGGGGATTTTTATAACCCAAACGCTTTACAATATGCCACCCATAACTAGTAAGGAAAGGCTCAGAAATATCACCGTCATTCTCTAACCCAAAAGAAGCATTCTCAAATTCTTCCACCATCTTACCAGCCCCAAACCAGGCTAAAACTCCTCCCTTGCTTTTAGTAGTTTCATCATCGCTGTATTTCAATGCTAGCGATTCAAATGATTCTCCATTTTTCAATAATTCACTCACAGCATCAATTTCTGATTTGCCTTGGTGAAGTAAAGCCTTGTTTTTAGAGTCGCTTACTCTAACCATAATATGTGCTACTTGCACTTCACCTCTAGCTTCTCTTTTACCAGTTACTTCTAGAAAGTGATACCCAAACCTAGTTCTGACAATATCACTGAGTTTACCAACTTCAGTATTATAAGCAGCATCTTCGAAAGGGAAGACCATTTGGAATGCAGTAAACCAACCTAGGTCTCCACCGTTTTGGATTGCTGAAGGATCGTCTGATCCACCTTTGCTTTTAGCTACTTTTTCAAAATCTTCTCCTGCTTCGATCTTGTCCTTAAGCTTGTTGATTCTATTCCAAGCTCTTATAGTATCAGCTGGAATGGCATTCTGATCAACACTAACTAAAATATGTCTAGCCCTAATTTCAGTTTGTTGCCTTTCAAATGCCTCATGTACTATTTCGTCTAATAACTCTGAGTCTACCAAATACGGTCTAGCTAATTGCTTTCTGTAACCAGCAAGTTCTCTGGTGAAATCAGACGCAGTGTCCATTCCAAGAGCTTCAGCTTCCACAACTTTAAGCTTGAATTTGATGAATAAATCCATGTATTCATCTAACCCTTCTTTAGTTATTTCAACGTTGTTATTATTCTTTTTGTAGATGTGCTCAAAATCTGACACACTTACGTTCTCATTTCCAACTGAAAGTACAATTTTGTCTTGACTTTGAGCAATTGAAATGTTGAAAGCAAAAGCAGTTATGGCAACTGCAATAAATACGTTTAGTCTCATTATCTAATACTGTAATTTGGAGCCTCTCTAGAAATCATTATGTCATGAGGGTGACTCTCTTTCATCCCTGCATTTGTTATTCTTACGAATTGAGCATCCGATTGCAATACGGAAATATTTGCAGCTCCACAATATCCCATACCCGCTCTTAGCCCACCGGCAATTTGGTACATCACTTCTTGAACAGTACCCTTATAAGGAACTCTTCCAGTAATTCCTTCAGGCACTAGTTTCTTAAGATCGTCTTCAGCGTCTTGGAAATATCTATCCTTTGAACCCTTTTGCATTGCTTCTAGTGATCCCATACCACGGTAGCCTTTAAAACGACGGCCTTCAAATATTATTGTTTCTCCAGGGCTTTCTGATGTTCCTGCTAACATTGATCCTACCATTACAGTATTGCCACCACCAGCAAGAGCTTTTACGATATCTCCAGTGTATCTCACACCGCCATCTGCAATCACAGGGACACCAGTTCCCTCAAGGGCTTTAGCAACGTTCATGACAGCACTTAATTGAGGCATTCCAACTCCAGCAATAATTCTTGTAGTACAAATTGATCCAGGACCTATTCCAACTTTTACGGCATCTGCCCCAGCTTCTACTAAAGCTAGAGCCGCAGCTCCTGTAGCAACATTTCCGCAAACAATATCAATATCTGGAAATGCTATTTTCACTTTTCCAACCACATCAATTACTCCCTTAGAATGTCCATGAGCTGTGTCAACAATAACGGCATCTACACCTGCGTCAACGAGGGCTTGAACTCTTTCCATTGTGTCAGAGGTTACTCCAACAGCGGCCGCTACTCTGAGTCGGCCAAAACTGTCTTTGCATGACATCGGGAACTCAGTTAATTTAATTATATCACGATATGTGATTAATCCAATAAGTTTTCCATCATCATCCACGACTGGGAGTTTTTCAATCCTGTGTTCTCTGAGCATTTGCTCAGCCTTTGTGAAATCACTTCCGTCTTTAGTGATAATCAGATTTTCTGAAGTCATCACTTCATCAACAGGTCTAGATCTCTTCTTTTCGAATCTTAAATCCCTGTTAGTTACAATTCCAATCAATAAATTGTCATCATTTACAACTGGTATACCTCCAATTTTATGCTCCTTCATTATATCAAGAGCATCTCCAACAGTTGCGTTACCTTTCAAAGTAACTGGATCTTGAATCATGCCATTCTCTGATCTCTTTACTCTTCTTACTTCATTAGCTTGTTGCTCAATACTCATGTTTTTATGAACTACACCTATACCCCCTTGACGAGCGATAGCAATAGCCATTGCGCTTTCTGTCACAGTATCCATAGCTGCTGACACAATAGGGACTTTAAGTTCAATATTTCTAGAGAATCGAGCTGAGAGAATTGTGTCTCTAGGCAAAACTTCCGAGTAAGCCGGAACCAACAGAACATCGTCGTAGGTTAAACCTTCGCCGAAGTACTTAGCATCTGAAATTGGCATGATTGATATGATTGAATCGTGTTATCTCGCTTCCCTACCTTCGGTCCACAATTCGCGCAAATATACGAATTAATCAGTAAATCAAGGTCTAACTACTTGTACCGATTGAGATACGATATGCCATTTACCAGCCCCATCAAGAATTCTAATTACAGCTGTGTAAGTGCCATCGGGTACCGGATTTCCATTGGCTGTTCCATCCCAACAATGATCCTTGTCTATACTTTGGAATATGGTATCTCCCCATCTACTTATAATAGTCATCTCAAACACAGGGATATTACCAGGTATACTGTCGCTCACAAAACCAAGTTGCGTATTCCCTGGAGACCAAGGGAATAAATCGTTTACATCATCACCATTAGGAGAGAATGCAGTTGGAATCCAAATTAGAGGTTCTTCTGTTAAACAAACCCTATTCGATTTTGCACCATTTAATCCTACTGAACTGTTTTCAAGTGCAACAACAGTGTAACAGAAATCTCCAGGCTCTTCAAGAAGTTCGCCCACGTAATCGTCAGCGTAGTTTTGGTTCCATGGATATGAAGCTAAAGGTTCAGCAACATCATATCTAGTGCTAGACCTCAATAATTCATATGACCCCACACCTAATGGGAATCCTTCATAATGAGACCAAATCAAACTATTTAAAAATGCTTCAGGATCTTCAGATCTCCACCCTTGAAGAAAAATTGTCTTTCCAACATTAGATTCACCAACTTGAGCTCCACACTCATTTGTGACAATACATCTATAAGTGTGAGATCCAGCGTTAGTGTCAACACTTGAATCTACAAAAGTCAAGCTTATACCTAATGAACTCAATTGTGGTTCAAGCACAGGAATCCATGAATTGTTAATGTCAAAATATCTCTCTATTTGATAAGAGCATACTTCTGTAGAAAGTGGATCAGTATCTACCACTATTTCTACAGAGCCATCATCTATTACAGATGCTCTTGAAATAACTGGATTTTCAGGTGCGTCAGGATATGAAAATGAAATTTCAAAATTATTTGAATGAGCAATGTTGCCAGTGGTTGATTCTGCAACAACTCTATATCTGTAGGTTTTGGCTACATCAACTCCTTCGTGCAAATAAGAACCATATCCTGCATCTAGCACTTCAGCTTGCATCCAAGAACTCCACAATCCAGAGGCATCATCAAAAATGCTGTATTCAATAGTGTAAGTGCTCACACCACCATCCATACCAAATGGCTCTATCCAATTAAGTTGTGCTCTGTCAGTACAAGGAATTTGAGACGCTGTTGCAAAAACAGTGCTGGAGCAATCTCCAGCAGCGTTTGGGTTAGGTGTGCCATCGTCATTGATGCAATCAAAAGCAGCTACTCTGTAACTCTCTGGCTCGGTTGAAGCAAGTGATGTTGGAATAGATGCTGATAATGTGTTTGGATCGCCAATTTGTAAAACTTCGGCTGATCCTGAATTTGTGCATTTGTAAATTATGTACCCGAGAGTCTCATCTGTCACCTCATAATCGAAGTGAACTACCGCTAAACCGCTAGTTGGATCTACGTCAACGTGAGTGACTGTTGGCACTGTATTGTTTCCTGCTCCTGTAACAAGATCAGTTGCATTAGAGACGTTGATGTCAATGCCGTTGTTTGCGATTTGGCGTACCCTATATATATGAATACTTGCGCAAGGACCTGGATTGTCAGAGTAAGTTCCTCCTAGTACATTATCTGGGACAACGGCTATTGTATCCCAAACAGCAGTCACCTCATTCAACTTCTCTAAGTAAAAGTCTCCTCCAGCAGCAAATCCACTCATAGCATAAGGACTATTCCACTCTAGATCAATATTACCTGGATTTGATACGCTCTCAACTGCATTTACATGAATAGAGCAAAGAGTAGGGGATGAGGGTGATGAGTCAAGCGTAACACCACCATCTAATGTTGTAATCTGTTCAGCAGAATAGCAATGAGCAAATGAATTGGCATTGTATAAGAATGAAGGCATAACCCAACCAGTAGGTAGTACCCCAGTATTTACATCCGGCCCAATAATATGTGGCGTCGGACTCAACAAATTCATTGACATGTCGAACACCTTTACTTCATTATGCACAAACTCCTCAGCCCCAACAGGCGCAAACACCTCCCAATACAGAGTTGCATTTCCTGCAGCATTAACATTGTCTACGTGAGTAAGATCAGGCTGAGCCACAGCACAAATCCCAATTCCTGTATAAAGGAGGAAAAAAGTAGCGATATTTGAAAATCTAATCACGGAGTAAAATTACAACACCTTATATACATTGTTGAAGATGAATGAGCTATTTCCAAACATTGCATTGTCTGCAAGGTTATTTGTATACACTGCTGATGAAACACTAAGCCCAAACGAACTCTCTTCTTTCTCTAACGAATTGAGCAATTTCATTTCAACTTGGAAGGCTCATGGCACTCATCTAAATTCTTCGTTTATGTTTATCGCTAATAGGGTGTTACTTATTGTGGTAGATGAACAAGACCAAACCGCTACCGGATGCAGCATCGACTCGCTGAATAGGTTTCTTCAGAACTCTGCCCATCATTGGTTCACTAGGAATTGGGTTTTGCACAACAGTAATTCAAATGAATTGAACAGCCAGTGGATGGCCAAAGATCTGCAAGAGTTTCACTCAAAGTGTAAATCTGGAGAGATTTCACTTGAAGAATACGTGTTAAACACAACTGTATTGACTTTGGCTGATGCACGCCAAAACTTGGTTCAAAGAGTGTCTGAAAGCTGGCATAGTCAAATGTTGTGATTTTGGCCAAAATGTCGTCAAACTGCCAAAATATTTCTACGAACTGTTAAATTTTTCCAACTAATTTCCCTTCGGATTGTTGGAATTTCACTTGCAAGCGTATAAATTTAACGCGTCTTATTCTCTTTTTTTAGCAAAAATTAGAATTTAAGGCAACCCTTGATGTGTTGTAACGACTACTGTTTACAGGAGTTTTTATACGCCCTTCATGGGCTTTGAAATTGTGAAATAATTAATGGTTAAATAACTTAAAACCTGTTCATATGTTTAATTTATATTCGAAATTGACGACGGCGCTCGCGGCTATCGCAATTATTTGTTCAACCCCAACAATGGCCCAGTGCATTGATGTCAATATTGACATTAGCGGCGGATCATGGGCAAGCGAGATTACTTGGGACATCGCTGATGCAGATGGCAACGTAGTTGCTTCTGGTGCTGCAGGTGCTTCAAGTGCATGTCTTGATGAAGGCTGCTATTCTTTTAATGGTTACGATTCATACGGTGACGGATGGAACGGAAACGTAGCGACTGCTACTGATGCAGATGGAAACGTTCTAATGTCTTGGGACGGACCTGCTACTGACACTGGTTCAGCTGAACTTTGTGTTGAAGGTGGTGGAGAGGTTGACCCTCCTGCTGAGTGTTCAGACCTAGCTATTGATATTAGCGGTGGTTCTTGGGCTAGCGAAATTTCTTTTGACATCTCTGACGCTGATGGTAACGTAGTTGCTTCAGGTGTTGCAGGTGCTTCTAGCGTTTGTCTAGTAGACGGATGTTACACTGTTACTGGTTACGATTCATACGGAGACGGATGGAACGGTAACGTAATGAACGTAACTGACGCTGACGGAAACAACGTATTTTCTTGGGGCGGTCCTGATACAGACCTTGGTACTGCTGAATTATGTGTAGGCGGAGACGATCCAGTTGATCCTCCATCTGATTGTATTGATATCAGCTACTCTGTAAGTGCAGGTTCATACCCATCTGAGGTTTCATGGTCTATCCTTGATGCTGATGGTAACGCTGTTGTTTCAGGTGGTGCAGACGAAAGCGGAGTTCTTTGTCTAGATATCGCTTGTTACACTTTCGTAGGAATGGATTCATTCGGTGACGGATGGAACGGTGCTACTGCATCTTTCGTAAACGCTGGTTTTGAAATTTTAAACTTTACTGTTGAATCAGGTGATTCAGCTTCTGCTGAATTCTGCGTTTCTAACGAAGTCCCTGGTTGTACTGATGAAGCTGCTTCTAACTATAATCCAGAAGCTACTATCGACGACGGGTCTTGTTGTCTCGACGACCTAGTAACGATCAACCTTAACGATTCATTCGGTGACGGATGGTCTTGGGCTGGAGTTGAAGGTGGTATGATCTTCGACGGTGTATACTACCCATTCCTTGATGGTAGCTTAGCTTCTTATGACTTCTGTCTTGCTGCTGGTTGTTACTCTGCTGATCTTGTTCTTGATTCTTACCCTGGCGAAGCATCTTGGGATGTTGTAGTAGGTGGTACTGTAATCGCTAACGGTTCAGGTGACGAGCTTTTCTTCTCAACTGACCCATCTTGTATTGTTGCTGGTTGTAACGATGAAATTGCTTGTAACTACGATCCAGCAGCAAACGTAAACGATGGTTCATGTGACTACGCTTCATGTGCAGGTTGTACTGACATGGGTGCATGTAACTACGACGAGACTGCTACTCTAGATGACGGTTCTTGTGATTACTCTTGTATTGGTTGTATGGATTCTACAGCAACTAACTACGATGCAGATGCTACTATAGCATGTGAGGACTGTTGTTCTTACTGTGAAGGCGAATTCGCTGGAACACTTAACGTAGGTGGTGGTTCTTGGGATGGTGAGATTGGTTGGACTTTATCTGCTGGTGGCGAAGTTGTTGCTACTGGAGGTGCTGGTTCATACCCACTATGTCTTGAGGCTGGTTGTTACGTACTAGATATGACTGACTCATTCGGTGACGGTTGGAACGGTGCTACTTACTCGTTCGACGGTTACGACGGAGTAACAGTTTACTCTGGAGACCTTAACAACGCTGCAGATGGCGACGGTGCAGAGGTTGGTACTGACTACCTAGACCTTAACGGTGGTGCATGTACGTCTGGCTGTACTGACGCTGGTGCATGTAACTACGACGAAACAGCTGCATTTAATGATGGTTCTTGTGACTACTCATGTGTAGGTTGTACAGACAACATTGCAGCTAACTACGATCCAAACGCAACTATCGATAGTGGTGAGTGTGTTTACTGTGACGAAGGTTCTTTCGTAATGACAGTAAGTATGACTGACTCATTCGGTGACGGTTGGAACGGTGCTGAGTACTATGTATTCGATCTTAACTCTGGTGAGCAAGTTGCTTCAGGTTCTCTTGATGCTGCTTTCGGTGGAGACGGTGTAACTGCTGGTTACGACCTTATCTGTCTTGCTCCTGGATGTTACAACTTCCAAGTAACTGAAGGATCATTCCCAACTGAGGTTGGCTTATCACTTACTGATCAGTTCGGTAACAACTACGGTTCATTCGGTGCAGGTGCAACTTACCCAGTTGATTTCCTACTTACTGGATTGTGTGGATTCGAAGGATGTACTAGCCCAACAGCTATTAACTACAACATCTCTGCAACTATTGATGATGGTTCTTGTCAAGAGCCACCAGCAAACGATCAACTTGATAACGCTGAGCCACTATTCTGTGGAGCTTACGCTTCAGGTACTCTTGAGTTTGCTACTGACGACCAAGGATTAATTGGTTCACAGTTCGGTAACGCTTCAGTTACAACTGGTGGTGTTTGGTACGTATTCAACTCTGATGCTGATCAGCAAGTTATTGTAAGCACTTGTGATACTCCATCTAACGAAGGAGATACTGATTACACTGTTGATACTAAGCTTCACGTTTACACAATGGATGCTGATGGCGGATTAAACGCTATCTCTGGTAACGACGATGGATGTGCTACTGGCTTCCTTTCTACTGCTGCATTCTCTGCAGTTACAGGTGCTGACTACTACATCTACGTAAGTGAGTACTCACTAACTACTTCTGGAAACGAATTCGTTCTTTCTGTTGAGTGTATTGATTGTGGTGAGGCTCCATCTAACGATGATTGTGACGGTGCTGTTGCTCAGGTAACTGGTGTAACATTTACTGGTTCTACTTGTTGTGCTTCTGCTGAAGAAATGCAACTTGGATGGGCTGGTCTTGGTACTGCATACGGTGTTTGGTTCACTTTCAACTCTGCGGACTACAATACTTTCTACTTCAACATTACTAACATCTCAAACGACATCCTTGGATTCGTTATGATGGACGGTAACTCTTGTGAGGAAGTTGTTGGATTCGTTGGTTGTGAGTTTACTGGTACATGTGCTGGTTCTGTAGAAGGTTTCCTTCCACAACTTGAGCCAAACGTTGATTACTACTTCATCATTTACACTACTGATCCAACTGCTTGTGGTGAATTCGAATTCACTACTACTGGTATCATCCTAGGTTGTACTGACGCTACTGCGAACAACTACAACCCTGATGCTAACCAAGACGATGGATCTTGTGACTTCGACGGTGTTGTTCCTGTGAACGATACTTGTGCAGACGCAATCACTCTTGATTGTAACACTGTAGTAACAGGTTCTACTGGTGGTGCTTCTTCTGTAGGTGCTCCTGTAGGTGTTGAAGGATGTGACGTGAGCCCAGGTACTGGTGTTTGGTACACATTCGTAGGTGATGGACAACTTCATAACCTAAGCACTTGTGGATCTGCTATCGATTCTAAGATTAACATCTACACTGCATCTGAAGATTGTGGTGGTGGTTCTATTGACACTCCTCCAGCTGATGCTTGTGGTGAGGGTCTTGTAACTGTAAACTACATGGTAGGTGGCGGTTCATGGCAGTCTGAAGTTGGTTGGTCACTTGTTGACGCTGACGGAAACGAGGTTGCTGCAGGTGGTGCTCCAGCTGAAGGATCTCTATGTCTACCAGAGGGTGACTACACTCTTAACATGACTGACGCATACGGTGACGGATGGAACGGAAACACATTCAGCGCTTCTAACGGTCTAGGTGATACAATTGGTTTCGCTGGTCTTGAAACAGGTGTTG
The DNA here is from genome assembly GCA_002723115.1 of Methanobacteriota archaeon. Lineage (GTDB taxonomy): Bacteria > Bacteroidota > Bacteroidia > Flavobacteriales_D > Sanyastnellaceae > UBA974. The sequence goes on along the minus strand of PBNL01000028.1, from coordinate 273 downwards.
AGGGTTCTGCTACAATTACTGTAGAGGCTTACTCAATGGATCCAATCTTCATCGCTGGTGACTTCGATTGTTTCGCTTCTGCTTCATCTTCTGATGGAACAGGTGCTTGTACTCTATTCGATGCTGACGATGTGAACTTCGAGTTCGTATCTGAGCCTGGCGTACTTTACTACGTATACGTAGGTGCACAAGATGCTGATGGTAACCCAATGACTAACGACGATGGTGCGTTCGATCTTGTATTTGATTGTGCTCCAGTTGTTGAAGGTTGTA
>PBNL01000027.1 GCA_002723115.1 Methanobacteriota archaeon | reverse complement strand
TTCCTGGAATCATGGAAGGAAAGGGAACTCCTGAGTACGGTAAGTGTGTAGAGATTTCTACTCAAGCTGCTCTTAAGGAAATGATGCTTCCTGGTGCAATTACTATCATCTCTCCACTTGTAATTGGATTCTTTTTAGGTGCTGAGCCTCTAGGATCATACATGGCGGGTGTTGCTGTAAGTGGTGTTCTTTGGGCAATATTCCAAAACAACGCTGGTGGTGCTTGGGACAACGCTAAGAAGAGTTTCGAGGCTGGTGTTGAAATCGATGGCGAGATGACTTACAAAGGGTCAGACGCTCACAAAGCTGCAGTAACTGGTGACACTGTAGGTGATCCATTTAAGGACACTTCTGGACCATCAATGAACATTCTTATTAAGCTGACTTGCCTAATTGGTCTTGTTATCGCTCCACTTCTTTCTGAAGGTCATGGTGAGTGTACTCACAATCACGACGCACAAATTGAAGTAGTAGCAGATGTTGACAACGACGTTGAAGCAGAGCACGAAGATGCTAATGCTAATGAGCTTGCTGAAGAAGCTCACGACCACGATGGGGGTGAGCACGATCACGGTGGTGAAAGTCACGACCACGACGGTGATGAGCATGAGCACGACCACAACGAGGAAGGTCACGAACATTAATCACAAGTAAAAGATGAAATTATACAGCACATTAATATTGTCGCTTGCTTTATTTATTTCTTCATGTTCTGATGGAGAAAACAAGACTGAAGCAAATACTGACACATCATCTACTAGCACAGACCAAGTAGAACTTATCATACCTGATGGCAAGTACTCTCTTATAAAGATTCAGCCTACAATTAAATGGGAGGCTACAAAGCTTAATGGATCTAGCCACGATGGTACAATATCAGCTACACAAGGAAAAATTAAAGTTGAAGGTGGAGTTACATCAGGAATGATGACACTTGACATGAATTCTTTCACTTGTACTGATCTTGATGGAGAGGATAGAGAAAATTTTGATTCTCATCTGAAATCTGAAGATTTTCTTGATGTTGCTCAATACCCAAACGCTGACATCAAGATTACAGGATTAAAGCAGATGGATGGAAAGCACTCAGCTTCTATAAAATTATTCTTACACGGTGGAATTGTTGACTACGAAACTCCTGTTAAGGTCAAAGAGGTTGAACTTGAAGATGGAGGTAAAGGTTACATGATTGCTGGAGTTCTTATGGTAGACAGAACTAAGCATAAAATCATTTACGGTTCTGGTTCATTCTTCGACAACTTAGGAGATAGAGCTATCAACGACGAGGTTAAAATCAGTTTCTCTTTTACAGCTATTTAAAAGAAACATTTACCCCAAAAGAAAAGCCCCACCTATTTAGGAGGGGCTTTTTCTTTATTCAGTAATTCTATTACTTCTTGTCAAACAATCCGTGAAGCTTGCCATCAATTGATTCTATGATCTTCCCAAGATCTTCTTTACTCTGATGGAAGTTGTTACCGTCTACATCGATAATTAGCAACTCACCCTTATCGTAAGTAGAAATCCAAGCCTCATATCTTTCATTCAATCTACTTAGGTAATCTAATCTAATTGCCTCTTCATACTCTCTCCCTCTTTCCTGAATCTGAGAAACTAGAGTTGGAACTGATGCTCTTAAATAAATTAATAAGTCTGGTGGATTAACAAATGACTCCATAAGACCAAACAACAATAGATAGTTATCAAAGTCTCGTTTTGTCATCAACCCCATAGCGTTAAGGTTTGGTGCAAAAATGTGAGCATCCTCGTATATCGTTCTATCCTGAACGATTGGCTTTCCCTTTTCTTTCAGGTCTATTAGCTGTCTAAATCTTGAATTAAGAAAGTAAACCTGCAAGTTGAAAGACCAACGTTGCATGTCCTTGTAAAAGTCGTTTAAGTATGGATTATCATCAACACTCTCGAAGTGAGGTGTGTATCGATAATGCTTGGCTAAGAGTGTGGTCAGCGTGGTTTTACCTGACCCTATATTTCCGGCTACTGCTATATGCATTGTAAAAAAGTAATGAACTCGAAAAATAGCACCTAACTGAAGTAGCTACAAGATTTCATCAATGATTTTACGTGTGTTTGAAAGCCTCGGTATTTTATGTTGGCCTCCGAGCTTGTTTTTGGATGTCAACCATGCTTCAAAAGTTCCTGAATGAACAAATTCAACTTGAGGCATTGTCAATACAAAATCATCTGAGCGTTTTGCATCGTAATCAGAATTTAATTCTCTGAGATGTGTGTCTAGAATTGTTTCAAACCCATCGCATAAAGGAATGCCTTCTTGAACTTCTATTGCCCATTGATGTGAAATTGGTATACCAGAAGGTGAAAAGTAAGGTGCTACAGTGAATTCCTTAAGGCTGAGATTGAAATGACTGAGAGTAGAGGAAAGTGCTTGCTCGGTTTGGGCTATCATAAGCTCCTCTCCTACTACATTGATAAACGAAGAGGTTCGGCCTACTATTTTAATTCGGTAAGGGGAATCAGAAGTTATGCGAACCACATCACCTAGCAAATATCTCCAAAGGCCAGCGTTTGTAGAAATCACAATTGCATAATCCTTACCTACTTCTACATCCTTAAGTTTTGTAGTCTTACTAAGATTATTATAATCGAAATTTTCAAATGGTATAAACTCGTAATACACTCCGTGATTTAGCAAAAGAGCCATGTCATCACGGGCAAAATCGTCTTGCAATGCGAAGAATCCCTCTGATGCATTATAAGTCTCTAAATAGTGCATATCCTTAGACTTTATAAGGCTGGCAAACTCTTCTTTATATGGTTGAAATCCTACTCCGCCGTGCATGTATAACCATAGGTTTGGCCAAACTTCGTCTAGAGTTTTGGCTCCTTTTATGTTGAGGACTTCCTTACACACTACCAGCATCCAACTAGGTACACCAGCTAAAATTCTAACATCCTCTTCGGCTACTTTTTCAGCCATAAGTTTCACCTTTTTATTCCAATCCTCAAGTAAGGTGATGTCCCTTGATGGAGTTCGTCGCATTTCAACCCAAGGCGGTAGATTTCTTACAATGATTGCAGAAAGATCTCCAGTATAGGCTCCTTTTCCATCATCGTGTAACGCGCTTGATCCTCCTATAATCAAGTGTTTACCACTGTAAAGTGGTGCATGAGGAACTTGATCGCAGAAAATAGAAAGCAGATCACGCCCTCCTTTATAATGTCCAGTTTTAAGCGAAGTCTCAGTGACTGGAAGGTGCTTACTTCTATCTGATGTAGTTCCTGAGCTTTTTGCAAACCAATAGGTTTTACCAGGCCAAACCACACTTAATTCTCCCCCTCGAGCCTTCTCAATCCATGGTTTAAATTCATCATAAGTTCTAATTGGAATTTTAGAAAACTGATCCTCAGGACTTTGGTCATTGAAGTAGCTTATTCCATGCTCAAGTCCAAACTGAGTCTCACACAACTGATAAAACAACTCATTAAAAACTTCTGACTGGGTCGAAATGGGATTAGAGAAATTTAAATTTATCTCCTTCATCCTCAATCGAATGAACCTAGAGAAGATTTTGTTTATGGGCATCTCATTCTACAGGTGCAAACACCTTTTCAATAGCATCTAAAGCAAAGTCTATTTCTTCTTCAGTCGTGTAATGAGAGAATGAAAATCTAAGGCTAGCACGGTTGGGGTCGTGAAAACCTAATGAATTAAGTACGTGTGAACCCTTAGTAGCTCCTGAAGAACAAGCGCTTCCTCCTGAACAAGCCACACCTTCAAGATCTAGTAAGAAAAGAGCCATGCCACTATTTGGATGTGGGGGGAATTTCACATTTAACACAGTATATAGTCTACTTACGCAATCTGAATCCCCATTAAAGCTCACACCAGGAATTCTAGATGTTAACCCTTCTACCATTCGAGCTTTAATAGATCTTACGTGCTTTTCATGAGCCTGAATATTATCGTATGCAAGATTAATTGCGGCTTGCAACCCAACAATTCCATGAAGGTTTTCAGTTCCTGATCTCAGTCCTCTCTCCTGGCCTCCTCCTACAATTTGGGATCTTATTTTATTCTTTGGGTGTGCGTATAAGAATCCTGTACCCTTAGGTCCATGGAATTTATGAGCAGAACAAGTCAGGTAATCTATTTGGAGAGAATCAAGACTGAAAGGATAATGCCCCATGGTTTGGACTGTGTCACTGTGGAAAACCGCATCGAATTCCAGGCATAATGCACTGATCTTATCCAAAGGTTGAATAACACCAATCTCATTATTAGCGTGCATTAAACTAACAAGGGTCTTAGGACCTTCAGACAGTAGTTCTTTAAGATGTTCAAGGTCTATTGTCCCATCAGGCAAATGCTTTACGTGAACTAATTCTACCCCAAAAAGAGTAGACATTTTCTCAGCACTAGCAATTACTGCACTGTGCTCAGCAGGGGATGTAATTATCCTACGACAATCAAGGTCCTTAACTGCAGTTCTAAGTGCAAGATTATCAGCCTCAGTTCCTCCTGAAGTGAAAATTATCCTCTTAGGTTCACAACCTAATTGTCGAGCAATATCCCTACGAGCAGTTTCAATTAACGCTTTTGCTTTTCTTCCTATAGCATGTGATGAAGAGGGATTTCCATATACATCCTTAAGTACTGGAACCATTGCATCTGCAACCTCTGGTGCAAGCGGCGTAGTTGCCGCATTATCTAAATAAATCTGTTTCACAGTAGACTTAGTAATTCAGATTTGAACCTCCCTGCTAATGCATTAGCTGCATCGCTGTTTGGAGCTTCAGCATATACTCTAATAATAGGTTCGGTATTGCTCCTTCTAAGGTGCACCCAACCCTCGTCTAAATCAAATTTCACTCCGTCAGCAGTATTGATTTGGGCTTCAGGATGATTAACAACCAATTGCTCCAAAGCTTTGTCAACACCTGAATCAGGCAATTCTATTTTATCCTTACAAATTACAAGATCTGGATAGGTCAATCTCAATTCACTACAACTCAAGCCCTGTTCAACAAGGTGAGAAAGGAATAAACCTACTCCTACAAGAGCATCTCTCCCAGCATGAGATGTAGGATAAATAACTCCACCGTTTCCCTCTCCTCCAATTATCGCATTCGTTGCTCGTATTGCTTCTACTACATTCACCTCACCCACTGCTGAAGCTGTGTAACTGCATCCGTGCTTTTCTGTTATAATACTTAAAGCTCTAGTCGAGCTCATGTTGCTAACTGTATTTCCTGGAGTTTTAGACAAAACATAATCAGCAATAGCTACTAATGTGTATTCCTCACCGAAGAAAGAACCGTCCTCACTTACAAAGCAAAGTCTATCAACATCTGGATCTACGCTAATTCCCAAATGGCAACCATTTGTCACAACAGCATCACTAAGATCTACAAGGTGATCAGGTAGCGGTTCAGGATTGTGGGCAAAATCACCTGTTGGATCGCAGTGAACTTGAACAACCTCGACGCCAAGAGCTTCAAGTAATAACGGTATAGCTATCCCGCCTGAAGAATTCACTCCATCAACAGCGATTTTAAGTCCTGCTTTACGAATAGCATCTGGGCTGACAAGATCTAGGTCTAAAACGTGGTCTACATGCCATTTGATCCATGAATCATCACATTTGGTTTTGCCTAATTCATCAACCGTAGAAAATTCTGTTGATGATTCTGAAAGCGCAAGCACTCTTTCGCCGGCAGCTTTTGACAGAAATTCACCTGAAGAATTCAACAGCTTAAGGGCGTTCCAATTTTTGGGATTATGTGATGCAGTCAAAATGATGCCTCCATGTGCGCCTAATTCTGGAACAGCAAGCTCAACTGTTGGGGTTGTACTGAGACCCAAATCAACCACATCTACTCCTAAACTATTAAGTGTAGAAGAAACAAGTAAACTGACCATTGAACCAGACATCCTAGCATCTCTACCTATAGCAACCACTGGCCTTTCAGCCCCACTATCCTCTTTCACCCATAGTGCATAACCAGTTGCAAACTTCACCACATCGGGTGGAGTTAATGCATCACCTGGGTTGCCTCCAATGGTGCCTCGAATTCCAGAAATTGACTTAATCAACATTATTACAAAGTAAAGCAGAGGAGCTATAATACTCTAACATTAGTTTTCCTCTATATATGTTAAAAACCCGTGGTGTTTTGGTAATTATTTTCGACCTTTGAACGTTAGATTTGGTAGGGATGAACGAAGACGGCAGACAATATCAAGGCGAAAGCGAAATCGACAACTTAGTCAAGCGTTTTGAACGCATGGTTGAGGAGGATGATCAGCAGTATTTTGACCTTGAAGAATTCGAAGCAATCATAGGTCATTATTTGAGTTTTGGCCTTGCGGAAAACGCAAAAAAAGTACTTCAATACGCTAGTACACTTTTTCCTGAAAATTTAATGCTGCAACTCAGAGAAGCTCAAATTCTAGCGAGTATGGGCAAGCAGATTAAAGCCATCCCACTTCTAAAGACGTTATTAGCATTTGAACCTAACAACGAAGAAATCCATCTAACATTAGCTAGTATCTACAGCCAGATTAAAGAACACAGGTTTGCTATTAGGCATTTCAGAAAGGCTTTAGAAAATGCAGACAAGGACATTCATTCTGACATAAATATTGACATAGCCGTTGAACACCAAAACTTGGGTGAATGGCGCAAGGCTATTTCAGTTCTTAAGGATGCTCTATATGCTAACCCAGGGAACGATGCTGCTCTTTTTGAATTGGCATTTTGCTTTGATAAAGCAGAGTCGATGAAAGAAGGAATTGAATTCTTCACGGATTACATCGACGAAAATCCTTATAGCAAATCTGCTTGGTACAACCTCGGCAATATGTACCACAGAGTAGGCAAAATCAAAGATGCAGTAACAGCATATGATTTCTGCATTGCCATAGACAAAGACTACCTAAGAGCATATCATCAAAAAGCAGAAGCTCTATCTTCAGGGGAACATTTTGCCGAAGCATTTGAAGCTTATAAAGATGTTTTAACAATCGAATCAAAAAATTCATACATCCTCTGCAACATGGGAGAATGCATGGAGAGATTGGGTGAATTCGATCAGGCTGAGGATTATTACAAACAAAGTTTAGAACTCGACTCTGAATACACCGATGCATTCATAGGGCTTGGTGTTCTTTCAGACTTGCAGGACTTGCCTGAGGTGGCCGTTCAATATTTTGAACATGCTGTAACCTTAGATGGATATAACATTGACTACAGGCTTTTACTTGCTACTTCTTTTATAAAAGTTGGGCAACCTCAATCTGCTGAAGAGCACTTCACAATTATTCTTGAAAGAGACCCTAAAAATGAAGATGCATGGGAAGGTCGCATCGACAATCTTCAAAGAATAGATGCACATGAAGCTGCACTAGAGGCTTTAGAACAAGGCCTAGCAATTGTTGCAAATCCTACACACTTGCTCTACCAACAAGTTTTCAGTCTATACAAGATTGGAAAAGAAAATCAGGCAATTGATCTATTTGAGCAATTGCTAATACACACTTTTGACAATTCATCGAGAATATTAGATTCATTTCCTGAAATTTTAGAAGACCCTAGAATCGCTGAAATTTATTCTCGCTTGAAATCATAAATTGATGAACACATCTTTATCTCACGTTCCAGAAAGAACAACTAAACCTAGAAATTCAGGACTTACCATGGTCATGGACAAGGGACTTAGCCTTAGGCAGGCTGAGGATCTTATTTCTTCGGACGCTCACAGAGTGGATTTGTTGAAATTTGGTTTTGGAACTTCTTTGATCACATCTGGAATTAAAGAAAAGGTGAAGCTTTACCAGGATGCTGGAATTGACGTGTACTGTGGTGGTACTTTATTTGAAGCGTTTTTCATCAGGAGATCTCTAGACGATTATTTGAGGTATATCGATGATTTGGGCTTAAGCTGCATAGAGGTGAGCGATGGTTCAATGGTAATTGAAGAGGATGAAAAATGTGAAATCATTCACAAGTTGAGCAAGAGCTACAAGGTTTTAAGCGAGGTTGGCTCAAAGGAAGCAGGTATTTTAATAAGCCCTTCAAAATGGACTAGTATGATGAGTAAGGAATTGGAGGCTGGAAGTTGGAAAGTAATTGCAGAAGCTAGAGAAAGTGGAAACGTTGGAATTTATAGGCCAAACGGTTCAGCTCACACCGCCCTTATCCGTAAAATCTTAGCAAAGGTTGACCTCGACGATATTTTATGGGAAGCACCAAAGAAGCCACAACAGGTTTGGTTTATCCAACAATTTGGAGCAAATGTAAACCTTGGAAATATTGGCCCTTGGGATGTTATTCCACTTGAAGCATTAAGATTAGGATTGAGGGGAGATACATTTTTTGAATATCTTCCTGAGAGTATGTCTGAAGGATTAAGACAGGAACCAGATAATGACGATGAATAATATTTCACCCAAGGATTTAAAGAATTGGATGGACAATTCTGTTGAGTTTCAACTTATTGACGTGAGAGAACCATGGGAAAGAGAAGTTGGATTGATCGATGGATCTGACCACATTGTGATGAACCTCCTTTCAACAAGTCTAGACCAAATCAGAAAGGACTGCAACGTAGTAATTCACTGTCGATCAGGCGCAAGATCTGCTGCTGTTGCTCACCACCTAGAAACTCAACTAGGTTTTACAAACATCCACAACTTAGAGGGGGGAATTACTGCTTGGGCTGAACAAGTTGACCCAAACGTTGAAGTAGCATGAGGTCGCGCCAACAGTGGTTGAGCCTTATAGCAAAGGGATTTGCTATGGGATCCGCTGATCTTGTTCCCGGAGTAAGTGGTGGAACTATCGCATTCATTACAGGCATTTACAATGAGCTAATCGAAACTATTGCAGCACTCGGACCTAGAACAATTAAAGACCTTTTTAAGATTGGCGTAGTTGAGACATGGCGAAAGTATAATTTGGGGTTTTTAGTTGCTTTAGTATCAGGTATTGCATTGGCAGTATTAGTGCTTTCAAACACAATACATCACTTTCAGGTAGAAAATCCTGAAGAATTAAGAAGCTTTTTTGTTGGGTTAGTTATTGCATCGACTCCTATCATATTCAGATCAATCTCTAATAAGTCGTTTAGAAACTACACATGGTGTTCTATCGGGATTGTACTAGCACTTGTGATTACTAGTCTTCCTCCTTCGGTCCAAACCAACTCTCCTCTTTTCATTGCATTGAGTGGAGCTATTGCTATATCTGCCATGCTACTCCCAGGTATTAGCGGCAGTTTTATCCTTTTAATCCTTGGTGCTTATTCACCGGTAATTGCAGCATTAGCTGGGTTTGACTTTGTAATAATCATTGCGTTCCTATTTGGAGTTATTGGAGGATTACTAGCATTCAGCAGAGTACTTAAAAAGGTGTTGGAAAATCACCGAGACCTGACACTTAGCTTACTATTAGGGTTTATGATTGGTGCGCTACATGTGCTGTGGCCATGGAGAGAAAATGTAACAGAATTATACACTCATTCCGACGGAAGGATTGAATGGATCACCGCTAAAGTTTTGCCAACTGGTGATTTCTATGAAGTTGCAATAGTTGCAATATGGGCCATTGTAGGCGCTATTGTTGTTACAGCCCTTGACAAGCTTTCAAATAGATGAAAAAGCTTGGGTTAATTGGACATCCCGTAGGTCACAGTAAATCCCCTGATTTTTTTAAGACCAAACTCGCAAGCATCAACCGCTCCGATGTCACTTACGACGCATACGATCTTGAGTCAGTTGAATATTTCCGTGATTTCGTTGCAAGCAAGCAGGCTTTAGTTGGATTGAATGTCACAATTCCTCACAAGGAATCCATCATCAAACATCTTTGCTGTCTCGATGATATAGCTAGTGAAATAGGAGCCGTCAATACCATTGTGAAAACTGAAAATGGATGGAAGGGGTACAACACAGATGCCTGGGGATTTAGCCGATCTCTTAAACCATTTATCAAGGGAAGGCTCGAAAGAGCAATAATTTGTGGCACTGGTGGCGCATCTAAAGCTGTTGTATATTCTCTGAAGAAACTTGGAATTAAAACGGTTGTGGTGAGCAGAAATCCTGAAGGAGATCAAGTTGGATATTCAGAATTAACCCCAGAAGCAATGGGACACTATCTATTGATTGTGAACTGTACACCGCTAGGCACTTCGCCTGATGTTGAAGGGTGTGTCGATATTCCTTGGGATGGAGTTGGGCCAAATCACTTGGCTGTGGATTTGGTCTATCATCCAGAAGAAACGACTTTTATGAAAAGAGCTAAATCTCAGGGAGCGAGTGCCATGAACGGAGCAGATATGTTGCGTATGCAAGCAGAGCGCTCGCTTGAAATTTGGCTTGAACACGGATTGTAATGAGTAAACTACCACCAACAGAGCAAAGCGGTCATCACGACGGGCTACACCAAATGAGTGTGGGAGAACTCGTCAGCGCCATGAACAGCGTGGACCAAGAGGCTCTAGACGCCGTCAGCAATTGCAAACCTCAAATCGAAGCCTTCATCAACACTCTAGTTCCAAGGATGTCAAATGGTGGAAGACTTTTTTATGTTGGTGCGGGCACTAGTGGAAGATTGGGTGTTGTGGACGCGAGTGAGTGTCCTCCGACGTTTGGGGTTGAGCACAGTAGAGTTGTAGGGCTGATCGCAGGGGGCGATAGTGCTATTCGCAAAGCCGTTGAGGGAGCCGAGGATAGCCACACTCAGGGTTGGGATGATTTAGTAAGCCAAAACATAGGAGAACACGACACAGTTGTTGGAATAGCAGCTAGCGGAAGAACACCTTACGTCGTTGGAGCATTAAAGGAAGCACGCAACAAAGGTATTTTGACCGGTTGCATCACCTGCAATCCCGGAACTGCTGTTGCAGCTAATAGTGACCACCCAATTGAGGCAATAACAGGTCCCGAATTTGTGACTGGATCTACCAGACTTAAAGCCGGAACAGCTACAAAGCTTGTGCTGAACATGATTACAACTATCGCTATGATTCAGCTGGGGCACGTCAAGGGAAACAGAATGGTAGACATGCAGCTATCAAACAAAAAGCTCGTCGAAAGAGGAACCAGGATGGTTGCCGAAGTGACTGGAGTTTCCGAGGAGGAAGCCAAAGCCTTGCTACTAAAACACGGTAGCGTTAGGAACGCTGTAGACGCACACAGGAATGCACACAATTGAGCCATATTACGCCTGGCGAAATCACTATGTAGCTAGCGAAGACCCTCGTAGTCCATTTTTTGAAAGGGTGTACAACGAAATGAGCTACCATATGAAGATTTACGACCACTACATTCATCCACAGTGGGATGGAATTGGGTCGCAGACGTTGTTCATCAAGATACTTTGGGTCGATTACGAGGAAGAGAGCGCGATAATCGAATTGCTGGGTGAGTGGAACGATTGCCTACACAATGATGTGATGAGGCTCAAGAGGGATATTGTGGATTGTTTGCAGAACGAGGGGATTTGTAAGTTCATACTGATTGGGGAGAATGTGTTGAATTTCCACCACAGTGATGATTCGTATTACGAGGAGTGGTTTGAGGAGGTGACCGATAGGGATGGATGGATAGCTCTGCTGAACTTTAATCAGCACGTGCTGGAGGATATGTCGACGATAGATTTGGACAGCTATTTCGTGATGGGTGGTGAGCTGAGCGAATTTGGTTGGAGGACATATGGGCCGGATCAGTTGGTGAACCGGGTGAGGGATTGTGTGGAGAATCGTTTGGGATTGATAGGCTAAAACCCTTCAATAGTACCCAGGCTGAACAGTGCGAAATCGTATTTAACGGGGTCAGATGGGTCCATGGCTCTGAGGTTTGAGTCGTATTCTGCGACTGCCTTCCAATCGTTTTGCTTGCGCGCTAGGAGTCCTAGCTGGCGGCCGACGTTAGAGGTGTGGATGTCGAGAGGAATGCTGAGAACGCTTGAGGGAATTTCCTTCCAAATTCCGAGGTCTACTCCCCTATCAGATGAACGCACCATCCATCGGAGGTACATGTTGAGTCTTTTGGCTGCAGAGCCTTTCGCAGGATTGGCAACGTGTTTTCTAGAGCGTGGAGCGTGGGGTTGGTCAAAGAATTGAGTATGGAAGTTTGAGAGTGAGTCTTTGAGAGTGTTTGGTCTACCTGATTCTATCCAATGAGAAGAAATAATGGATTCAATAGATCCGTGTTTTTTAATGAGACGTTGCAGTGCTTGAATAAAACACACTACGTCCTCAGGCTGGAAAGTGCGGTGAACGAAACCATTGAAAGATGCAGTATCGCTTTCTTCAAAATTCATGATGAAATCATAGGGTGCATGGTCCATTCGCTCCATCAGAGAATGGGCATTTTTGAGTATCATCGATCTCTTTCCCCATGCAATTGTTGCTGCAAGAAAACCAGCTATCTCCACATCTCTTTTGTCTGTAAACATATGGGGAATAGAGATGGGATCAAGAGGGATGAAATCAGGTGTTTCAAATTGCAAAACCTTTTCCTCTAAGAACTCCTGCAACTCAGTTTTGCTCAACTTTGAAATATTCATGCTATAAAGGTCGGAAAGAATTAACTTTGCAACCGAAATGGAGTGGGGAAAACCTGATATGCTTTGGGCCTTAACGGCGTTAATAATTCCCGTATTAATCCATCTTTTACAACTAAGGAGGTATAAAGAGGTAAAATTCTCCAATGTTAGCTTCCTTGAAGAGGTAAACAAAGAGGCCAAATCACACCAAAGACTCAAAAATATTTTAATCCTGCTCACTAGATTAATAGCCATAGGAGCATTAATCCTTGCCTTTGCAGATCCATTCATACCCTTTGACGAATCTGATAGTAGCATACAATCAAGAAATGTTGTAGGTATTTATATAGACAACAGCCCATCTATGCAGGCTATTGGTGAAAATGGGGATCTACTTCAAACAGCTAAAGCAAATGCATTAGAAATAGCCGAACAGTACTCTGAAACTGATCGCTATCACATCATTACAAACGACTTTAATGGTTCAGATTCAAGGTTTGTTACTAAAGAAGAATGTCTTGAAAAAATTGCCGGAATTAAGGAATCAACTGTTGCTAGGAATGTGGAGGCAGTAGTTAGCAGAGCTTCAGACCATGTTGAGAAAACAGCTGGAATGAATAAAATTCTCTACTACCTATCTGATTTGCAGAGGAGCACGCATGATTTAGGCAGTGACTTTGTGCCTGACACTGGATTAGCTGTTCACTTCATTCCTTCTTTTGCCAATGTTAGACCCAATATTTGGATTGACTCTGCTTGGTTCAGTTCTCCTATTGCAACTACTGGCAAACTAGCACAATTAAATGTGAGAATGAGACATAACGCAGTTTCTGAAGTTGAGGGTTTGAATATGAGGCTGGATGTGAATGGAGTTAGAAAAGCTGTAGGAACTTATAATGTTAGGCCAGGGCTTGAAACGGATACTGTAATGAAGTTTAGCTTCGAAAACCCAGGAGATTATCACGCAGAAATTTCAATAGACGACTCACCCATCAGTTTTGACAACAATTACTTCTTGGGTTTTGAAGTCGTAGATAAAATTAGAGTTCTTCAAATTTCGCAGGATCCAAATTCACAAGAATCTGCAAGAGTTGTGAGTGTTTGCAAGTCTAATAGTGATGCATTAGAAATTGAAAGTGTAAAGACCTTACCTGATGAAGTTCAGCTTCAGGATTACGACTTAGTTATTTCAAATGGTCTTTCTAGTCCTTCTAACGGCTACTCCAATAGTCTTAAAAAATTCGCAGAAAATGGTGGGGCAGTATTAGTGATTCCTGACACTGTTGACTTCAATACAAGAGCTGAGTTGCTCGTTAATGGTTTGGGGTTCGGTGATGACTTCTCTTGGGATAGCACAAGAGAACCCACTTCGATTTCATCTCTTAACGTAGAGCACCCACACTTTGATGGTGTCTTTTCGAGTACTCCTGCTAAGATGGATCTGCCGAAATCCAAACTTGCACTGAAGTATCGCCCCCATCCGGAGGTACAAAGGCTTGGCAGTAATTGGAATGGCGAGAATTTCCTTGCCAAGAGTAGGGTTGGAAGTGGTTCGGCATTTCTGCTGGGGATGCCTTTAGATGAGGAATTGGGGAATTTGACTTCTCACGCATTATTTGTTCCTATTGTATTAAGAATGGCTGAAACTGCAAGGCAATCTGAGTTACTTGCAATTACACTTGGAGGAGGAAATGCAATTAGTATGCGAGATGATTTGGATCAGGAATCTGAGATTAGGGTAATAAATTCTGATAGTTCAATTTCCATTATTCCAGAGGTAAGAAAAATAGGTGGATCTACAAGATTGATGTTGGGTCCAGCACTTACTGAACCTGGGAATTACACTGTTTTAGCTGATGGAGAGAATGTTGCAACTTTAGGTGTAAACGCTAACAGGATAGAATCTGACCCTGAATCTTGGGATGTACCTTCCTATAGAAATGAATTGGAAAAGAGTGGTTGGAATAAGGCTTCAGTTCTTGAAGTAAGCCAAACCAATCTAGCAACTATCATCAACAATATTGAATCGGGTAAGCACCTTTGGTGGTACCTTGTGCTCGTCGTATTACTAGCCTTAACTGGCGAAACTCTCCTACAAAAAAGATGGAAAGCAACATCCTAATCAAAGACGCAAGAGTGATCGATCTTGGCGGATCATTCAACGGCAAAAAAGTAAGTATCAGAATCGAAAATGGTATCATTACTGAAATTGGTAAGGATTTAAAACCCAAAAAATCAAAGATCTGGGAGGAAGAAAACCTATGTGTCTCTCCAGGGTGGATGGACGGCGGTGCACACTTCCGCGATCCAGGAGATGAAATTAAGGAGGGTTTGCTAAGAGGACTAGATGCAGCAGCAGCTGGTGGTTTTACTGACGTTGCAATTCTACCATCAACCAATCCTCCAATTGACAACAAGGCTTCTGTAGCTTATTTAAAAAACAGAAGCCTTGAAGGCGGAGCTGTAACAGATGCCCATCCACTCGGTTGTATATCTGAACACAGAAAAGGCACTCAATTAGCTGAAATGTTAGATATGGCCGAAGCAGGAGCTATTGGTTTCAGCGACGACGGTCCATTAGAAAGAGCAGGCCTAATACAAATGGCACTCGAGTACTTAAGACCCTCTGGTGATGTTTTGGTTATCCAACCTATGGAGAAGGATATAAATCCTGGAGCGACAATGCATGAGGGAGCTATGAGCACGGCTTTGGGCTTAAAAGGAAGTCCAACAGAAGCTGAAACCATGAGACTAAAACGAGATCTTAATATTCTAGAATATACTGGTGGAAGACTTCACATTCCAGTAATCAGTTCTGCTGATAGCGTAAAGCTCATCAAAGAAGCAAAAAAGAAGGGACTGGCAGTAACAGCTTCTACCACACCTCATCACCTTACGTTTACCGATGAGGAAATCGCATGCTTTGATGGGACATACAGAGTAGATCCACCACTAAGGGCCAAATCAGATCGTAAAGCCCTACGAGCGGCTCTTGCTGAAGGAATTATTGATAGTATTCGTTCCGATCATAGACCAGAAAATCCTGAGACAAACGACGTAGAATTCGTCCTAAGCCCCAACGGCATGTCGGGAATATCTAGCGTTTTCCCAGTTATACTCTCAGCTTGCGAAAAGGCTGACATCACAAGGGTTATCGACTCAATCTCAAACGCAAATAGAAGGGTTTTCAATATACCTGAAGTGCACATCGTTGAAGGTGTCGAAGCCAAACTAACTCTATTCAACCCCAAGGCTCAACACATCTGCCCTGGTGTTAGTGCAGGAGTAAATAACCCATGGAAGACCATGGATGAATTGAAAGGAAGGGTTTACGGAATTGTAAACGGAAACAGAAGCTACAGCAATTAAGCCTCGCCTTGGGGACCGCCAAAATTCATTGGCATAGCAGCCTCAGGCCCACTTACTTCAGAAATAGTCCCGTGCTGGCTCTCGTAACGCTTAACGTTTTCAATCAGAGCCTTCATTAATCTCTTCGCGTGTTGCGGAGTCATAATTACTCGTGATCTAACCTTTGCTTTTGGCACACCTGGCATGATCTGAATAAAATCCGTAACGAATTCTGTAGGACTATGAGTGATCACAGCAAGATTCGAATACGTTCCTGCTGCTACTTCTTCTGGAAGCTCGATGTTGAGCTTGGGTTTTTTATCGTTTTCTGCCATGACGCTAATGTAATGCTATGTCTAATATTTCGCTAAGTTTTTCCACCTCATAATCGACCTCTTCTCCATGGGGAACATTGTGGGGGTTGAAGAAAATTTGGCCTATTCCCACAGCTTTAGCCCCGAGTATATCCGCCTCCAAATTATCCCCTATCATCACCACATCCTGGGCCTCCACTCCTGCTTTTTCTAAGGCCAAACCAAAGGCCTTGGGATGCGGCTTCTTATACCCCATCGAATCGCTCGTGATCACAAACTCAAAAAACCCTGAAAGCCCTGATTTTTCAACCTTTATATACTGAACCTCGTCAAAACCATTTGTCAGTATCACCATCCTGTGCCCCCTATTCTGAAGCTCCGTTAAAACCTCTATCGAGCCCTCAAAAAGGTTCGTTTTGTATGGAGAAGTTTCTATGTAATGTTGGCCCAACTTCTCACCCAAATCAAAGTCATCTGAAAGCCCCCAAGGCTCCATTGCCATCTTGAATCTCCTCCCCCTCAACTCCGTCTTTTCCATCCTTCCCTCTCTGTATTCCTTCCAACACCATGTATTAGCCTTCTCGTATGATTCTATATACTCATCAACATCTCCTACTCCATAGGACGCAAGATTGAATTCCTTATAACCCTCTGCAAGTGCTTCTCTGGAATTCGTCTGAAAATCCCAAAGCGTATGATCTAAATCCCAAAACAAAACCTTCATATCAGCGACCCAGTTTTTAAATAATGACTCAATAGGGTTAATCCCACAGCCCAAATTGCAAAAGCCACACACAAAATCCAAGGTGTGCTTTTGCTATTGTTAAAATACTTTGCCGCCAGCACAGCCGAAATTGGAACCGAAATTATCCCAGACAAAACCAGCAAGCCATGAAGCCCGTACCTGTTTTTAAACTCAACCATTCTGCGCTTGCCCGGCGTAAAGGCTTTGGCCTTTTTTCCTCCCTTTTTATTATCCCACCAACTGAAAATCATCTTCCCAAAATTGAAGAAAAGATGAACTCCAATCAAAGACCCAACAATAGAAACTACAATGGTAAACAGCACACTATACCCCGTACCTATCATAATAGATGGCGTCACAACAAACTTCACGATTGACATGAAACACCAAAAGAGTATGTCCAAGATTATATTCATTAGGAGCAAAGTTCAACTATTTCCTCATACGCTTCCTTCCACCCCTTCCATTCTCTAAAATCTGAAACTGAAGTATTGTGGAATAGAGTGATCATTTGGCCTTCAACAGCCCTTACTTCTTCATTGAGTTTCCTCACTTGATCAACTCCTTCTTTAGGACTTAATCCCATGTACGACTTCATGCTAGAATCCATTACAGTAACAGGGTGAATAGTCAAAGGCAAAACCTTATCCTGTTTCAAATCAAAAGCCGGATATGGCCTGCACAACCCCGATCTAAATCCTGGGTAGTTTGCATATCCAAGTGAATAATCATCTGTAACGCCCATCTCAACCAGTTTCGCCCAAACCCTAGCATCGCTCCTCAAATAATGGGCCCTCACCTCGGTACCGCACAACGGAAACTCACTCATTTCCTCTTTAAACTCTACTCCATCTCCATGGTACAATGACATCATCGCCTTGTATGACGGGTGCCAGCAAGAATTCCAGTCAGGCTTAGATTTCATGACTTCATCAACAACAGAAGAATTCAATCCAACGTCGTATTTACCCTTACCAGCTCTCAAGAAAAACGCCCTAGTACCTAGTCCAGAATGCACTTCGTCTATCCAATCGTAAGTATCATACGGGTCGTGGCCTCCCTTTAGAGTTTTAATCCTTTCGCCTAGATTTCCCCATCTAAACGTAACCAAATCCCTCAAAGAGGCCATCAAATTCACAAAAGCTGATCTCCCTTTAAACGCAAAGGCTACATCTACATCAATAGTTGGCTGGTATGAGTAAGACGTTTTAGGAGTAATGCCCAGTTTCTCAGCTAAATCACGAGCCATCAGTTCCAACTTGGGCTTGCTGCATTCGTGACCAATAGATCTGTTATGAGAATCTCTTTCGACCCCAGGGTTGAATACATCCTCCCATTGTGCGGCTAGATAAACAGCTGAGGCGAATGGATCAAAATTCAAGTCAGTAGCACCAAGTACCTCGCATGGGAAACGAACTCCTGAAGATACAGCTTGGTCGTCTTGGGATTGGCTTATTGTATGAATGGGAGCAGTAAGTGATTTTTCGCCAAATGAAATAACCACCTCATGTGCTTCACCAGCATTTTCCCATTTGTGCTCAACTCCTAGGCATGTGTTGAATATGATTTGGGCTCCGTACCTCATCCTATATGTAGGGTTCGGGTGAGTTAGAATCACAGTTTGTGCGTCTAATCTCTCACTTAGCATATCCAAAATACACTCAGCAGCATTTCCATTCCCGTATAATTCGTCTGAAGTATCAACTTCCACAGATAATTGCTTTTCAGCAACAACCTCAAAGTCTGAAGGCTCAGGACATAGAGCAGCACATCCATTTTCAAGAAGTTCAACCCATTCAGTGTTATTCCTGATGACTACAGATGGTTTAGAACAAGAGTAGGATTCCTTTTGGATTCCACCTGAATCGGTTACTACCATCATAGAAGATGAAATCAAAGCAAGGAGTTCAACATACCCGACTGGATCTATGACTTCTATTCCCTTTGATTGCATTTCTGACACCCAGCCATCACCCCAAATCTCTACAACCCCCTTCCTAGTTCTTGGATGAATCGGAAATACCACCTTCAAGCCCTTAGAGCTCGCCCAAGATCCGATAGCTTCAAGCCAAGCCTTAATACGCACCACATCATCGACATTTGAAGGTCGGTGCATTGTTAGGAGGATTTGATCTAAATCTTTTGAATTGCCAGCACTAGAAAAATGCAGGGCATTATCGTGCATGATGTCCCCTGTAAGAAACGCACCATAAATCCCTTCATTCTCAAGATTAGCAATGGCTGTATGAGTCGGTGCAACAAGAATATCAGCAAGTTTATCCGTTTCTATCCTATTCAATTCCTCAGGCATATCGAGATCGAATGACCTCAATCCAGCTTCAACATGTATCAGTTTAATTCCATTAGCATTTGCTACCTGCGCACCAGCTAGAGTTGAATCTGTATCTCCATAAACGAGTATCGCATCAGGTTTAGATTCTGCTATGCACTTTTGAATTCCCAGGCGCATTTCCTCCATGCGCTCAGGACGGGTGGAATTCGACAAAGTGAATTGCCACCTTGGTTCTGGAAGGTCAAGAGTGTCGAAAAAAACTTTAGATAGGCTAGCGTCGTAGTGTTGGCCAGTGTGTAGAATATCCTGCGACCAATTTGGTTTTTTTGCAATAGCTCTAGTCAAAGCTGCAGCTTTGATAAACTGTGGTCTAGCGCCTAATATGGTGAGGAGCTTGGGCATTTCTAAGGGGGGCTCAAATTAACCCCGAATCCGTGAAAGAGCTGAATGATTTTCCAGCAATTATTATGTGGTCTAGGACAGGTAAATCTAGGAATTTGCCTGCCTCAACTAAATTCTTTGTTAGGTTAATATCGCTTTGACTTGGTTTGGGGTTTCCAGATGGATGATTGTGCAGCAGCACTAGTGCTGCTGCACCTAACGCTAATGCTATGCTGAATATTATTTTAGGATCAGCAACTGTGCCCGTAAGACCTCCCTTAGATATTCTCAATTCTGCCAGCACCTCGTTTGATCTTTTTTTAAAGCAAAACGCGAAACTCCTCATGGCCCAAATCGCTCAACCGGTGAACATATCTATTGTACACATCCCTCGAAGAGCTTATCCTATTCTTCATTACTCGTCTCAAAGCTGCTCTCCTGCGACCCAGTTCCATTGCAGCTGAAATAATTGTAGCTCTCGCCTTTCCAATACCGTGGATTTGAGCATAACCTTCAGGCGTCAATTTGCCTAATGTTTGTAAATCGTTATCCGTCATGGCTAGTAATTCACCTGCTAGAGTCTCAGCAGACCTACCCTTTTGACCACTCCCAATTAATACAGCTAATAATTCTGTATCATTCAATGAAGACACTCCTTCATCATCATCCTTTTTCTAGGCCTCATCTTATAGTATTTAAATAAAAAAACCCCCAGCAAAATTGCTGAGGGTTCAAATATCTTTTCATCCTTTAATTAA
The DNA here is from genome assembly GCA_002723115.1 of Methanobacteriota archaeon. Classification (GTDB taxonomy): domain Bacteria; phylum Bacteroidota; class Bacteroidia; order Flavobacteriales_D; family Sanyastnellaceae; genus UBA974. Next base: position 315 of record PBNL01000027.1, on the reverse strand, counting down.
CCGAGCTTCGATACATGAGCGGCTAGGCTTGATTTAAGGTTGGCAGCTTTATTCTTGTGAATTACGTTCTTCTTAGCAAGCTTATCTAACATTGAGCTCACTTTTGGAAGCATCTCTGTTGCTTCTTTAGCGTCAGAAGACGCACGTAAATTACGAACTGCATTACGAGCAGTCTTGTGCTGGTAACGGTTGCGATCGCGCTTCTTTTCGTCAGAACGTACGCGCTTTTGTGCAGATTTGTGATTTGCCATCTATAGTCCTCTTTTAATAGGGGTGCAAATATAGTACGGATTTCAACTCATTCAACAATATTCT
>PBNL01000026.1 GCA_002723115.1 Methanobacteriota archaeon | reverse complement strand
TTCAACCGATGGATGGGAATTTTTACTTCCAAATCATTACAGAACAAGACTGTCAACACTTTTTGAGTATAAATTTTTAAAAAGCACTTTGGGCGCGCGATTTGATTTCATCAATATTGGAAATGAGGCTTACACTGAAAATCTTTACAATAGCAATAACGAAATTATTGGTGAAGACGTAAGAGCTTATGAACTAAATACAACTATGCCTAGCTGGGCAATACGTTGGGACAAGACGATTCGTGGTGACCGATGCTTTTTGGGGTTAACAACGACAGCATATACTAGAGCTCCAAGCAATTACGCTCTAGCGGCAAATGGAATACATCATGGGACTTTTAGATTTGAGCAGGGAAATTCTGATCTCAAACCTGAAACTGCTTTCGAAATTCGATCTTCAATAGAACTTTCAAATGTTACTAATCATTTGAGTTTACATGTAAATTCATTTGCCTCTCTACACAAAGGATTCATTCATTTAAAACCAACTGCATCGTTTGCTCCTATCGCTCATGGAGGACAAATCTATGCATTTCAAGCAACTGATGCTTTTCGAACTGGTTTTGAGATGGACGTGAATCTTCAAAGAGGAAAGAGCTTGTTTAAAACCACCTCTTCTATCCTTGGTCAATGGGCCTTGGAAACTGGTCTTGGTTTACCCTTTACTCCTCCTCTTGATCTATTTACTTCATACTCATATTCAATAAGAGATAACTTATCATTAACATTTAGTCACCGAGCAATCGCTCCATCGTTTATACTTGCGAGAAATGAGGACTTCACAGAAGGGGTATCGCTTTTGGGTTGTGAGTTAAAATTAAATAGTGACAAAGAAGGCACCTTCCATTTTAAGATAGACAATATTTTAAACAGAAGTTGGCTTGATCATATAAGTGCTTACCGGGCATTGGGATTAGTTACTCAAGGCAGGTGGTGGTTATTATCATGGTCTAAGGACCTAAAAAACAATTAAACAATTAAACAATTAAACAATTAAAATGAAAAATTTAAATTTATTTTTTGCACTAGCTACATGCATATTCATGTATTCATGTGGAACAACTGATTCTGATGCTCCAACATTTTGTTCAGTTGATGGTGATGTTGCAATCGTAGATGAAGTGGAAGCATTGGCAGGGTCAACATTATCATTAAATCAGACAGTATGTGATAATGAAGCATTAGGAACTGCAAACTGGGATCTCCACTCTGCTGAAGGACATGCTCATGAAGGCGAAGAGGAAGAGGGTTTTGTCCTTTTTTCTGGTTCTTGGGATTATGATTTTTCTGATGAACTATCTGGAACAAGTGCAACATCTGGAATCTCTACCGATATTCCAAACGATGTTAGAGGGGTATGGGATATTGTTATCTCATTGGTTGATGCCGAAGGAAATATCGCAGCTGATGTGGTAACTCCACTCCACATCGAAAATGATTTTATCCCAGAATATCAACTTACAATGGTAACTGGTTTAGACCTAGCGGTAGGTGGTGAGCCAGTTTGGGCACCTGGTTCAACGATTACAATTGAAGGAACTTTGTCAGATTCTGATGGAATTGAGCACTGGGGATATCATTTAGAAAATGAAGATACTGAAGTTAAAATCGCAGAAGATGAGGGAGACGGAGCAGGTAGTACAGAGGTGTCATTCACTTGGACGATTGATATCCCAACAGGTGCTACGCCAGGAGAATATCATTTCCATATGCACGCTCATGACATGTTAGACAATGCAATGGAAACTGGTTTTCATGTTGAAATAGAGTAGATTGTATACACCATATTAAAGGTTGATTTATGAGTTCAAAAAACCTCGCGATCTAATAGATGGCGAGGTTTTTTTACAGTGCCTACCCTTGTGCTTACATTTTGTGTTCAGTAAGTAACAGTTTCCGATATTTGAGGTTATGACGACTGATAATATTGGTGTACTCGTAAAAGTTCAATTACGAGTCGTTTTGTCTTTTATCCTTACTATTGGTTTCTCGTGCTTAGCAATATCGCAGAGCGATGTTGAATCTAGTAACTTTTTGAGACGCTATTTTAAGAACGTATTTGGTAAAATGAATGACCCAACAGAACCAAAATTAATCAACTATCCCACCATTTCATATGCACCTGAGACTAGTTGGGAAATTGGTGCTTCTAGCTTATATGTATATTCTGCAAAACGGGATCTTAACAACCGATTGAGTGAGATTAAATCATTCGCGTTCATCACCCTGGAGAACCAGTACGGCTTGTGGTTAGATCATTCTATTTACACCGATAATAACAAATGGTTTTTCTATGGTCGGGCGCGTTATCAAAATTTCCCTCTGTTTTACTATGGTATTGGAAGGGAGACTTCCTCAAATGTACAGAGTGTAATTAACGGCACTTACATCTTATTCAGGGAACGTTTCCTTCGAGAAACTTTCCCATCATTATACTTTGGTATAGAATTAGATTTTCAGGGGTTGAATAAGATTGAATACATTAATACAACACCGACTTTTACTAAGCCAGAAGTCGGTGAAATGGGTTCCAACAACCTAGGGTTAGGATTGGGTTTGCTGTATGACAACCTCCACAACGCTATGAACCCAAGGGATGGAATGTACAGTGAGTGGGCCTTTATTAATTATAGCACTTTTGTCGGAAGTGAATTCGATTTTACCTATTACATCACGGACAACCGTTTATACCTGCCTGTAAAAAAAATACAGTCTTAGCCACCCAGATCTATGGTCAGTTTACTTCGGGTAATCCTCCATTCAATATGCTCTCACTGATGGGTGGTGAAAGTCTAATGCGAGGCTATTATCTCGGTCGATATAGAGACAAACATTTCGTTGCTGGACAGGTGGAATACCGGATTCTTCCGTTCTCTTTCTCTAAGCGTATAGGCGCCAGTGTATTCCTAGCCGCAGGCCAAGTCTTTGGAGATGATCATACCTTTGAATGGAAGCAGTTCCTTCCCTCAGGGGGTGCTGGTCTGCGATTCTTGATATTTCCTGATCAGGATATTTATACCCGTCTAGATTTAGCATTTACCGAAGAAGGCCGAGGTCTTTATTTTTTCATAGGTGAAGCTTTTTAACTGAATTTGGTTTAATAAGTTGAAACATACAGCTTTTAAGCTATGAAAAGCAATTAGTTAGATCTGCGCTTTTCTAGCTTATTGAATATGGAGTTGTAACGGTTCTCATAATTAAACATCATCGGAATTGCTAACCCAAACGAAATCATTATCTCATCCTGATCCATTAAGATTACACCTGTTTCAGCTCTTAGTTTTGGATTGAATTGAAAACCAATTTTTGATGTAATACCTAAGGCATCTAATCCAAGACCATCCCCTTGAAACTGATAACCTAGCCCAAGAGTTACAATTCTATCTTCTCTCTTTAGTGGGGAAGAGTAGATTATCTCAGGAAATATGTTAAGTAATCCACCGCTATTTGCTGCAAGTGTATTTGTTAGAGTTAATTTATCTTCAAGTAGTTCACCCCTTAATCTAAGACCACAAGCAAGTGCAACTTCATCATCGACTACTTCAAACCCGGCACCCATCGACCAATCTAATTTATCTGTTACCCCTTGAGTCATAAGACAACCGCCACCAAAAAAGTTATCTGAATCTAAGGTTGAACCATGAACAAAAGGAGTAATTTCTACTTCTCCCATGTCTAGTGTCTTTGCTGTTTGATAAGATAAAGGTGGTATAAAGCAGCCTGAAAATGCAAAGCTATAGACAACTCCTGCCATTAAGATGAGGATTCGTGATTTCATTGGTATTAATTTAAACCTACCTCTTCAAGAACTTAAATTCCTCCGCAGAACCATCATTCAAGACCTGAACAATGTATATGCCGCTCGGCAGCCCTGAAACGTCGATCGAGCTGAGGTTTGGGGAGTTGCCAGAATCGCACGACCGGCCGTGGATGTCAAAGACTTCCCAAGTGGACTTGACGGGAGAGAGGCCGTGGAACCAGAGGTGGTTGCTAGTGGGGTTGGGGTAGACGAAGGTTTGGTCTAGGTGAAGATCCGAAGTGCCTAGGGTAGAATCCCAGGTTAAAGCTTTAAGCACCGCTTGAGAAGCAGTCACCTTGCCGTGACCCCAAACATGATCACCCTCAGCAGGGATAACGCCAGTATCGTCGTCTTCGCGGGCGGTAGATTCAAGGATAGAGCGAACATCGGCAGGAGTAAGTTCAGGATTCGCCTCTAGCATCAGAGCAACGACGCCAGCAGTAGCAGGGCTGCTCATGCTAGTTCCTGAAAGCTTTGCAAATTCATACTCAACGCCATCGAATACTACAGAGTTTGTAATGCTGTAGTTGCCATCGCGGAAAGAGCTGAGAGAAGATTCAACGTTGAGACCTGGGGCTGAAAAGTTTGGCTTGAGTCTCTCGTCAAGGGTAGGTCCGTAAGTAGAGAAGTAGGCTAGCGAACCGCCTACTTCAGTGCCGACAGGATTTAGGTATTCTGAAGAATAAGCTCCAACTGCTATGACGCTGTGACCGCATGCTGGTTGTTGGATTCCGTAGTACGGATCTCCGTTGAGCCAGCTAGGTTGGGCTGCTTGGAAGTCTTGGCCCCAGTTGCCGACATCATTGGTTAAGTGCGTGTGGTTCCAAGCGTGAACGCGGCCACTTTCGCTAGTTACCTGCATAATAACCGAGAGATTTGCATCTCCCTTATGGACGCGCATCTGTACAAACGGACGTCCATTAGCTGGGTGTGATTGTTCTAATACGACGTCGTAAATGATCGTGTCGTTTCCGTATACCTCGATTGTGTCAAGGAACATAGGTCCGTCATCAGTATTGTACAAAGGACTCTCTGCTACAACATTCGAAATGCCTGTTACTAATTGGAAGCCCATTTCGAAAGACTCTCCCTCCTCTCCCCAAAGAGTGAGGTTCTGTCCCCAAGCGTTGGGATTGGCATTCAGTGGGTAAAACTTTACACGAGATCTGATGGTGTCTCCAGGTTCGTTGAAAGTGTAGTCGATATGGAAATCTGAGTCGCCGTTGTTTCCGTTTGAGCTAACGAATACTACGCCTTCATCTGACATTGAGTCTATGAATTGATTGCTCAAAGAGCTTCCGTCTGGAGTACCCCATTGAGGTAGGCCCCAGCTGTTGTTGATGACTAATCTTTTTCCGTCTGCTTCAGCTACATTTTGCATCCATACAAAAGCGTCTAAGGATGAAGCTTCGTCTACCATAAGTGTTGCGAATAGGAATTCAGCAGCTGGCGCCATTCCTTTCAGTCCGATTCCAGCGCCACCTCCACCGGCAATTCCCGCTACGTGTGTTCCGTGCGTAGAATATCCATAAACGTTTGATGTGTCGCTTTGGAACGATTGAATTTCATCAGGAGATTCTGCCACTGCTCCGTAATCAAATCCATCAGGCGCAGGTCCAGCTTGTCTGTACTGATCCCAAACCCCGCGTATCCTAGACTCTGTTAAAGTCGTGTCGTAAAACATTGGGTGAGTGTAGTCAAAACCCCAATCCAACACTCCAATCAACACACCTTCGCCGTGATAGGGTTGAGGAAGATTATAACCTGCATGCACACTGTCAACGCGTGTGCCGTAGCGTGCTTTGTTTACATCTGGCACTGCACACGATGCAAGTTCAACTAGCTCCATTGGCGTTTGCCACAGTAAGTCTAACTCGTATGCATCAATTCTGAATGAGGCTATCCCTTCTCTACACGCACCAGCTGTAACGGCTTCCTCATTAGCAGCCCAAGCACGCCAGTCATCCTCTGAAACACCAGCGGCCAATCGGCCGATAAATCCTACCGTAGCTTTCCCGTGCACAGCGGCAACAGGGTAAGCTCCAGTCACCTCTAGAAGATCTTTAGGGTCTGAGTTCTCAGAGGCAAGAGACTGAAGTTCTGTGAGTGCTTGGAGGTCGGTTTGGGCTATGTTTTGGGCAGAGCACCAGGTAGTAGCTAGCATGCAGATTCCCAGGAAAGTCAATCGAATATTCATGTAACTATAGTAGAGAGATAGGAATTAATCATCGTTACTAAATGTCATCCTTTCATCTGATAAATCCTCAAAATCCTCATCGTTAAAATTGGGAATCTCGTTCTTTATAAGCTCGATTAATCGTTGGTCGTTCAATATAAACCTATCGATAAATGGGCTGTAGAATTCACACTCGTTTGCCATGATTCTAATTGTATTTATATCTGCATCAGTGAGTGGTTCATGGTAATCATATGGGCTATACCTTCCATGGTAATAACCTCTGAACTCTATATCACCAGATGAAATCTTTGCTGTTTTTGCAGCTACAATTTTTGCTACTTCTTTTTCAGCTTCGATAATCTTATCCTCGATTTTTTTAAATGCTTGGTGTCCTGCAGTTCTTGTTTGGATGAGCATGACAAGAGTATCGCTTTCGATGAGCTCAATTAACCCTGAATTTCTCAAAGTCAAATACTCCTCAACGTTTGAAAGAAAAATTGTAGATGACCTAGAAATTGCAGTTAAATAATAACCTAGGGAGTCCTTGTCAGTTTCGAATAATTCGTCACCCCTTTCAGCTATGATATTGTAATAGCTTATCGTTTTATCGACCTTAAGGATATTCGTTCTTTGGTCGCTGATATCATTTTCGATATTTCGAATTAGACGAATTAGCGACTGATTTTTCAGTTCGATTTTGTAGTTGAGTTCGTTTTGGTCTTCTATATAAAAAGTGATCAATAGACCTGTGATAAGGACAAAGAACTCTACCGTGTATTTTAATAAAAACGTCCTCATTATACTCTCAGATTAATACATCAAGTGAATTTTCTCTCTCTCCTTCCATTTGGCTTTCCATTCTGAGTCAACAAAGAAAATTTTGAGGTCAGCCTTCCACTCTGAATCTACAAAGTATACTTTCTTGTCAGCCTTCCATTCAGAGTCAGTGAAAAACCAAACCCCTTCATTCCCATCCGCCTTCCACTCTGAATCAACTTTGAATACGTTTAGGTCAGCCTTCCATTCTGAATTAACCACAAAAATTTTCACGTCCGCCTTCCATTCTGAATCGACTGAGTAAACTTTTTGGGCTTGAGTAGAAGTGGCTAGAAAAAATAATCCAAGTGTAAATAGCGCTCTAATCTTCATTAGTTCATTGTTGATTAGACCAAACTTAACCCAATTGCCCCTTCAAAACAAGATTAAGCCAAACACACAAGCAGCTCATCGCACACTTGTCGGCTTAAAGTAAGAGGGGGGGAGTCAGCTCTCTTCAATACCATGCTTTGATCAAAAGCTTCAACAGTTACGACCTCGAACATTTGGTGTAAAGCAATTTGATGGCTGTCTAATAATTGCAGAAGTTCGGTAGAAGATTGGGCTAATCCTACAAGTGAAACACTATCTCCTTCTGAGCATTGAGAAAGTGGGAGTCGATCTGCCACGACGATGTTTCCTTCGCGGTCGGGGATATGGGAGCCATGAGGATCGAATTTGGGGAAATCCATTAGCTCGTCCATCCTGTCAAAAAATGAAGGGGCTTGAACGTGCTCAATTTGTTCGGCAACATCGTGGACCTCGTCCCAAGCAAATCCCATTTTCTCAACGAGAAACATCTCTGTTAATCTATGACGGCGGATGACTAACGCTGCGGCTTTTTTGCCTGCTTTAGTAAGAGTGAGAGGCTTGTATTTTTCGTAAACGACAAAGCCTTCTTGCTGCAAAGTCTTAGCCATGCTGTTTGCAGTGGGCTTGCTTACATTGAGGCATTGGCTAAGTTCTGACACAGACACTTTCCCCTTCTCATCTGCCAATGTGAAGAGGGCTTTTAAATAGTTTTCGACTGTTTCAGAAATCATTTAGCCTGTTTTTGCAAATATAGCATTCATTCGACCATTCTAAAACCAAATAAAACAATAGCCTGTCTTTTTTGTTAGACTAATAAAACAATATATCTTTGCCAAAAATAGCTAGAATGTCTCGTTCATTTTTCTCTTGCTCATTTGCGACAATTGTTTTGGGATTATTAAGCACTACTGCTTTAGCCCAAACAACTTTGACTGGAACAGTTAGCTCTAATGGTGAACCTGTACCATTTGCAAATATCCTAATCCAAAACTCACGACTAGGCTCTGCCTCTGACGCTGAAGGAAAATTCACCATCGAAAATGTACCAGCTGGCACGCATACAGTTGTAGCATCTTCAATGGGATTTTTGAACAAGGAGAAGGAGGTCATTGTTAAGAGTAGGGGGAAAGTGATTCTGAATTTCAAATTAGAACAGGACGTAGCATTGATCAGTGAGGTGGTTGTTTCGGGTACAATGAAAGAGGTATCGAAACTTGAAAGCGCCGTGCCAGTTGAGGTCTACTCACCCAAATTTTTCAAAGCAAATCCCACTCCCTCAGTTTACGAGGCCTTGCAAATTGTAAACGGTGTACGTCCACAAATCAATTGTTCAGTTTGCAATACAGGTGATATTCATATCAATGGACTTGAAGGCCCATACACCATGGTACTCATCGACGGAATGCCCATTGTCAGCGGTCTCTCAACAGTGTATGGCTTGAACGGAATTCCACAGTCATTAATCGAACGAGTTGAGGTTGTCAAGGGACCTGCCAGTACATTGTACGGGTCTGAAGCAGTGGGTGGCTTGATCAACATCATTACGAAAAAGACTACGAACGCTCCACTACTTTCTGCAGATATGTTCACTACGGGGTGGGGCGAATTAAATGCCGATGTTGCGACTAAGTTTTCAATTGGCGAAAAAGCAGAAGCCTTCATTGGCATTAAACACTTTGATTTTGACGAAAGGGTAGATCATGACGGTGACAACTTCACTGATATGACGTTGCAAAACCGAACATCCATCTTCACTAAGTGGAATTTCAAGCGTAAAAACAACAAGCTATTCACTCTAGCTGGACGTGTTGTGAGAGAAGATAGGTTTGGTGGGGATATGGCATGGGATGAGGAGTTGCACAGAGGTGGTAATGAGGTTTATGGAGAGAGTATTTACACTGATAGATGGGAAGTGTTTGGCACATATGAATTGCCAATGAAAGAGCATGTTCTATTCCAGTTTAGTGCAAATGGCCATGACCAAAACTCAGTATACGGCGACACTGAATACATTGCTGATCAGCGAGTGGGGTTTGGTCAGTTCGTTTGGGATAAAGAGGTGCGAGAGAAGCACAGCTTGCTAGGAGGTGTGACTATGCGATACACCTACTATGACGATAATACACCAGCGACTGCGACTGCAGACACAGTGAACCCAGGAAATTTGCCAACTCACACTTATCTACCTGGAATCTTCTTGCAAGATGAAATAGAATTAAATGAGAACAGCAAGCTTTTGCTTGGCCTGAGATATGACAACAATTCACTTCACGGTCATTTCCTTACGCCTCGCATGAATTACAAGTGGAGCTCGCCTAATAAGCTGAACACTTTGCGAGCATCTTTTGGAACAGGGTACAGAGTAGCAAATGTGTTTACAGAGGATCATGCTGCTCTAACTGGAGCCCGCGAGGTGATCATTGCTTCGATGCTTTTCCCAGAGCGCTCGATGAATGGAAACCTGAATTATGTAAGGACTATTTTCACTAGAAACAAAGCTCTAATCAACATAGATGCATCTGTGTTCTATACGCATTTTGACAATAAGATTATTCCTGATTATGACACAAACCCAAACCAAATCATCTACGACAACCTCGACGGCAAGGGCGTTTCTCAAGGAATTTCACTTCACCTCGATGTCGTAAAAAGAGCATTGAAATTCCGTGCAGGAGTGACTCTTATGGATGTCTTTTCTGAAGAAGGGGGAGTTAAAGAGCGTCAAGAATTGACAGAGCAATTCTCGGGAACTTGGTCGATCGGATACACAATCGAACAAGCCCAAATGGAGGTCAACTACACTGGAAATGTATACAGCCCTATGGAGCTTCCAACAATGAGCGATGGCGACTTCGTGGATCCTCGTCCAGCCCAATCACCCTGGTACAGCATTCAGAATATTCAGATCACAAAACAGCTTGACGTTAAATTCGAGGTGTTTGGTGGAGTTAAAAACTTGCTCGACTGGACGCCATGGAAAAATCTACCTGAAGGAGTTTACTACCTAGGCAATACACTTGATCCATTTGAGCAAAACACTCCTGAAGGAGAACTTGTATTTGATCCATCATACGTGTACGGACCCAACCAAGGCATAAGAGGCTTTGTTGGTCTCAGATACACTCTGAAATAAGTTGCATTTTGAATTGCTGGCGCACCTTCTGCATACTTGCATCCATCATGATGATGGGAGAAGTCTCAGCCCAAAACAAAACCTCCTTCAACAACCTCGATAGTTTATTTACCGTTGAGGATAGACCTGTAGTCGTTTTCTTCCACGCTGAATGGTGCAAGTTTTGCCATCAGATGAAGCAGACAACTCTTAACGACAATGGCATCTCAAACTCATTAGACTCAAACTTTTTTTTCATCCCCTTCGACGTTGAAACTCGAGAAGATGTTCAATACGGTGGCCAAGTTTTTTCATACAATCCAACCGGAACCAATACCGGGATTCACGAAATAGCACTAGAGTTAACAACAATCGAAGACCAAATTGAACTACCAGCACTTTGTGTTTTCAATTCGCAGAATGAGGTTCTTTTTCAGCACAACGGTCTCATGAGCGTTGAGGAACTAGAAGTTGTTTTAGGTGCTCTTAGGAATTAGCGTCGCTTCCTATACCCTATGTGTTTTCTTGTGCGAAAATTATGTAAAAGTGCTATAGGCATTGAAACAACGAATGCGCCAACACCAATTAAAGCATATTCTAAGGATAATGCGTACACTCCAAGACTCATTCCTGTTACGCCAATTACACTTAAAGTTAAATATGATATTATTTCTAATTTGCTCATATTTATGTCTTCAGCATTGGTGTATTCTGAGTATAATTCGATGTACTGTACAGGATTGATGATTCTTACTTTTTGATCTGGGAGAATGAAATTCTCATTACTCAATTCAACAAACTTTAATTCAGTTCTACTTCTTTCCGGTAAACCTGACCTCCAACTTATTTGTCTTGGTTTTACTGCAGACTTGCACAATTCTCTAGTCTGATCCAATGTGATAAATCTCCCAATTTTTACTCCGTTGATAATCATGTCATCAGTTCTTTTTGGCCAAAAGCGCTTAAAGAGATCAATAGTGCAATTAGTAATAATTTGAATTTCATTTAGTTTTCTGAATTAAGCTTAATCAAATATAAATTTTATATTTACATGCTTCAAAAAACATGTAATATGAAAAAAATTAGTCTAGCAGCATTTTTATGCGCACTCTCATTTTTTGGAACAGCACAAATTGATTTAACTGCAAACCCACTAGGAATGTTGTGGGGAGATTTTGGCCTTGGTGCTGATTACTGCTTTAATTCAAGTGTTAGTTCAGAATTAGGATTGGGATTTGGTGGAGATTCAGGAACGGATGACAATTCAAATGAGTACAGCTATAAGAATTTAAACATTAGTGGAGTGGTTAAATACTACTTTAGTCCAACACATGGTTCAGATAATTTCTACAGTGGAGGTTTTGTTAAATACATAAATAGAAATTATGAACATACTGATATTGTTGCTAATAATGTAATAGAATATGATCAAAGCAGAATAGGAGCAGGAGTCTTGTTTGGTACTAAGCGTGCAAGTGAGGGTGGGTTTATATTCGACTTTAATTTTGGAGTTGGTAAAGCATTTATTGATGATACTTCATTTACTGGTGATGATACAATTGAAGTAAATGAATGGCCAGCTATCATGTTTATTGGAAAATTAGCAATAGGGTATAGACTAGGAGTTAAAAGCGAATAATTTCCCATGACTCCAAATAAAACACCCAAAGCCATCTCATTGATAGGTCTTGCGTTAACATTGACAGGACTCACGTTCAAGCTCAATCACCTGATGGGAGCTCCTGAGATTTTCAATATTGGCATTGCAATTTTAGTGATCGGACTGAGTTGGTGGGCGATAAGGTTGATTCGCGGATGATATGATTTTGACTTGCAACACATTGTGTTGTAACTTGATAGGAAATCAAAATCAAAATCACATGACAATTTCTAGTTTATTAAAAGGAGGGATTCAAATAGGCCTCAAGAACTTTCTGTCTTTAGTTGGGGCATTAATACTTTACACTTTAACCATATGGGTTCCTTACTTAAACGTTGGGACTACTATTGCTATGGTTTCAATTCCTGCAGCCTTAAGCAGGGGAGAGATCATTTCACCTACTGAGATATTTAAATCAAAATACAGAAAGAACATGGGGGCTTTTTTCCTACTCATGTCATTTATGTTCATTGGTACTTTGATGGGGTATTTATTCCTCATAATTCCAGGAATTGTACTTTCTTATTCATGGTGCATAGCTCTACTTTTATTAGTTGACAAAGGGCTAAATCCCATGCAAGCTCTTAATGAAAGTAACAAGAGAACATATGGTCACAAACTGACTATTTTCTTGAGTCAATTTCTATTAGGATTAGGCTATTTCGTTCTTAATTTTATTATCTCAGCGATAATTATTAATCAAATGTTTTTGCCTACTTTGGCTGCACTTATACAACTAGCTTTAATGCTATTATACGTGCCACTACAGCTTGGCATACTTGCAGAAGTTTACCGTAATCTAAGTGAAGACTAAACCTTTACTTACTCATTAAAAAAGGCTCCATTTCGGAGCCTTTTTTATTCCCCAAAAACCCAAGGCACCACCCGCCTCAACTCATCAACCCATACTCCATAGCCGGCCTCATTCAAGTGAACTCCATCACTAACGAATAACTCTTTTCTCAACCGACCATCATCGTCGTGCATCACATTCCAGAAATCGACAAAATCACATCCCTGCTCACCAGCCATACTCCTCAACTCTTCATTTAAATCTAAATACGTTCCAAAAAGTGCATACCTAGCAATACTTGGCTTAGGTGCGATAAGAACAACATTCGCACTCGGCAATGTCTCTGAAATTTCCTCTAGCAATCTCGACGCCACCTCAACGACTTCTTCCACATTCCGACCTGAGACCAAATCGTTATCACCCTCATAGATAAACAACACGTCTGGTTGCAACCCATAAATCAGATCCTCTCTATACCTCAACAAATCCTCAAAGCAAGACCCACCAAACCCAGCATTCACCACCTCATACCCTCCAAACAAAGATTCCACCCCATCCCACTTCCTGATCGATGAGCTGCCAACAAGAACCAACCGAGGCTTTGCACCTTCCAATTGAGCAGCCCTCTCGACAATATCCTCAACCTCAACATCGTAATTCTTCCCACAAAACTGACCTGTAGCTGAAAGCGATAAAGCACATAAAATCAGAAGGGTAAAGAGTCGTTTCAAACTTAAAGGGTTTGGTCTTCAAAGTAATCATTTTGTAACTTTTATGCCATCCTTAACAATTTGGCTTTCAATTTTAAATCCCTCGGTTACACTTTTGCCTGCGTGATCATGCCCCTATTTGCGCATGCTCAACTGCTTGATGTAAGTTCTGATTTGGCTCTCAATACAGATCACACAGGAGGATACATTGGAGCTGGCGTGAGCTTTGTTGACTTTAATCAAGATGGATACGATGACCTAACTTTTGGACATCACGAGGGAGAATTAAAATTTTATGAAGGCACAGGAAATTCATTTAATGAAGTGAACCTTGGGATTGATAACCTTGGAAGTGAGACCAAAGGAGTTTATTGGATAGACTTCGACAACGACGCAGACCTTGATTTTTTCACCACCAATAGACTAGCCCCAAATAAAATTTGGCGCAACGACGGGGGTTCCTTCACAGACATTTCTGAATCATCTGGAATAGACCAAACCCTTTCTAAAAGCTATGGCATGTCTTTCGGCGATTACGACAACGACGGCCTCCTAGATTTTTACATCTGCAACTACCAACTTTGGGTAGATACAGGCTTTGAAAACGAACTATACCACAACAATGGTGACGGTACATTCACAAACGTGACAGCCACAGCCGGAGTAGGAAATGGCCTCAAGCAATCGTTTCAAGCAACATGGATAGACATCAACCTTGACGGATTCCTCGACCTCCACGTCGTCAACTACAGACACGAATTCAAAAACGCCTTTTACATCAACAACGGCGATGGCACATTCACTGATATGGCGCAATCACTAGGCACTGATCTCGAAGCTCTTGCAATGTGCTCATCATTTGAAGACTTCGACAAGGATGGAGATATGGATCTATTCGTGAGCAATGGGCTGGATGGCAACTTTATGCTGAAGAACAAGCTGAATGAGTTTGGCTACTTTGTTGATGAGTCTTCGATCTATGGGATAGAGGTGAATGACTATTGTTGGGCAGGGGAGTGGATAGATTACAACAATGACACTTGGCCTGATCTCCATGTAAGCAAAAGCATAACAGTGTACACTGACTATCCAGATATTTTAGACCAAATACCACCTACAAACGACCTTTTCTTCATCAACAATGGAATGGCACCCTTCAATACTATCCCAGGAACAATTACTCTGAATGATCACCATTCATTTGCTACAGCCCAAGGAGATTTCAATAACGATGGAGTTCCAGATCTAGTATCGCACAGAGTAGGTGAAACGGCCGCATTTTATAAAGGAGTTCCAACGTCGAATAATTGGATTAAAATCAATCTCATAGGAACTTCTTCAAACATTAATGGAGTTGGATGTTCTATCAAACTCTATAGAACTCTTTTCACGGGTCAAATAGAACCCCTCTCAAAAGTCGTCTTCGCCGGTGATAACTACCTAGGTCAGGATTCTTACACTCAACACTTTGGTTTGGGCACTTCAGCAGAGATAGCTAACATCATCGTTACTTGGTCTGACGGTTCACAAGTCGAATACGGAGCATTTAACGTAAACCAAGAGATCACTTTAACAGAACCTGAGCCTTTGGTAGGATGTACATATCAGCAAGCATGTAATTACAACGAAAATGCCATCACCGATGATGGGAGTTGTGATCTCACATGTCTGTGTGGTGAGAACTTGGTTTGGGATATAGAATTAGAACAATGCATTCCACTTCCCACCTGTCCATCAGACATCGACCACAGTGGTGAAACGGATATCCAAGATTTATTAGTATTCCTCACCTCATTCGGTGAACAGTGCTAGAATAAATACCTCAGCGTAATCGAAGTATTCCAAAAATTGAATCTATTCGCATCAGGAGTAAATAGATCGTAAGTCGGCTTGATATCTGTGCTAATCTTAAATGGCGAATCCAGGATTTTGTACTCGACACCAAGGATGCCATCAACTCCCAACAACACACCTAGTCCTTCCCCATTTGCTAATCCTGCGTGGGCACCAAGCCCTGTGTAAACAGCAAACTTTCTCGACCCAGCACTATTCCCAACCCAAACATCATCATGATTCACCGTGACCAGTCCTGTTAGAAAGATGCGGTCTTGGAAAGGGGAGAGGATGAGTTCGACATCGCCAGTTTCCATGCTTCCGCGTAGGCTCAAGGAGAGTTGGGTTGGGCCAGCACTGATTAAACTATTGACACGCGCACCAAGCTCATAGTTGTGAGATTGAGCATGCAATGTGCCCATAAAACACATCAAGAATAAAAGAAAAACAAGCTTCTTCAATGTCATTGTAGATTTTCAGGAAATATCTAAAAAAGTTGGTAAAAGTAAAGTAACTTGTAGGCTCATTATAAACTACTTGCGATGAAAAAAATTACTTTCTTTCTATCAGCTTTAGCATTCACGTTTTCGCTATCTGCGCAGACATCTTTGACTACTGCTGTTGACTTTACCGTTACTGATCTAAACGGTAACTCCCACACATTATTTGATTACCTAGACGACGGTAAGTATGTATGTGTTGACTTTTTTGCCTACTGGTGTGGGCCATGTATGGCTACTGCTCCTGAGTTTACAAATGTATACAACCAATACGGTTGTAATGAGGGTGATGTAATCTTCCTAGGAGTAGAGTACGAGGGAACAGATCAGCAAGTGCACGATTTTGAAAATGCAAATGCAGGAGACAATCCTCCACCAGTAGCTTCAGGTGCTCAAGGTGGCGGCGGTGCTGCTCATTCATCATACGCTATCCAAGCATTCCCAACATTTATTCTTATCAACCCTGATGGACAGATTGTTGAGCAGGATATTTGGCCTATGGATGCATCTATTCTTGACACCACTCTTCAAGGCTACGGTTTAAACCACATGACTTGTACTAATGATGTTGAGGAGGCTGTAGTTGAGTTTGGCGTTTACCCCGTTCCTTCTAATGACGTTGTTACTGTTAGCCTCAACGAGACTGGTGCTTCTATCGAGCTTATCAACCTTGTAGGTTCAACTGTAATTTCTACAGTTGCAAATGAGCTTAACACTCAGCTTAACGTTAGCAACCTTGACGCTGGATCTTACCTAGTTCGCGTTACACAGCAAGGAGCTGTTAGAACGAAAGCTATCCAAGTGATTAAGTAAAATATTTTTACTCCAATAGAAACGGCGCCCTACCACGGGGCGCCGTTTTTGTTTAACTCAAAACCTGCCAGTCCTATTCAATAACTTGGCAATCTGTTAGTGAAATCATTTGGCCTACCATACAGATTGAAGCCCAAAAATCCTCAACCTCGTAGTCAAAACATATGTCCATCCCATCCTTAGGTATAACATTGACCTCTTGCCAATTCGCAACCTCATAAACACTTGAATCTTCCATTACAATCACAAAACCACAGCCATCGAATCCAGTATAGTCGACGATGGTTCCACGATCCATCATATTGCAATCATCATCTTGATCGCATCCTATAAAAGCAAGTGGTAAGACAAGCGCTAGGGAGTATAACATTTTCTTCATGGTGTTAAATGAAGCAAACCCTATGCCAAACCCACTCAAACATCTTACCTTTAACACTCAATCGATGATAAACGTGATGAATAGATTATTTCTCTTAACTTCCTTAACCGCAATTTCATCTTCTCTTCTCGCCCAAAACCTCCCTCACCAGTGGACTCTCAACGAGGAAGAACACAGGCTGACTATTGGCGATGTGTCATACACAGGTCTATACGACGACACGATTATCAGAGACGTATATCTCACATTCGACCAATCGAATTTCGAGCAACTACTTGAGGACAACTACGACGATGCAGTTGCTATTCCTGCGAGCATCACCGTTGACGGAGTAGAGTACTCTGACATAGGAGCGCGGTACAAGGGGCAGACGTCTTACTTCATGAATGAGTCGGATAAGAAGTCGTTCAACATCACGATGGATGAGTACGATAGCTCTCAGGATTTGATGGGTTACGAGTCATTGAATTTTGCCTGCGGGTATTTTGACCCTACTTGGGTTCGAGAATTTATATACCAAAAAATCTTACGCAAACACATCCCAGCAGCTGCTAGCTGTTTCATCAACCTCCACATCAATGGCGAGGATTGGGGCATCTACACGAACGTTCAGCAAACAAATTCTGAATTCCTTGACGAGTGGTTCATGGACAGTTCAGGAGCAAGATGGCGTGCGGACTCACCCGAGGGGTCAGGCGGACCTGGCGGTGGTGGAGGTGGACCCGGCGGCGGTGGCGGCGGTGGCGGCGGTGGCGGCGGTGGCGGCGGCGGCGGCGGCGGCGGCGGCGGCGGCGGCGGCGGCGGCGGCGAC
>PBNL01000025.1 GCA_002723115.1 Methanobacteriota archaeon | reverse complement strand
GGAACTCCTTGTCCTGCATGTGATGATGTAGATGCTGATGGTGTTTGTGATGATGAGGATGACTGTATTGGTGCATACGACGATTGTGGAGTATGTAACGGAGATAACTCATCTTGTACTGGTTGTATGGACGAAAGTGCATGTGACTACGATGCAAGTGCAACTATTCAAGCTGTAGAGTTTAGTGATAGTGGTTCATTATCATTCTCTTGGGTTACTGGTTCATGGACTAGTGAAGTAAGTTGGTCTCTAAACGGTGAGACATACGGATTCGGAGCTGAGCCAGCTGTGACTCTAGCTTCAGGATTATACACTCTTGAAGGATTTGATTCTTACGGAGATGGATGGAACGGTTCAGTTCTAACTATTACTGATGATAACTCAGGAACTTCATATGAATTCACACTTGATTCTGGTGATTACAACTCGATTGAAATTGAAGTTACAGGCGGTGCTATTGCATTATGTGACTACGAGTCTTGTGTTGGTTGTACAGACGATTCTGCATGTAACTTCGATGATTCTGCATCTCAAGATGACGGGTCATGTACTTACGCTACTGAAGTATTTGACTGTGACGGCAACTGTATTGAAGGTTCTAGCGTAACTCTAACTCTATATGATTCTTGGGGTGACGGTGGAGGATCTGTAACAATCAACGGTATTACATATACGCTTGTTACTGGATCTTCTGAGAACTTTGAGATTTGTCTGGATCTTTCAACTTGTATCGATGTTGTTTATGAATCTACTGATTCATATCCATACGAAAACAGCTGGTCTATATCTGATGATAGCGGTGAGCTAGCATCAGGTGGTGATGAGTCTGGGCTAGTTGGTACTTGTGTATCTGGTTGTATGGACGAGACTGCATGTAACTACGATGATTCTGCAAACATTGCAGATGATTCTTGTACTTACGCTGCTGAGAACTTAGACTGTGACGGTAACTGCCTAAATGACGAGGACGGAGACGGCCTTTGTGATGAAGATGAGGTTTACGGTTGTGTTGTTCCTGGTGCTTGTAACTACGTTGCTCTACCAACAGAGCTTGAGCCATGTGTTTACCCTGACCCAGGTTACGATTGTGATGGTAACTGTCTAGGTGATGAGGATGGTGATGGTGTTTGTGATGCTAACGAGATTGCTGGTTGTCAAGATTCAGCAGCTTGTAACTACAACGCTGACGCTACTGATTCAGCTGACTGTGACTACACGTCATGTTTAGGTTGTATGGATGATACTGCATGTAACTACGATTCTGACGCTACTCAAGAAGATGGTTCTTGTGACTACTGTTCTTGTTCTAACGCAGCAGGTGGTGAAGGCGGATTTGGTCTAGAGCTTGAAGAAGTATCAAACAATGGTATCAACACTACTTACAGAGTGTACGTAACTACACCTGGATCAAGCGATTTCGTATCGTCTGTATCTGGTGATGTTACAAACCCATCATACCTACGTACGACGACTTCATTCTACCAAAACCCAATGGGAGGTTTGACTGCTGATGCAATCAACCCATTATTCTTCCCAATGTTCCCAGAGCTTGCGATTGATAGCTGGATTACTATTGGTATCGATCAGGCTCCAGGTGCTGGTGAGGGTTCTATTTCAACTGCAGTTGCTGCAGGTGATACTTGGACTTCTGACTTTGAGGCAGGTGGTAACCTTGAGCTTGATAGCTTCTTCGGAGGTAGCTGGTTCTCTTTAAACAACGTGAGCAATGGTTTTGCTGGCGATGATAACAGAGTACTTGTAGCTCAATTAACTACTGATGGAAACATTACTGGTTCACTTTACACTCAGATCTTCCCTGGTGGAGATTCTTCTCAGGAAATGCTACTTAACTTATCGTTCGGTACTGTAGGTTGTGGTTGTACTGATGAGACTGCTTGTAACTACGATGCGAACGCTGTATACGATGACGGCTCTTGTGCTGTTAACGATGAGTGTGGTGTTTGTGGAGGTTCAGGTATCGCTGATGGAGACTGTGATTGTGATGGTAACCAACTTGACGCGCTAGGCGTATGTGGTGGCGACTGTGCTGCTGATGCTGACGCTGATGGTGTTTGTGATGACGTAGACGACTGTGTTGGAGCATACGACGAGTGTGGAGTATGTAACGGACCTGGTTCGGTATACGAGTGTGGTTGTTCAGATATTCCTGAAGGAGACTGTGACTGTGACGGAAACCAACTTGATGAGTGTGGTGTTTGTGGCGGTGATGGAATTGCTGTAGGAGCTTGTGACTGTGAAGGCAACATGCCTGCTGATGGTTACGACTGTGATGGCAACTGTCTAAACGATGCTGACGGTGACGGAGTATGTGATGAGTTCGAAGTTGACGGTTGTACTGACGCTGAGGCTTGTAACTACGACGAAGCTGCTACAGAAGAAGATGGAACATGTGAATATCAAGAGTTAACTGCTCTTCCTGGTGCGGTTGATAATGCATCTTCTTGTGGGTTATTCTTTAGCGGATACGCAGAGGGATCATCTAACAACAAGTTCTTAGAGATTTACAATCCAACTGACGCTGCTATCAGCCTTGCTGACTATGCTTTCCCAAGCGTAAGTAACGCACCATCTAACCCAGGTGAGTACGAGTACTGGAACGCATTCCCAGAAGGAGCATCTATTGCTGCTGGTGATGTTTACGTAATTGCACATCCATCTGCTGATGAGGCTATTCTAGCTGAGGCTGACCACTTCCACCAATACCTATCAAACGGTGATGATGGATACGCTCTAGTACAGGGGTCTGATTCTGATTACTCAATCGTTGATATAATTGGTACATGGGAGGCTGATCCAGGTTCTGGATGGGACGTTGCAGGTGTGTCTAACGGTACGAAGGATCACTCATTAATTCGTAAGTCTGACGTGAACAGTGGTAACGCTGGAGATTGGGCTTCTTCTGCTGGAACAAACACAGACGATTCTGAATGGATTGTTTTAGACAACAACGATTGGACTGGTCTTGGTGCTCATGACTTCACAGGTTCTTGTTCAGCTCCAGCTCCAGTTGCAACAATTGGAGATTGTGATATGTTTGATAATGGACCAAATGCAACGTGGACTCATGTTTACACTTTAACAACGGCAAGTGATGACAACAGTTCTTCAGCACAATCATTTACTATTAATGTAACATCTTTACCTACTGGTGGAGCGAATTACAGAATTGTAAAAACTGTTGCTAATGGTAACTGGAATAATGGCCCTGCGGTATCATTAAACGAGGGCGTAAATACTAAGACTGTTGCTGGTGTTGCATTTAACCGTACTGTCAAAGTACAGTTCTCTAGTGGAGACATTGAGTTTGACGCGTTCATTGTTAATGGTGAAGATGTAAATACATGTGCTGTTGCACCAGTTACTGAAGCATACGTATACGACTGTGACGGTGCTTGTATCAATGATGCAGACGGTGACGGAGTATGTGATGAGCTTGAGATCGGTGGATGTACTGATTCTGGAGCTTGTAACTATAGCTCTGCTGCTACAGATGACGATGGTTCTTGTGACTACGTATCATGTGCAGGTTGTACAGACGACTCAGCTTGTAACTACGACGCTGACGCTATCCTTGAGGATGGATCATGTTGGTACGCTGCTGAATTCTACGATTGTGACGGTAACTGTTTAGTTGACGAAAACGCAAACGGAATTTGTGACGAGTTAGAAGTTGACGGCTGTACATACGCTGACGCTTGTAACTACGATGCTGACGCAAACGTTGAAGATGGTTCATGTGACTTCTCTTGTCTAACTGTAGGTTGTACTGATTCAGGTGCGATCAACTACAGCGAGGGTGCATCGAACGACGACGGATCTTGTCTATACATTGGATGTATGGATCCAGAAGCTCTTAACTACGATGCTGATGCCAACTTAAGCTGTGGGTGTGAATACCCAGAGAACTGTCCTGGAGACCTTAACGGTGACCTTGAGGTTGACGTAAGTGACCTTCTTGACTTCTTCCAGCTATGGGGTAACGTATGTGAGGAGTAATTCACTCCAAATAGATAAAAGAAACGGGCTGCCTTCAGGTGGCCCGTTTTTCTTTGCATTAAATTTGTCTCATGTCAAAAGAAACTGATAGGGAGAGAATGCGCAAGCAGCTTGATGAGACACATGATTGGCCATGTGATTTTATGTTCAAGTTCATAGTGCCCAAAGGGAATGAAAATGAGGCTGCATTGAGGGCGATTTTTGGGCTAAAGGCCAAACTCAAATTCAAAGACAGCAAAACAGGTAAATACAGATCCTTTACAATTGTGGATCAAGTAGATTCTGCAGACGCAGTTTTTGCCCGCTACGAAGCGGCAGCAAAGATTCCTGGTATTATTTCTCTTTAAGAAACTACAACTTGTTACATGCGCTCTGGCATGCTTACGCCTAGTAGCGACATGCCGGTCTTTACTGCAGAACTGCAGAGAGCACAAATTGCAAGTCGTGCTTCGCGTAAGTCAGAATCCTCCTCCTTTAAGATGGGGTGATCCTGATACCAACTGCTGTATGACTTGGTAATGTCGTAGCAAAGGTTTGCCACGATAGACGGGTCGTAGAGTCGGGCCGCTTCTTCGATAATGTCAGGGAGAGAAAGGGCAGTCATGAGGAGTGCCTTTTCTGTTTGGTCTAAAGATACGATAGGAGAGATGTTTAAAGAAGTAGAGTCTTCAATGTTTGCATTTCTCAATACCGAACGAGAGCGAACGTAGTTGAACTGAAGGTAGGGACCAGTGTTACCGATGAAGTCTATGCTACCCTTGGGGTCGAACATCATGGATTTTTTAGGATCTACTCTCAGTAGAAAGTACTTGAGGGCTCCGTATCCAACCTGCTTGAAAAGTTCAGGACGGTCAGCCTCGGGAATATTGTCGAGCTTACCAGCTTCTACAGCAACAGCTTCCGCTGTCTCTCTCATTTCAGCAAGCAGATCGTCGGCGTCGACAACAGTGCCTTCGCGTGATTTCATTTTGCCTTCTGGTAGCTCAACCATTCCGTAGCTCAGATGATGGCAGCGCTCGCCTTGATCGAATCCGAGCTTGCTCAGGATCTCGAATAGAACTTTGAAATGGTATTCTTGTTCGTTTCCGACAGTGTACACCTGGCGATCAAGAGCGGGGTAGTCCTCGAAACGGAGAATGGCAGTGCCAATGTCTTGCGTCATGTAGACAGCAGTTCCGTCTGAACGCAGGAGGAGCTTCTCGTCTAGACCTCTATCTGTTAGATCAACCCAAACCGACCCGTCATCACGCTTTGTAAAAGCACCAGATGCTATTCCTTTTTCTACTTGATCTTTGCCGATGAGGTAGGTGTTTGATTCGTAGTAGAGTTTGTCGAAGTCGACGCCCATTTCAGTGTAGGTTGCGTCGAAGCCCTCGTAGACCCAGCCGTTCATTTTTTGCCAGAGAGCGCGCACTTCAGGGTCGCCATTTTCCCACTTGTGAAGCATTTCGCGGGCTTCGAGTAGGATGGGGGCGTTGTCTTCGCCGTGGTCTGGGACTTCTGCTTTGTAGGCCTTGTCGAATGCGACGTAGTATTTGCCGACGAGTTTGTCTCCTTTGAGGCCCGAAGATTCAGGGGTTTCGCCTTCTCCGAATTTGAGCCATGCTACCATGGACTTGCAGATGTGGATGCCTCTGTCGTTGATGATTTGGACTTTCACCACGTCGTGGCCAGCAGCCTTCAGGATTTCTGAAACGCTGTAGCCAAGGAAGTTGTTTCTGAGGTGGCCTAAGTGGAGAGGCTTGTTTGTGTTGGGCGAAGAATATTCCACCATCACTTGAGGCTTAGAGGCCTTAGGTTGTAAACCAAAACCAGCGCCAGCACCCACTGCTCCATTTAACTCATTAATCCAGTAGCTGTCGCTTAAGCTGAGGTTGAGGAAACCCTTTACTACTTGAAAAGCAATGACGTCGTCGCAATTTGCAACGAGATATTCGCCAAGGGCAGTGCCTGTGTCTTCTGGGCTTTTCTTTGAAAGGCGAGTGAAGGGGAAAACAACAACTGTACGCTCGCCTTCAAATTCTGGTCGAGTACGTTGAACACTTACTTGGGACGCGTCAGGAGCAGAGCCGAATAGTTCTGAACAGCCTGCTATTACAGCTGCGTTTAATATGTCGTCTATTCTTAACATTTAGGTAAGTGAATTTCAGCCATCATACATCTTGCAGAACCTCCTCCGCAAGCTTCGATTACGTCAAGAGCAACTGGTACGAGTTTGCCGTAATTCCCTAAGGTACTCTTTTGGTCTTCTGTTAAAGCGTCGAACGCGGATTTACTCATGACAATTCTCGACGTGTCGTCTGTTTCAGATGCTACTTCAAGCATGTTGCCTGCGAATCGTGAGATTTGGTCTTCAGAAAGTTCAACAACCTCAAGTCCATCTCCCTCTAATGCAGATCG
Source organism: Methanobacteriota archaeon (assembly GCA_002723115.1). Taxonomy (GTDB): domain Bacteria; phylum Bacteroidota; class Bacteroidia; order Flavobacteriales_D; family Sanyastnellaceae; genus UBA974. The sequence continues at coordinate 24,762 of PBNL01000025.1, read as the reverse complement.
CAGCAATTGTTTGTCATCTGGATGATCAACGCTATCCAGGCAAACAGTAGCCCAACCAGTCCCAACGCACATCATCACATTCGTGTGGTAAATATGCTCGCGCTTATCGCCAACGGTTTGGTTTGATTCAAACACGACACCGTCAAAACTCATTGCATCACAAAACTGCTCAAAAGCAACTCTGTCTGTCCTAGGGCTAATAGCTGCATACGCTTTTCCGTTAACCCTGTCTAGAACAATACTGCCTGTCCCTTCAAGGAAAATGTTGTGTTCCTCAAATTCTGTAAAATCAACAACCTCGTCGATCTTGAAATCGTGAATGTGTTGAAGGTCAATCATCACATCCTCGCGGCGTTCTTCACGACGGTTTGGGGCGAACATAGGGTAGAGGCCAACGCGAGCGTCGCTGTGGAAGCTTATCCAATTATTTGGGAAGAGGCAATCAGGAGTGTCAGTATCAGGATTGTCTTCAACGACAATCACATTAACTCCTTCTGAGCGCAAAGTCTCGACCATATTGTCAAACTCTTCAATCGCTCTATCCATCACTTCTTCAGGACTGAGGTCGTCGAGGACTTTTTGGTAGTAATTGTTTCCAGCAGTTTCCTCATTCATGCGGAAAGCTGCGGGCCTAATCATTAATATGTTAGACGTACTTTGAGACATTAAGATCTTTTCATTGGTAATGTTACACAGCGTAGTAAGCCCTCCATTTTGGACGTTTCATTCATAGGAATTTCAATTACCCTGTATCCCCATTCTAGGAGCTTGGCATTTACTCTATCGAATCCTTCGCCGCTAATTACTGTCGAAGGAGATAAACTAAACAAATTGCAATGCATATGATACATTGATTCTGCGTCAACTTCTATGATTTTGCCTGCGAATCGCTCTCTTATCCATTCTCTATCTACCTCGTTCTTCATTCCCTCTGGGTGGAATATAGCGTGGCCTCCTCCTAAAACGCATAAGCAGCAATCTAGGTGCAAAGCGTTGGCCCTGGGGTCTGTATCCGATTTAGAAAGAGCAAATGATCGTAATGTGTGATTTTTGAAGCATTCTTTAAGCCAAACCACAGCGGCTTCATTTGTCCTTGCCGTCTTATACATATCAAAATCTTCAGCATCACCAATCCCAACCCAAATCTCATCACCCATAGGCATCACATCACCTCCTTCAACTCTCACGCCATCAGGGGGTAAAAGAATATCTGCTTCTGCTAGATTTTCAAAAATGGGTTCTATTCCTCCCCATTCTGGAGCTCTGTCGGCAATCATTGAAGTTCGAATCAACTTATTCTCAATCACGACTCCTACATCCCTCGAAAACACCTGATTCAATCCATCAATATTTTCAGGCCTGTAAACAGCAACTCCCTCAGCTTCTAGAGCGCTTACTAATTTTTCAAGCTCAGCTTTTACGTCTGATTCCGAAGGGTAGGTCCCAGCTAGTATGTGCTCCCTAGACTTCGGATCTATAGCTTGTTCGGCAGTAGGAATAGGACCCCAACTATCAGCAATGCCTACAACAACCGACTCAAGCTCCCCAAACTCATTTTTCACATTGTAATCTCTCACGCTCATCAGTCCTCCTTTAAAGCTAGCCTTTTATCACGAAGCAACTTAAGTCTTGTATCACTCAACATGATCGAATCCAAAGCATTCCCTCTTCCTTCATCCTCAGAAATAAAAGCAAAATCATACTTGTCCAGATCGCAGTAAACGAACAAACCCTTTACGTCATAGGCAACGATGGATCTTATCGGCTCCTCGTCTATATAATCCAGTTCAGCCCTAGGCATCTGTCTCTGCAGAGTCTCGATTAATCTCTTAGGGTCAGAAGGATACTCCATTGTAAACTCAGTCCTGAAAACCAAATCAAATCCTACGATCGCCACCCTTTGGTCTTCTTCATAAACCCAATCACTAGCATAATTAATGCTCACGTCTTCAAATACATTTCGGTACCCCTTATTCCACCACTTCACAGTCGTCTCAGCGTACAAATTCTTCATCGTATCACTGTCAAAAATAGAAGGGTAGTAATCGAAGTGTTTTACATAATCAGCTGAATCGCCAGTTTGTTGAAGATGAAAATAATTGTAGATATGAGAACTAATCGTGTCCAAATCAACACGGTTCATCTCAGACACAAGAGTTTCTTCATTTATGCTTACAGTCAGCGGGTTGACTGACCAGTCAAATCCCTGTGGCTCTTCAGTTAAACTAGCCTCCTCAGAATTAGAATCGACATTAGTTTCTCCACAACTACCAAGAGATAGCAGTAAAATAGAAATAATGAAAAATGAGTAGCGAATCTTCATGACGCGAAGATACGTAGAGACCTTACTTGTCCTCTTTTTTTAGACCAATTTCAGCTAGCCTTTCGTTTAAATATTCTCCAGCTGTTATTGGTGGGTCTTTTGGAGATTCTCCAGATGGAACACATTGAGGGAGTGCATCAAGTTTCATATCTGGCTGTGGATGACAGAAGAATGGAATACTAAACCTAGGCGTATGCCAAAGCTCTCGCGGAGGATTTACTACTCTGTGTGTTGTAGACTTCAATTGATGGTTTGTCAATCTTTGAAGCATATCACCACAATTCATAACAATGTGTTCTGAATCTGCAGTTACCTTATTCCAGTTTCCATCAAGCCCCATCACTTCTAATCCAGAAGCAGAAGCACCGATTAAAAGTGTAATCAAATTAATATCCTCGTGTTCAGCTGATCTTACAGCTGATTTAGGTTCGTCTTTAATAGGAGGGTAGTGTATTGCTCTTAAAATACTATTTCCACCTTCTGTTTTATCTCTGAAGTAATTAAGAGGAAGTTCAAGGTGCATTGCAATAGCTTCTAGAACGACTAATCCTACCTCCTCAAGAGATTTGTACAGTTCATCTGATCTTTTAGAAAACTCAGGAAACTCACTACATACTTCATTAGGAGGGTAGTGGCTGAGGTCGGCGTTGTCTGGGATGTTGGTTTGGCCTACTTGCCAGAACTCCTTTAAATCAGCATTGTCATTACCCTTGGCATGCTCCTGCCCAAACTTCACAAAACCCCTCTGATTATTTTTGTCAGGATGGCTATACTTTAATTTAGTTTCAGTAGGTAGAGAAAAGAAATCCTTAACCTCCTTGTACATATTTGCAATAAGATCCTCAGAAACTCCGTGACCACTAATTGCAGCAAACCCAACCTGCCTATATGCCGCGCCCAATTCTGCGGCAAATGCTTTTCTATCAGCTTCGTCACCCTCAGTATACCTTCTTAAGTCAAGCGTTGGAATTCCAGCTTCTAAGTTGAATTCAATTAAGTCCATTGTGCAATATATGAAAGGAAATAAAAGCTAACTAATCTTTTGTAAAAAGCTATCTAGCTGCTTGAAAGTGTTTGTTTTATTGAAACAGTTTTCTACATGTCGCTGACCATTCTCTGCAATTTCAAGTGTTAGACTCTGAGAATCTAATAGCTTGCAAATAGCATAGGCAAAACCATCAGTTGAATCTTCAATTAATGCATGTACGCCATTTTCAACTTCTGTACCTACCATTCCTAGGGAAGTGCCGACTACAGGTAATCCCATCGACATTGCTTCTATAGCTTTTACTCTCATGCCTGATCCACTCAACACAGGAACTGTAGCAATTCCGTTCCTAGAAAGAAATTCCTCCGCTGATTCGACTTCTCCTTTTACTTCAATTCCCATATCAGGATTAGATTCAAATTCAGAAGGCATGTTCCTTCCTGCTAAAACTAGTTTGGCATTTTTATGTTCAGCACGCACAATAGGCCAAACCTCATGTATTAACCACCTAACTCCCTCTTGGTTAGGTAGCCAATCCATCGAGCCAAAATGGAAAACGTGATCTACTTTCTCTCTAGGATTTACTCTACTTAGGTCAACACTGAAAGGACATACATGAACGGGAGCCTTAGTGTTATCCTCAAACCACTTTGCATCATCTTTAGTTATTGTGACAATTCCATCAACTTTTTGTGATTCCTCTAATTCGAATTTCTCCAGTTGAGAAGATAGTTTATTTACATACCATCCTTTTAGAAACCCTGATTGTCTAGCTAACTCACGCCAAATCTCAAATTCCACATTGTGAGCTCTTAATACGATTTTTGCCTTTGATGATTCTTTAATAATGTCTGTGTAGTTGCAGGCGTAGATAGATTCAAGAATGATTAAGTCAAATTCTTTTTCTTCTAATCTTTCCTTCAATCTCTCGGCAACATCTCTGCTGTAAAATCTACTAGCGTTATAACTTCTGTTAGTTGCTAAATGAAATAATGCACTAATTGGGTTTATTGAAGTTGAAATCCCAAAGCTTTCAAATTGATAATCTCTAACGTAATCATCACAGATTGAATCTGCCATAATGGGATGCTTTTGAGTAGCTAAGGCAAATACTTTCACGTTGTGCCCCAATCCGGCCAATCCTTCGCTCATAGCATCCATCGCTATACAGCCGCCATCAATTTTTGGCCTAGGAGGTTTAGGGCATATTTGTAAAATTCTCATCTAGCTAACCTTTGTAAAGATGAATCTCCCACCTCCTTTAATCGCTATGTACGTCAGGAAGCTAGCAATTGGGACAAGAACTATTGTACTAAGCCACATACCCCAAGCAGGAGGCAGTGTTCCACTTTTCACCATCTCTTCTCCAACCATAGAAATGATATAATAAAACAAGAAGGTGATTAAGGCCAAAACAATTGGCAACCCTATACCGCCCTTCTTCAACAATACCCCTAAAGGAGCGCCGACAAAGAATAGAACTAAACAGCTTATTGCCAAAATAAATTTCCTGTGCCATTCGATAGCGTGTCTGTCTCTTCTAAGGAGTTTACCTTCAATTTTGTCTATGTGATTTTCAATAGACCTTACTTGATTTCTAGCTATATTCTTGCTCAATGAAAGAATTGTGTTTCTATCCTGTCTAGGAAGCAACCTCAGCCAATCCAAAATGTCTCTAGAATTACCTGAAGAAATGTCTAAGCTATCTTCAAATAGAGCGACTGATTTTCTGCCGTAAGCCACAAGTTCTCTTCTTTCATCTTCAGCTTGAAGTTCTAAAGAATCTGTTGCTGCCTTAAGTTTAGGCAGCGACATCATTTCGTAAGATTTTTTAAATAGTTTTTCGTCTGCTAGGTCAAAGTCTAAAGACCTAAGATTGATCCTTAATATTTGATGGTCAAATGACGACATGATATGGGGGTGGAGGCGTGCCTTGCGTCTGATGTTAGGTTCCTTTTGGTCTTCATAACTAGAGCCATTAAAAAGCTCAATTACTAATTCATCTCTGTCCTCGTCATTAAACATTTTGCCTTCTTCAGCCTTGATAACAAGCGAAGCCTGCCTGTCTGGATCTCTGTGATCGTGTATTAAGATGTTTGTCAGAGTTCCATCAAGTTGCTTTTCCTCAACTCTGATAGCAAATCCTTCTATTCCTGTGTAAAAGACACCTGGTTTAATGTTGAGGGCTGGTCTTTGCTTAGTTACAGAGTACAAAAGAGCTCTGAATTTCACATTTGCCATGGGCCAAGCACTACTAGAAAACCACAATGCTCCTCCAGAAATAAGCATCATTAGAATAACTAATGGTTTGAGAATTTTCATCAGAGGCATTCCAGCAGACTTCATCGCAGTCAACTCGTTTTTCTCTGAAAGATTTCCCATGGCCATAATACTGGCAACAAGTATTGCAAGTGGAAGCGCAAGATTTACAATTCTTGCAGATGCGTACCACATAAGTTTCAGAATAACCCAAGTGTCTAATCCCTTACCTATAAAATCATCAGCATATACCCATAAAAACTGCATATCTAGCACAAACAGAGCCACTGGAAATGTGATGGTTAGAGGGCCGAGAAAGGCCTGGAGCATTATTTGGGATGTCTTGCGCAATTTTATGTATTGTGTTTTACTTAGGGTCAAAGATACTCCCGTAAATTGCAGCCTATTATAAACCTATCATACGTTTTCCATGACTAAGAGTCAAATTACACTGTTAGCGATTTTTTCGCTCTTTTTAATCGTTGGATGTGGACCATCTTCAGAGGATTTCCAATCTCTAGATCATTCAAATATGAATACTGGTGCAAGTGAACCTGATGAGGAAGGATTTGTTTGGCAGACTGAACAATTCGCAGATCTTAAAATTGTTAGATATCAGATCCCAGGATGGGAACAGCTAAACCAACGTCAGCAAGCTCTTGTGTATTGCCTAAACATGGCAGGTCTCAGCGGTAGAGATATCATGTACGATCAGAACAACCGTTACAACCTACGCATTCGCAGAATGCTTGAAAACATACACACTTCATACGAAGGCGATAAGAGCACAAAAGGATGGGATAGATTTGAAACTTACTTGAAGAGAATTTGGTTCTCTAATGGAATCCACCACCATTATTCAAACAAGAAGCATATTCCTGAGTTTGGTCAAGAATATTTCGATCACCTGCTTTCTTCTACATCTACTGAATGCAGTGATGAGATTAGATCTGTGATATTTGACCCAGCTGTTGAATCTAAAAAAGTTGAACAAGATGGTACTTTAGGATTAGTTGAAAGTTCAGCTGTGAATTTCTACGGCCCAGGTGTTTCTACAGAAGAGGCTCAAGCTTATTTCGCTTCTATCAAAGTAGAAGGAGATCGTAGCCCAGTAGAATACGGATTGAACTCTAGACTAGTTAAAACTGATGATGGAGAAATTGTAGAAGAGGTATATAAGTTGGGTGGATTATACAATGACGCAATTGCTGAAATCATCAAGTGGTTAAACGAAGCACAGAACTACACTGAAAACGAAAAGCAAAGTATAGCTCTAGCTCATCTTATTGATTACTACGAAACAGGCGATCTTGAAAAGTGGAGCCTTTACAACATCAACTGGGTTCAAGACACAGAAGGTGATGTTGATTACATCAATGGTTTTATAGAAGTGTACAACGATCCATTAGGATACACTGGTAGCTACGAAACTATTGTTGAAATCAAGGATTTTGAAGCAAGCGCAAGGATGCAGACTCTAATGGAAAACGCTCAGTGGTTTGAGGATCACATGCCGTTTATGGCTGAGCACAAAAAGGATGAGGTAGTTGGAATTACTTATAACGTAGTGAACGTTGCAGGTGAGGCTGGTGACGCATCTCCATCAACACCCATTGGAGTTAATCTACCAAACTCTAACTGGATCAGGAAGGTGCACGGATCTAAATCTGTAAGCCTAGGAAATATCGTAGGTGCATATGATAAGGCATCTGGTGGAGGCATGCTTTCAGAGTTTGCTCACGATGAGGTTGAGATGAAGAGAGTTAAAGCTCACAGTGCTTTGGCTGGAAAGCTTCACACAGCTATGCACGAGGTCATTGGTCACGCATCTGGACAGCTTGAAGAGGGTGTAGACACACCTAAAGAGACGATTAAAGAATACAGTTCAACTTTAGAAGAGGGTAGAGCTGATCTTGTAGCACTTTACTTCCTCTTAGATGAAAAGCTTGTTGAGCTTGGGTTAATGAAGACAATTGAAGTAGGACGTGCTGAATACGACAACTACATTAGAAATGGTATGATGACTCAGCTGCGTAGATTAGAGTTGGGAGATGATATTGAAGAGGCGCATATGCGTAATCGTGCTTGGGTTAGTAACTGGTGTTACGAAAAAGGTGAGGCAGAGGGCGTAATTAGAAAGTATGTTAGAGAAGGCAAAACCTACGTAGACGTAATGGATTACGAACGTCTCAGAGAATTATTTGGAGAACTCCTTCGCGAGGTTCAAAGAATAAAATCTCAAGGAGATTACGAGGCTGCTAAAAACTTAGTTGAAGGATACGGAGTTAAAGTTGATCCAGCTATTCACCAAGAAGTACTTGATCGTTCAGAGGCATTGGGAATTGCTCCTTACGGAGGATTCATTAATCCTGAAATGTCTATTGAAAGAGCTGAGTCTGGAGAGATTATAAATGTTGAAGTAACATACCCAGACAATTTTACAGACCAAATGCTTCGCTACAGCTCAATGTTTAATTTCTTACCAGACGTTAACGCATTAAACTAAAATGAAAAGACTATCTATACTTGCAACAATACTTAGCCTAGGACTTTCTTTAAATTCTCAGACTCCATGCGAAAATGGATTTGCTGGAGAATACCCATGTGATGGGTACGACCTTCTAACTCATTATCCATTAGAAGCTGTTGGAGGTGGTGATAATGGCAACGATTGTTGGGGTTGGGTAGATTCTGAAAGTGGTAGAGAATATGTTATTATGGGTCGATCTAATGGAACTAGTTTTGTTGAAATCACAGACCCATTAAACCCTCAGTTTATAGCTGCATTACCAACAGCATCAGGGTCTTCTCTTTGGAGGGATATTAAGGTGATTGGTGATTACGCATATATAGTAAGCGAATCACCTCAGCATGGAATTCAGATATTGAATTTAAATGGACTATTGCCATTGAGCGGTTTCCCATTCAACATCTCTGCAACATATAACTATGCTGGTTTTGGTAATGCGCACAACATTGTAGCTTGTCCTGAAACGAATTACGTTTACGGAGTTGGAACAAATACTTTTAATGGTGGGCTCCATATTGTTGATGTGAGCGATCCTTCTAATCCTACTTTAGCTGGTGCATATGAGGAGTTTTATACTCATGACGCTCAAGCTATTGTTTACAATGGACCTGATATTGATTATCAAGGAAAGGAAATTGTTATTTGCTTTAATGGTTCTTCTGGAGTTGCGATAGTTAATGCAGAAGACAAAACCGACATCCAGTTAATTAAGCATGTTACTTACGACGAAAGCGCATACACGCACCAAGGATGGATAAGCGAGGATCACACAATGGTCTATTTCAATGACGAGCTTGACGAACAGTATATAGGGAACAACACTCGTACATATATGATGAATGTTGAGGACTTAGATAACCCAGTAATTGTTGGGTTTTACGAGGCTGAAACACCATCTCCTGATCACAATTTATATACTCACGAGGGTTTACTATACGCATCTAACTACACTAGTGGATTGCGAGTTTCAACCATACTAGAGGATGGATCAATTGTACCACAGGGATATTTTGACACACACCCTGAAAATGACGACGTAACATTTGATGGAACTTGGTCTAATTACCCATATTTCCCTTCAGGTAGTATTGCTATTAGCAACTTTGATGGTTTGTTTATTGTAAGATCATCTGACTGGGTAAATGATGTAGATGTGGTTGACGAATCTGATATCTCACTCACATTATCTCCAAACCCTGCGAACAACTCAGTTCTACTTGGCGGTGACTTCTATGGATGCGGTTTCCAGATATTCGACCTAAACGGTAGAGTGGTTGTAAATCACAATGTTATTCCTGCATTAAACGGATTAAATCTAGACGTAAGCAACCTTGTAGATGGTGTTTACTCAGTAGTAATTACTGATAAAATAGGGGAGAGAGTTGCTGCTGAAAAGCTAGTTATAAGACATTAATCCTCCTTGGGATTAAGCTCTCTTTCAAGTATTTCTTGGATGTCTTCAGGAGCGAGTCCTTTGTGAAGTTCGCCATCCATCGCTATGCTTATTAGCCCAGTTTCTTCGCTTATAATTAGTACTAGAGCGTCTGTCTTTTCTGCTAGCCCAAGCCCAGCTCTATGGCGCATACCCAATTCTGGTGGAAGGTCAGCTCGCTGAGATACAGGTAGTACACATTTTACAGCTCGTATTCGTCCTATTGCGATATACATACCCCCATCGTGCATAGAGCAGTTTTTGTCAAAACAAGCTTCGATAAGCGGTGAGTATAGGTCAGCTACAAGTGGAGTAGATCCATGAAAATGAATGCTTAAATCAGAATTTCTTTGGATTATAAGTAGAGCTCCTTCCTTCCTTTTTGCCAGATTGTTTATTGCTGTAGTTACCTCGTTTACCTTAAAAGGACTTCTTGCTTCATGGCGAATGGTAATGATTTTTTCAAGGATTTTAGTTGGCCCTTTGATGTTAGCTCTTTCGCCAATTGAAAAAAGAAACTGCCTAAGCTCTTGTTGGAATACAATGATTATGGCAAGAATACCTACACCTATGAATTGACCTAGTAATTCACCTAAAATGGGCATGCCTGCGTAAGTCACAACCTTCCAAATCAGATAAATAGCAAGTAATCCTAAGAATACAGGGATAGCAGATGTACCCTTAGTAAGCCTGTAGATCCATAGAATGATGAGTCCAACTAACAGAAAATCAAACGCCCTAATACCTAGCTGATAAAACGGCTGAATAAGTTCCCAAGTTTCGTAGATGATGCTCATTATTTGCAAATATGGTTATGAAGTATTGAAACTTCTCTCGCTTCCGCAATATCGTGAACCCTAAGTAAGCAAGCACCATTTACAGCAGAAATCATATTCAATGCAGTCGTTCCGTTTAATGCTTCAGCAGGAGTGGAATCTAAAGTCTTGTATATCATAGATTTCCTACTAACTCCAGCAAGAATAGGCTTTTCAAACGTGGTGAATTCACCCATTCTCCTAAGTAATTCGAAATTATGTTCTTGAGTTTTTCCAAACCCAAACCCCAAATCCAACACCACATCCTCAATCCCGTGTGATTCTAATTCTTTTAGTTTATCTCTGAAGAATGATTTCACTTCTGCTACGACATCTTCGTATTCAGGATTTTCTTGCATTGTTTCTGGAGTCCCCTGCATGTGCATTAAGATATAAGGTACTTGTAACTCAGCAACAGTTCTAAACATATTGCCATCAATGCTTCCTGCAGAAATGTCGTTCACCATCACGGCACCAGCATCAACAGCTTTTCTAGCAACTTCTGATCTATAAGTGTCTATGCTTATGAATGCTTGAGGGTGTACCTTTAAAATTCCTTCTATGACAGGTTCAACTCTTGACCACTCCTCATTAGCAGAGATAGAAGGCGCGCCTGGTCTTGAGCTTTGGCCTCCTATGTCAAGTATGAAGGCTCCGTCTCTAATCATTTGTAAACCAGACTCTATGGCGCTTTTAGGAGAGTGATTTTTACCCCCGTCAAAAAACGAATCGGGAGTGGTATTTAAAATTCCTAACAATTCAACGCGATTTGCTTTAGCAATTGTTCGCAGTTCTTGGAGAAAATTCTGGATATTTGAGTTGGTAGTCATCGTAACTTGGCGCAAGTTATTCAACCTAAGGAGAACTTTCTAAAAAGTGGAACCAACAACTCAACAATACGACGCGGCATTAGAGAAATGTGAATCTCTATTTCGCAAGAAGACATCGGATTATGGCACTGCTTGGCGTATCCTGAGAACTTCATCATTAACAGACCAAATCTTCATCAAAGCATCGCGTATTCGCACCCTCCAAGAAGTTGCGGAATCAAAGGTGGATGAAGGGATAGTGCCAGAATTTATTGGCATAGTGAACTATAGTTTGATGGCTTTGATTCAGTGCGAATTACCAGCTGATCATCCATTAGAAATGCCTGTTGATGAAACGAATCAACTGTTCCGAAAGGCTGCAGAGGCTACCAGGGATTTGATGTTGAAAAAGAACCACGATTACGGTGAAGCATGGAGGGATATGAGGGTTAGTTCTCTTACTGACTTGATTTTAATGAAGCTTCTTAGAGTGAAGCAGATTGAGGATAATGATGGCAAAACAGTAGTGTCAGAAGGTGTTGATGCCAATTACATGGACATAGCTAATTACGCACTGTTTGCCTTAATTCTATTAGCTGAAGCAGAATGAAAATGGATACAATTTCAAAAGGACTGACTAACATATGCCGAATGGTAGTTGGGGCACTTTTTGTAGTGTCTGGATTAATTAAGTCAAATGACGCTATTGGATTTATGTACAAGCTTGAAGAATACTTCGAGCCTGGAGCTCTTCATCTTGAATACTTAACCCCATATGCTCTTGAAATTGCTGTATTTGTTTGCGTAGGCGAAATCTTATTAGGAGTAGCAATACTTGTAGGAGCACTTCCTAGGCTTGTATCTGTTTTGACAACAGCGATGATGTTGTTTTTCACTTGGCTTACCTGGTATACAGCGACTTGTGATCCATATGGATTTAAGGAAATTCTTGGCCCTGACGGTGCGGTCATGTCTATTGCTAACCAATGTGTTTTAGAGTGTGGGTGTTTTGGAAATGCAATTCCTTTAACTCCTATTCAGAGCTTCTATAAGGATGTGATACTGATGGTTTTTGTTACACCTATTTTAATTGCAGCGTTTAGAGGTAAAATCAAGTTAAATGACAAAGTGACATCACTTATTATTTACACCGGGGCATTGGTGATGACATTCCTTTTTGGTTATTTGATGCTTGATTGGAATTTCCCTACGCTTTATCTAATCTTATGCCTACTTGCTGCTGAAGGAATAAGGAAGCGCTACAAAGCCCAAAACCTAGAGTGGATCATGGCAGTTTCAGTGCTAGTAGTCATCTCAATGTTCCAATACACAACCCTATCACACCTTCCAATGAAGGATTACAGGCCATATGCAGAGGGAGAGAGTATAATTGAAAATAGGATGTCTGCTGAAGATCTTGGCTTACAAGCACCAGTGTATGCTACAAAGTACACTTATAAAAACACTACAACAGGTGTAGACACTATCATCTTGAGCTCTGATTATCTGGAAAAGAAACTCTGGAACGATGAGGGTTTTAAGGCGAATTACGAAGTGGTTAGCTATGATGGAGCTGAGGTGTTGGTGAAGGAGGGGTATGAGCCCAGGATACTTGACTTCCAGATGGTTGATGAAATGGGAGAGGATTTAGTTGATTCTCTTTTAGCAGCTGATGGATATACTTTCTTACACATTTCTAAGGATCTTGAAGCGTCTAATGCTTTAGGCCAAACCGCCTTCAACGCACTAGCACAATCTGCTCTCGACGCAGGTCACCATTTCTACGGATTAACAAACGTAGGTTATGACGATAGTGAGACATTCAGACACGAACACCAAGCTCCATACGATTTCCTGACATGTGATCAAACAGAATTGAAAATAGTAGTTAGATCTAACCCAGGCTTAGTCCTTCTGAAGGAAGGAGTTGTCGTGCAAAAGTGGGCTTGGAAGGACATCCCAGATTACGAGGACTTAAAGGACAATCTCATTAAGTGACGTTTATATACAAGAGATTATGGCAGGGATTAGGAGTTCTAGTAGGGACTCTTACACTAGTCTTCACCATATTCGCTTGGGTGCCTGATCCAGCTAGGGAGCTAGCAGGCCAAAACGAACGCGAAGAAGTCGTTCAAGCTTTCAGAGTAAAACACGGCCTAGACAAACCAGTGTTTCTGCGTTACACTACCTACATGCTCAACCTAGTCCCCTTTAATTCAGAGGGTTTTCGAGCACCTGATCTAGGCAAATCATTCATAACAGACAGACCTGTTTTAGATGCAATCAAAGACGCCTTACCTGCTACGCTTTTACTTGCTTGTGTTGCCATGTTTTTCGCAACAATTATAGGTGTGTCTATAGGATTGGTAATAGCCGTTAATGGACCAAGCAAATTTGGAGATTTGATCATTTCAATTTGTGCTCTTGGAATGAGTGCGCCAAGCTTTGTAGTCGCAATCATTGTAGCATGGTTGTTTGGCTATGTGTTACATTCATACACTGGGTTGCCAATGACGGGAGGGATGGTTGTTGTAGATCCGTTTGAAGGCCCCAAACTAGCACTTGCTCACATTATTTTGCCTGCATTTACTCTGGGAATTAGACCTCTAGCTGTTATAGTTCAGCTAACAAAAAATTCAGCACTTGAAGTGCTTGACCAACCCTATGTTAGAACTGCTAAAGCAAAGGGACTTTCAAAATCAAGAATTCTCTTTAAGCACGTTTTACGCAATTCGTTAAATCCCGTGATTACAGCAACATCGGGATGGTTTGCTTCTATGCTTGCAGGTGCAATTTTTGTCGAGTTCGTATTTGGTTGGAAGGGGATGGGGCTGCTCATGTTCAAGGCGCTAGAAAGTGGAGACCTGCCAGTAGTAATGGGATGCACAATAGTTATAGCAACAGTCTTTGTACTGGTAAATATTGTTGTTGACGTCTTGTACGGAATTTTGGATCCGAGGGTTAGACAGTCGTAAGATCCTTATTCAATTCCTCTATAAGCATAGAGGCTGTTTTATTGAAATACCTCTTAGTTCTGAAGCTAGCCACCCACTGAATTCCCCTCAATGCATTTGTTAGAAATACTTCGTCAGCTTTAATCAATTCGTGAGCTTCAAGATTACACTCATACACCTTTATTCCCAGCTTTAATGCTAGATTGATCACAGCTGCTCTCATAACACCTCCAACTGGGCCTGACTCTAATTTGGGGGTGTGCAGCGCTCCGTTAAAGACAAGAAAAATATTTGAAGACGTCGCTTCAATCAATTGGTTAAAGTCGTTGAGTATCAAAACGTCACCTAGACCGTTTTCACTGGCATAATTGCCTGCTTGCACGTAAAGTTGAGAGTGTAGGTTTTTAAAATTGGAGATTCGAGATGGGGTTTTGGCTAAATCTTGATAAAGACCAATAGCAATGCCCTTGTCATTTAATTCAAAGCCATTTCCTTCTACTTGTTCAATGCTTGCAACAGAAGTAGCCATGTTGGTTTCAGGAGCAAAACGACCCTGTCCATCTCTGTAAATAGTCAGCCTAATTCTAGCATCATCATGTAGCCCTGACTCTGCGTAAAGTTGTTCTAAAATTCCCTGCAGTTCACGCTCTTGCATCCAATCGGGAAATTCCATCTTGTATGCCTCAGCACTTTTGGAAATTCTTGCATGATGTAAATGGAAAAGAGGTATGCTACCACCAACACATCTTATAGTTTCGAAAAAACCGTCAGCATATAAAAAACCTCTTGATTCAAAGGCGTTTGGGAGTTGACTCTCATCAACTATCAAACCGTTGTGCATGTATTTCCTAGAACCCATAGACCTCTAATTTAGACTAAATCATTTTATCTAGATAGTCTATTAACGGGTCGTTTGGGTTGATAAGTACACCGGGAACTCCAACAACTGAAGCGCAATCTAAATCCCTTTGCTTGTCGCCAACCATATATGATTTGCTTGGGTTGATGTTGTAACGAGCACAAGCCCTTTCTATCATCATAGATCCGGGTTTTCGGCTAAGTGACTTGCCTGTGATTTCGTGGTGGGGGCTGTAATAGATGTCGAGTATAGGTGTACCATTATCCTCGCAAACACCCTTCAGGTAGTTGTGGATTTCAGACACTTTCTCATGCCCGTAAATGCCTTTAGCTATACCACCCTGATTTGTGATTACCACAAATACAAAGCCTCTTTCCTTTAGAATTCTCAAGCTTTCCAGCACGGTAGGCAAAATCGTAAACTCATCGATATTCCTCGTGTAATCCCCTGGATCATGATTGATCACGCCGTCTCTATCCAAAAATATTGCCTTGAGACTTTCTGCATTGCTCAAATTGTTGAAAATATTCGACGAATCCATAACGACAAATCTAACCTTCAACCCGTGTAGGTTGCGTATTTTTATCGCGTGAAAAAAGGCAATAGTTTTTCTGACGAGATAAAATTCCAAATTCCTTCATTGGAAGATTGGAGGGCGAAGGCTGAAGCGTCAATGCGCAAAGGGAGTCTGAGCGATCTTGAGGCGCCGAGATGGGATGGGATGCCTTTGCCGTTGACTGTCGATGTTGACCACGAGTGTATCGAACTTCCGGGGAAGCATGAATCGTTGCGTAGTGATTTGGGGCATCCGTGGTTGATTTGTCAGAGTTATGATGAGAAGCAGAGTTTGGAGAAGGGACTCGAGCATGGGGTTGAGACTGTAAGGGTAACTGAACCTTCATTGCTGGAAGGGGTGTTGCCGGGGATGGTTGGGGTTGAGGTTGATGGTCATATGAATGAGGGAGTGTTGCGAGCTGTTGTAAAATGGGCTGAGGGGAAGGAAGTTTATGGGTCTGCTACATTTGATTTGTCAAAGGATGAAGTTGAAGAGGAGGAATTTTTGAGGCATGTTCAGGTTTGGTCTTTAGCAATGCCCAAATTCTTTACTTGGGGTGTTGATGCAGCAGCCTGGCAAAACAGAGGGATGATGGCTGCTGATGCTTTGTCTTTAGCCTTAAGCAAGGCCAAATGGGGCCTTCAGTCGCTTATCAATGCAGGATACTCAATTGAAGAGGCGGCAAGGAAGTGTTCAATTAGAATTGCAGTAACTACAGACATAATTTCTTCTGCAGCAATGGTGAGGGGCTTGAGGGTGGCTTGGGCTAATTTGATTGAAAATTTGGGGGGAGATCCCAGCGTATCGCCTTTGAGGATAGAAGCAAAGACAGCTTCTGTATTATACGTTTCAGAAAACACCAATGACAATATCCTCAGAAATACAATCATGGGTTATGCTGCAGTAATTGGTGGTGCAGATTCGATTGAGGTTCTTAGACATGATCATAGGCGATCTGAGGATGCTGAGAGAGCATATAGATTAGCAAGAAACATAAGTCATATTCTACGGGAGGAGGCAATGTTAGGCCGAACAAATGACCCAATGGGTGGGAGCAAACACTTAGATGTTGCTACACGTTGGTATGCCCAAAGAGCATTGTCTGACCCTAAAGGGACTGCAGAAGAATTGATTTTAAAGGGACGTCTTACTTGGCAATCAGCTCCAATTTATGTTCCTAGCGATTCTTCAAGGGGTGAATCAGGAGTTTCAAAAGATTCATTTGTTGATTTTTATGTGCTTGACCACCCATTTGGTGAGGGCTTAAAGGCTGATTCTGTATTAGATGTTGGGTTGAAATCTGATAGTAGAGTTATAAAGAATTCTAAGGTTGAGTCAACAGCTGAGGGTATTGATGTGCCAACTCATTTCAATCAAAAAGTTGAAGCATCTCATTCTGGTTACAAGGCTGGATTGATTCCCTTTTTAGGAGGGCC
Source organism: Methanobacteriota archaeon (assembly GCA_002723115.1). Taxonomy (GTDB): domain Bacteria; phylum Bacteroidota; class Bacteroidia; order Flavobacteriales_D; family Sanyastnellaceae; genus UBA974. The sequence continues at coordinate 7,801 of PBNL01000025.1, read as the reverse complement.
ATATCCTACAATGTATGCTAGTAGGCCTTGGACAGTTAGACAGTATGCTGGATTTTCTACCGCAGAGGAGTCTAATGCTTTTTACAGGAGGAATTTAGCCGCTGGCCAAAAGGGTCTTTCAGTCGCTTTCGACCTAGCTACACATAGGGGGTACGATAGCGATCATTCACGTGTTACAGGTGATGTAGGTAAAGCAGGAGTGGCTATTGATAGTGTTGAGGATATGAAGAGGTTATTCGATGGAATTCCATTGGATAAGATGTCTGTGAGTATGACTATGAATGGTGCTGTTCTTCCAATCCTTGCGTTCTACATAGTTGCAGCAGAAGAACAAGGGGTGAAGTCTGATTTACTTGCAGGTACTATTCAAAACGATATCCTAAAGGAGTTTATGGTGAGGAATACATTCATTTATCCGCCATTACCTTCAATGAGAATAGTGTCAGACATATTTAAGTACACATCTCAAAATATGCCCAAATTCAATTCAATCAGTATTTCAGGATACCATATGCAGGAGGCGGGTGCGACTCCTGAATTGGAATTGGCATATACAATAGCTGATGGAATAGAGTATGTAAAGACTGGCATAGAGGCTGGGTTGAATGTTGATGATTTTGCTCCAAGACTGAGCTTTTTCTGGGCAAACGGAATGCACCATGTGATGGAGATAGCGAAGATGAGGGCTGCTAGAATGGTTTGGGCTGAGAAGATGAAACAATTCTCTCCAAGCAATCCCAAAAGTTCAATGCTCAGAACTCATACTCAAACATCTGGTTGGTCTTTGACTGCTCAAGATCCCTGGAACAACGTTGCTAGAACAGCGGTCGAGGCATTGTCTGCTACATTCGGAGGCACACAGTCGCTTCACACAAATTCGCTTGACGAAGCAATAGCATTGCCAACTGATATGTCTGCCAGAATTGCTAGAAACACCCAGTTGTTGCTCCAAGTTGAAGCAGGATATTGTGGTGCAGTTGATCCATGGGAAGGGTCTGATCTAATTGAATATTTGACATCAGAAATTGCTGAGAAAGCATCAATTTTAATGGATGAGATCGAAGAGCACGGAGGGATGTCAAAGGCTATTGAAATAGGGTTGCCTAAATTGAGAATTGAGGAAGCGGCTGCTGGTAAGCAAGCAAGAATTGATAGGGGGGCAGATAAAATTATAGGAGTAAATATCTTCCAAATTGAAGAAGAGGATGAACTTGAATTGTTGAATGTAGACGCAAGTGCAGTCAGAGATCAACAGACTGATTTGCTTAATAAAATCAGAAGTGAGAGGGATGTAGTGGAAGTTGACAAGGCGCTGAAAGACTTGGTTAAAGGAGCTGAGGGAGATGGGAATTTGCTCGATTTAGCTGTGAAGGCAGCAAGGTTTAGGGCTACGTTGGGGGAAATAAGTTTGGCGCTTGAAAATGTTTTTGGCCGATTTAGACCCAAGGATAGAAGGGTAAGTGGCGTATTTTCGAAGCATATGTCAGGAGAGGAAAAATTTGATAAAGCTCTAGATGCAAGCAATCAGTTTGCAGATCTAGTTGGTCGTAGACCTAGGATTTTAGTAGCCAAAATGGGGCAAGACGGTCACGATAGAGGTGCAAAGGTTGTGGCCTCTTCGTTTGCTGACCTAGGGTTTGATGTGGATTTGGGCCCCTTGTTCTCAACTCCAGAAGAAGTGGCTAAGCAAGCAATAGAAAATGATGTTCACGTAGTTGGGATTTCGACCCTTGCAGCTGGTCATATGACTCTTGTGCCTGCACTTATTGCAGCTCTTGAAGAGCTAGGCAGACCTGATATTTTAGTTGTAGCTGGTGGAGTTATACCGCCACACGATTACGAAGCATTGTACAATATGGGAGTTGTAGGGGTGTTTGGTCCTGGGACTCCAATTACTACATCAGCACTTGAGATTTTAGAGGTGTTGATTTCTTCATATATAAAATAAAAGGTTGGCGAGCAACCAATTGCTTTTAAAATCGTTATTAGAAGTATGAAAAGATTTAATCTAATTCTTGCAGCGATTTGCTTGGTGGCAAACGCATTCGGTCAGAAGCATGTTCCAAATGGACCTCAAGGATCTAACATTCCCGGTGAAATCATTATCATGTTTGAGGGGGATATAGATCCTATTTCTTTTTGTTCAAAATACATGTCTGTAAGTGGCTTTAAGCCATCATTAGTGCCTGTTAAGGAGTTGTCTCAATTGTCTCATATCCATCTCTTTAAGTATGATGAATTGAGAGCTGATGGTGATATATTATTGCGAGAATTAGATAAGGATAAGGCTGTTCGTGCAGTGCAATACAATCACTTTGTAGCTGATAGGGCTACGCCAGATGATCCGTCATTTTCTCAGCAATGGCACCACATACAGAGTGGTGATCACGATATTGATAGTGATTTGGCTTGGGATATTACTACAGGAGGTCAGACAGCCAATGGAGACCAAATCGTAGTCGCTGTTCTTGAGGGTGGAGGATCAAATTGGGACCACAATGATTTGATCGATAATCACTGGGTAAATACTGGAGAGATTCCTGGGAATGGTCAGGATGATGATGGGAATGGATACACTGACGATTACAACGGTTGGAACACAACATCTAATACAGACAATATTTCAGCCGGAGGACATGGTACTGCCGTAAGTGGAATGATTGGCGCAACAGGAAATAATGGAGTTGGAGGTGCAGGTGTGAACTGGGATGTAGGCATAATGCAGATTCAAATGGGAGGCCTGTCTGAATCAAATGTTATTGCTGCATACAACTATCCATACACGATGAGGGATATGTTTAATAATTCAGGTGGATCTCAAGGTGCATTTGTAGTTGCTACAAACGCTTCATGGGGAATTGATTTGGCAAATCCAGCTAACTACCCTGTTTGGTGTGCATACTATGATGACCTAGGAGAAGTTGGAATCCTAAATTGTGGAGCGACAGCAAACGCACAATACAACATTGATGTTCAGGGTGATATGCCTACGGGTTGTGGCTCAGATTACATGGTTAGTGTTACAGCTACGAATTCTAATGACGTTAGAACTTTCTCTGGATATGGTGCTACTACAATTGACTTAGGAGCTCCAGGTGAAAACGTGTACTTGCCATCTGGATCTACTGGGTATTCTAGTACTTCAGGAACTTCATTTGCTACTCCATGTGTTGCGGGAGCGATAGCGCTAGTTTATAGTATTCCGTGTTCTGATTTGGCTTCTAATGCTATGACAGATCCTCAGGGTACTGCTGATCTTGTAAGGTCATATATCCTTGATGGAGTTGATGTTGTTTCAAATCTAGTAGGAGAGACAGTTACAGGCGGAAGACTGAATGCTTTCAATTCAGTTAGCATGGCGATGAATAACTGTAACTCAGATATGGGTTGTATGGATCCAAATGCTTGTAATTATAACCCAGAAGCTATTGAAGATAACGGATCGTGTCAATATTATGACGATTGCATGGTTTGCGGTGGTGACAACACTACATGTGTTGGATGTACAGATTCTGAAGCATGTAATTATTCACCAGAATACACAATCGATGATGGAAGCTGTACATATGGAAATGGTGTGACAATTTATGTTGGTGGAGGATCATGGGATAATGAGATCAGTTGGACTCTGACAACAGCAGGTGAAATAGTTGGTTCGGGTGACATCACAACCCAAGAACTTTGTGTGGGAGATGGCTGCTACACTTTTATGATGTACGATAGTTATGGAGATGGTTGGAATGGAGCTACCTATTCGATTATTGACAACGCTTCTGGAAATGTAATTGCTACAGGAGATCTAGATTCAGCTATGTCAGGAGATGGTCAAATCTCTGGCGAAGATTATTTCTCAATTGGTGATGTAGACTGTGGTATAGGTTGTACAGATCCAAACGCATGTAATTACGATTCCAATGCTGGCTATGATGATGGATCTTGTATTTATGACTGTATTGGATGTACAGATCAAGAAGCTTGTAATTATGACGACTTTGCAACCCAAGACGATGGTTCATGCCTCTACTTCGATGAGTGTGGAGAATGTGGGGGAGATAATTCTTCATGCCTCGGATGCACTGATCCAAACGCATGTAACTACAATCCAAACGCAACAATTGACGATGGGTCTTGTGTTACTGGCGGTTCGGGTGTTATGGTAAACATTTACACTGATACTTATAATGGTGAAACTTCATGGCAGATTTCTGATTTAACCAGCGTTGTTGCTTCTGGCGGTGATTATCCTGAGTCATTTGTTTTATATCAAGAGCTGTTGTGTTTAGAAGATGGATGCTACACTTTTACAATCAATGACTCTTTTGGAGACGGTATTTGCTGTGCTTACGGTGAGGGCTACTACGAGCTAATTGTAAATGGGGAGATTATAGCAACAGGTGGGGAGTTTAGTACGAATGAATCTGTAACATTCTGTGTAGGTGGAAGTGAAATGGGCTGTACAGATGAAGCTGCATGTAATTTTAATCCAAACGCAAGTATGGACGACGGATCATGTACATATGATTGCTTTGGCTGTACTGACCCTGAAGCTTGTAACTACGATCCAAACGCACAAGAAGATGACGGATCATGTACATACCCTAATCAAGATTATGGGTGTGATTGCGAGTCAGTAGTTGATTTTAATGCTACGATTGCTGCTGGTGAGAGCTCTGATACATATAGCTTCAATGCAAGTGGTCTAATTGAATCTATTATTATAGATATGCTTTGGGAGGATGTTAATACTAGCGCTAGCTGGCCGGCAGATTTGTTGGTTCAAGTAGGCACTCCAGATGGTACGTGTTTCGAATTCGGCGGTTATAACATTAACTCAGAGGGAGCATGTGATTTACTTGGAAATTACCTTGATTTTTACCCAACTGATTGGAATACTGCGGTTGCTGGAAATTATTCAGTTGAGATCAATATGATAGCACTAGGTATTGAAGGTGAAGGAGATTGGACTGTTACTCTTGTTAATGGATACACAGGTTCTGAAGGAGCTATGTACGATGGTTCCATGACTTTTGTGGGACTATGTGAGCAAGACATCGTGATTGATATCCTTGGTTGTACAGACGAAGAAGCTTGTAACTATAACGATGCTGCTACTACAGATGATGGCTCATGTGAGTACTACGATGAATGTGGTGAATGTGGCGGAGATAATAGTTCATGTTCTGGCTGTACTGATTTTGAAGCATGTAATTATGACGAAGAAGCAATAGTTGGAGACGATTCTTGTGAATACGAAAGCTGTAGCTGCCCTGAGGATATAAACAACGACGGTCTTATTACCGTAGCTGATATATTATTGCTCTTAGGAGAGTTTGGTTGTATTGAAGACTGTAATGCTGACGTAAATGGCGATGGAGCAACGAATGTTCAAGATATTCTATTGCTTCTTGCAGCGTTTGGAATGGATTGCTAGGCAAAACTTTCCATCTCACCCCTTAATCCACGAATGAATGCTGAGCTGTCCATTGCGGACTTTCCAGCTGGTTGCAATCTTGTTATTTCGTAAGAGCCATCAGTGGTTCCAACTATGATTTTACCGTCTAAAGTGCAGACTTGACCAGGATTTAATCCTTTCTTGTCTGAGGGATATCCTTCAAGAATCTTGTATGAAGATGTGAAGGCAGCTGGATAGGGACTTAGTCCTCGAACGTGATTGTGAATCTCGATACTTGTTGAATTCCAGTTTATCGCCCTGTCTTCCTTAAAAATCTTAGGTGCTTCAAGAAGGTCTGATTCAATTAAGTCGCATTGAGGGATTTCTTCATGCGTACCCTCAGCAATTTTGTCGAGAGTTTCTACGAGTAATACGCTGCCTGATGATAGGATTCTGTCGTGGAGTGAACCAGCGTTTTCATGGGGTCCAATATCAAGGTTCACTCTCGAAATAATATTACCTGTGTCGATCTTGTGAGCGAGTTTGAACACTGTTGCTCCTGATTCTTTGGCTCCCTGCATTATGGCCCTTTGTATTGGGGCTGCACCGCGGAATTGAGGTAGGAGAGAGGCGTGTAAATTATACGTACCTAAACTTGGCATATCCCAAACCACTTCTGGCAACATTCTAAACGCCACCACCACAAATAAGTCTGCACCCCACAGTTTGAGGATATCGTGGAACTCTGGTGCTTTAAGTTTTTCAGGTTGAGCTAGTGGGAGGGCGTGTTTAAGAGCGGTCTTTTTAACAGCAGACTCACTCACTTTTCTCCCTCTTCCAGACTGTCTGTCTGGTGCAGTTACTACTCCAACCACATTGTGATCACTATCTAAAATTGCTTCTAAGCAAGTGGAAGCAAATTCAGGAGTACCCATAAATACTATGTTCAACCTTTCGCTAGACATGAATGCAAAATTAACGTAGAGACTCTAACCCATGCTTCCATTTTCCGTTTCTTAAAGCTATGTAGCATCCCAGGATGATGAAGCTGAAGTATATCCACTCTACTCGCCAAATAACTTGTATATCCCTAAACTTGTTTCCTACAGGAGAGGTCAAATACCAAGCTACCAGGAAATACATGCCAGCACCAAGCATTTCTACAGCAAATGCTCGTCTTGTTCCACCGGCGCCTTCTAACGTAGTTAGTAGTATGTGTGATGAGCCATAGCCAAGAACAGCAATGAAGAGTGTCGTAAACGTTTTGGACATCATGTCTATGTGTTCTGTCTGATCGAAGAATATGCTTGAAATAAATTCTGGGTATAGAATAAATCCATGAGTTAGAATAATGCAACCAATTACGTTTATAAGCCAAAGCTTCTTGACTGTAGGTACTAGTTCTTCGTAAAGTTTTGCTCCAATGAGTGTTGAGATGACTGTGCGTGTTGTTTGGCCTAATCCAGATGTAACTATGAAGGCAAACATGAAAGCGTTTCGGCCTATGTGGCTAATTTTAAGCTGAGTAGACCCAACTTTCTCTACAAAGAAGAAGGAAGAAGTCCAAACACCAACAGTCAACATCAATTGGCCCATTAAAGGCCCAGAGATTTTCCACCAAGCGTTCAGAACCTCGAGATCCAATTTTCTAGGCAGTTTGAAAAACCGTGGTTCAACCTTGAACATTAAAGCAATAGCAACTACAAAACCTATAGATTCTGCTGTCAGCGATGCCCAAGCAGCTCCCATGTGCCCCATCGCTTCAAAGCCCAAATTTCCCTCAATCAACCCGTAATCCAACACCAAATTTGTAAACGCAGTAGTTAAACTCACAGCTAGCAACAACCTAGTCCTTGCAAGCCCAGTCCAATAGGCAGTGAAGGCAAAAGTGATCCCATAGGGTATGCAACCCCACAACCTTACACCCAAGTAAGGCTCAAAAACATTTCTAACATCAGAACTCTCGATCAGTGACCCAAGGGCGCCTTGGTTTAAAGCCCAAACCCCAACGCAAAGCCCTATTCCAAGTAAAGTATGTAGTATCCAACCTGTTCGGCCAGTTCGGATTTGCAACTCGTCATTTCCTTCCCCGTGTCTGCGCGCAACAAGGATTTGGATTCCTGTCGCACTACCAAAGATCAACATCCCAAACGTCAAATATGTCAACCCTGCATTCCCCGCGCCATTTATAGCAGATTCACCAACTCTCGCTAGAAAATAATTATCAGTCAGGAGTACTAGGAACTGAACAAACGTCCCAATAGAAATTGGTAGAGCAATTGATATTAACCCTCTAATATCGGTTCTTATAGGGGTTTTGCTCATATTTCAAATGGCATTTCCATGCCGTAATGCTTCAATATAGCATCGGCATCTTTCACGGACTTGTAAGCCCAAACCAACCTCAAT
>PBNL01000024.1 GCA_002723115.1 Methanobacteriota archaeon | reverse complement strand
CTGATGGTAACCCAATGACTAACGACGATGGTGCGTTCGATCTTGTATTTGATTGTGCTCCAGTTGTTGAAGGTTGTATGAACCCAGCTGCTTGTAACTACGACGAAAACGCAAACGTTGCTACTGACACTTGTGACTTCTGGTCATGTGTTTGTGAAGGCGAAGGTGTTGCAGTGATGCTTAACATGCAAGATGCATTCGGTGACGGATGGAACAACGCAGGTTACACAATTTCTGACCTTGCTGGTAACCTTGTAGCTGAAGGATCTCTTGATGATGCTCAGTTCTTCGTAGACGATGATAACTTCGCTGGTCCTGAGTACGGATTCGACATGATCTGTCTTGCTGCTGGTTGTTACATTATCGATGTAACTCCTGGTGATTGGGCTGCTGAGGTAACTTGGGATATAATGCTAGAGGACGGTTCTACACTAGTTGCTGGTGGTGCTCCTGATTCACAGACTATCTCTGTAGGTGGTGCTGTATGTGGATGTACTGACGCTGGTGCTTGTAACTACGATGAGACTGCAACTGACGATGACGGTTCTTGTGAATACGAGACTTGTGCTGGTTGTACAGATGCTTCATCTTGTAGCTACGACGAGACTGCTCTAATCGACGATGGTACTTGTTGTTACTCTAACTGTGTGGACATTCAGATGTTCGACAGCTTCGGTGACGGATGGAACGGTGCGTCTTACGTACTTACTACAGTTGACGGAACAGAAGTTGGAACAGGTACAGTTGAAGTAGGTACTAACGCTACTGACTCTTACTGTCTAGAGGATGGTTGTTACACTATCTCTGTTGACGAGGGTTCTTGGCCAGCTGAGATCTCTTGGAACGTACTTGGTGCGTTTGGAGGTCTAGTAACTGGTGGAGCAGCTACTGAGATTACTTTCAACGTTGGTTCTGGTGACCAGTGTGTTGTAGGTTGTGATATCTCATGTGCTTGTAACTACGATCCAGCAGCTAACATCTCTGACGTTGATCAGTGTGTATTCGAAGGCTGTGACGGTTGTACTTACCCAGATGCAACTAACTACGATGAGACTGCAGTATCTGATAACGGTACTTGTGAGTTCGATATCGCAAACCCATGTCCTGCGGATCTTAACGGAGACGGATCGATCACTACTGGTGACCTTCTTATCTTCTTAGGAGCGTTCGGTACGATTTGTGAATAATCTACATCGTATAACGACTGATAAAAGAAAGGCCTCGCGAAAGCGGGGCCTTTTTATATGCAGTAATATTAATAAACGAAAAGGCCTCACATAAGTGAAGCCTTTTTCATTAATATGATATTGACTATTTAGCCCATCCAGGATCCATTATTTATATCTAGAGTAATACCTGTAATCGATCTTTGTCTATTTGAGAAAAGGAACTGAACTAAGGCTGCAATTTCACTTGGATCACTCATGCGTCCAGTGGGTAGTTCCTCACATACTTCAGAATACATTTCATCATAGGTTTTGCCTAACATACCTGCATGCCCCTGAATACTTTCTCTTGCCATATCTGTATCAACCCAACCAGGTGCAATTGCATTAACTAATATTCCTGAACGTGACCATTCTACAGCAAGACCTCTTACAAGTCCCATAATTCCAGTTTTAGAACTTATGTATGCAGGAAGACCTGGTACCCCAAAACGAGCAAGACAACTAGAAGTGATGGTAATATGTCTAATTTCAATCCCTTGTTCTCCAGATTTTACTAGCCATGGATGGCAAGCCATACATGTATTGTAAGCCCCAGTTAGATTAATATCGATTATCTCTTTCCATCTATCATCTGGGCCGAAGAAGTTTGGACCTCCAATGCCTGCATTGGCAAACACACTAACAAGTGGATGTTCTTTTAAATTAGCCGGATCAGAAGCTAGAAATTCAATTAATTCTTCTTTTTTACTTACATCAACAGCTCCTATTGCATGTGCTGATGAGTTTTCGAGACAATTTAAAACCTCTTCAAGCTTGTCTTTTCTACGGCCTACAAGTAATAGCCTTGTGTTTTCTCTTTTTGAAATAAGCTGCGCAGTGGCTTTTCCAATACCACTTCCAGCACCTGTGATAAGAATTGTATGCATACGACAAAGGTGGGGTTAACTTTGCAAATAATATGAGGCATAATTTAAGTGATACTAACGAACTTATCAGGGATAGGAGAACTATTGGTCCTGAAAAGTATTCTTCTAGGAAGGTACACAGAGAAGTGGTTGAAGAAATTTTGAGAAATGGGACATGGGCGCCAACTCATGGAATGACTCAGCCTTGGAGGTTTAAGGTGTTCATTGGTGAAGGTGTTGATAGGATTGGACAAAGGCTTCCTGTTTGGTATAAGAACTTTGTCTCTGAAGATAAGTTTAGCCAAAAGAAATATGATAAGCTTCAATCAAGAGGGGGTAGGTGTTCAGTAATTATTGCAGTTACAATGGTGCCAGATCCAAATGGTCGCATTCCAGAGATTGAGGAAATTGAAGCTATTGCATGCGCAGTCCAAAACATGTATTTAACATGCACAGCTCATGGGATAGGGGCAAAGTATTCGACACCAGAATATCTTTATTCAGAGGAGGTTAGAGAGTTTTTGAATTTGGAAGAAGGGGGTAAGGTGCTTGGATTATTTTATTTGGGATACCCTGAAGGTGAATGGCCCAAAAGTCACAGGAAACCACTTGAATACGTTACTGATTGGATTGATGAGTGATGCGTTGGACGAATTACTTTCTTCACCCAGCAGATAATAGATATTACGTGTTTACTTTTAATGAAGAGGAACACGCAAATAGATTTGAGAAATCTCTAATGGATGATGAAATACCATATGAGAGGAATGAATTTAAGTTTGGAATTCCAAGGACACATTTTAATGAAGCATTGAGACATAACCATCTTTTACACGCGGATATTCGTAAGCCCTTTATTGAGAATAAGGGGTTGAGGTGGACAATGCTTATTGTTACGGGTGCCACGTTATTGCTTGCATTAATCGGAGCTTTTAGTACTAGAGCTTATGGACAGCAAATTGAATCTAAATATGGCTGGGAGTTAGCAGTACAAGGCAGAGCTAGTATGCCATTTGCATTTGCAGGAGTTGAACCACATGTGATTTCAAATGACACTTTAACTAGTTCTTGGAATCCTTTGTTAAGCCAAAGTTTTGGGGTGAGAATTAATAATCGTTTTAAGGAGAGTTGGACAATTGGTACTGGGATCATGTGGATTCGAAGGAATTACATGGTAGAGATGAACTACTCAAATGACGATTCAAACATTTACACTACAGATACAATTAATCTGCTTAGAGCAATGAGTTATAGGATTCCCATAATTGCTGAAACGAGGGTTGAATTGGGAAAGGGATATTTCATCACTGCAGCTGGTGGAGTGGGGGTTGAGTTTAGCCCCTCAGATGCTTTTGTTAACGACTTTACACAGGGAGTAAATGGCACGTCTGAACCGTCAAGAGATTATGAGGCTTATCTCGGAAGAATGGGATGGGCCGCTTTCCCTTTTATGGCTGAAATGGGTTTTGAAAAAGAACCTAAGGGTGAAAATCCAGGATTTTACGTAGGATTTTTTTGGTCTAGATCAATAACTGATGATTACTGGATAGAATCAGTTTGGAAATCATCCGCACCACTTGAGCAGGATAGAATTCAGGGTGCAGTTTCTTCAACTCTTGCAGGAATTGAGATCAGGATTTTATTGAAGTAACTAGCTATTTAATATCTCTCGAACAAACTGAGATATTACTTTGCCTTCAGCTCTTCCAGCCATTTCGCCTGAAGCTACGCCCATGACTTTTCCCATATCGCCCATGCCTGTAGCTCCAAGTCGTGAAATAATTTCTTCAACTTTTGCTTTTACTTCCTCTTCAGAAAGAGCTTGAGGGAGGAAATCAGCTAATACATCTGCTTGTGCTAATTCATCATCTGCTAAATCCTGACGCCCTTGAGATGTGTAGACTTCTGCAGTATCTAGTCTTTGACGTTGAAGTTTGCTGAGAATTTTAATAACCTCAGCATCATCAAGTTCATCTGTAGATCCTGTTTTGGTCTGTTCAAGTACAAATTTCGATTTAGCATCACGTAATGTTGCTAGCCTTACTCTGTCTTTGTTGCGCATTGCATCCTTGATGCCATCAACAACTTGTTTATGTAGTCTTGACATTAATCTACGTTATCGTGTAGGAATGGGTTGTCGTCTCTAAGTTCTATTTTTCTTTCTCCATTTTCATCTACCTCTTCATTAATTGAGAAGTGACTCACTGATGATTCTGAAGAATGACTTACGTCATCTAATGTTACATTTCGACGCTTGTAAGCTGGCTCGTTTTCTAAATCAGCTATTCTTCCTGGAAGACGAAGTTTCATTTTTACATCGTTTAGAGTACGCTTTACTTGGCTTTGACGCTCAAGGAATGCTTCTCTAGCCTTCTGCTTGTTTTCTTCTAGTGATGCAGTTTCAGTTGCTGCTGTATTTGTTACAATATTTTCTGAAAGTGGAGCATCATCTAGATTGTGTATGATCTTATCGTCTTCAATCTCTTCAATTTCCTCATTCGATTCGCTTGCCTCTACAGTTGATTCAACAAAAGGCTCAACCTCTGTTGCTTCAACTGTTTCTTCTGTAAATAGACTTGGTTGAGGAATTGTTTCAATTTCTGGCGTTGATGTACTCACTGGAGTTTCAACTGCTTTCGTTACTTCTTTTGCATCGTCACCTAGATCATGAACAATTTTGCGTGGAGCAACTGGTTCAGATGAAGTAGTGATTTCATGCGCTTCAAATCCTGTCGCAATTACAGTTACACAAACGTCTTCTGTTAGAGACTCATCAATAGCATAACCCCAAATCACTTCTGCACTTTGGCCTGCAGCGTCCTGAATGTAATCAGTTATCTCCATGATTTCATCCATAAGGATTTCATCTGAACCAACAGTTATGTTCAGAAGTACTTGGCGTGCACCTGTGATGTCGTTGTCATTTAGAAGTGGACTTTCAAGAGCAAGTGTTACGGCTTTCTGCGCTCTACCTTCGCCAGAAGCTGAACCAGCACCCATGATTGCATTTCCAGCATCCTTCATTACAGTTTGAACGTCATTCATATCGACGTTGATTTGGCCAGTTCGTGTAATTACTTCAGCAATACCTTTTGCTGCAGTACAAAGAACTTGATCTGCATTTACGAAAGCTTTAGAGATACTCTGGTTGCCATAAAGTTCTCTTAGTTTGTCGTTGCGAATAACAAGTAGAGTGTCTACAGAATCACGCATGTTTGCTAATCCCTCTTTTGCTTGATCAGACCTCTTTCTACCCTCAAACCTAAATGGAACAGTTACTATTCCAACAGTAAGTATATTTAATTCCTTACAAGCTTTAGCAATAACTGGTCCAGCACCTGTTCCTGTTCCTCCACCCATACCAGCAGTTACGAAAACCATTCTCGTATCAGAGCCCAAAATTTCGATCAAGTCATCGAGATTTTCAATAGCGGCATTTTTGCCAACTTCTGGAATAGATCCAGCACCCATGCCTGCAGTTAGAGTTGATCCAAGTTGAACCTTTAATGGTACAGGGCTAACATCAAGTGCTTGAGAATCCGTGTTACAAACGACGAAATCTACACCTTTGATTCCCTGTTCAAACATTGTGTTAACGGCGTTTGAACCGCCACCTCCTACACCTATTACTTTGATAGGTGAGTTTGATGATTTTGGTAGAGCAAATTGCATATCAGTATATTTTGGGTGTTGAGGGCTTATAAATCTTGTTCTTCTTGTTCGAACCAAGTCTTGATGTTAGTCAAGAACGAGTCCATAAATCCGTTGCGTTTTACTTTCTTCTTTTTAAGTGGATCCTTTTTATCGGCTTCCGACAATCTCATGTCTTCATAACCTCTGATAACAAGACCAACACCGGTAGAGAAAGAAGGGATGTTAGTATCCGAAGGAGGCTCGTGTAAATGCTCATTAGGATATCCAACTCTGCAATCTAATCCTGTTACGTATTGGAATAGTTGAGTAATGTGTCTAAGCTGTGATCCACCACCTGTTACTACAATTCCACCAATGAGTTGATCGCCAAATCCAGACGCTTTAATCTCGTAGTGAACGTGCTCGATGATTTCAGTCATCCTTGCCTCTATAATACTCGCAAGATTTTTCAGAGATATTTCTTTTGGCGGTCGACCTTGAAGTCCAGGTATGCATACTAGTTCGTTCTCCTTCATCTCTTGGCTTAATGCTGAACCAAACTTGCACTTTAATTTCTCTGCGTGCTTTGCCATAATAGTGCAGCCGTTGCTTATGTCTTGGCTTATTGCCTTTCCGCCAAATGGAATTACAGCAGTATGTCTAATGATTCCGTCTTGGAAAATTGCAATGTCAGTTGTACCACCACCTATATCAATTAATGCTACACCAGCTTCTTTTTCTTCTTCAGTCAATACCGATGATGATGACGCGAGTGGTTCAAGAACTAATTTATCTAACTCTAAACCTGCCTTCTTTACACATTTAACAATATTCTTTGCTGCAGCAATGTCACCAGTGATGATATGAAAATTAGCTTCAAGTCTAACGCCAGCCATTCCTACAGGATCTTTAATCCCAGGTTCTGAATCAACTGTGAACTCTTGAGGAAGAACGTGAAGGATTTGAGCACCTGGAGGCATTACCAGCTTACTCATGTCGTCAACTAATTCGTTGATATCAGTTTGTGCTATTTCATCCTCAGTCTCTTCTCGAGTAATCATGCCTCTGTGCTGTAAACTCTTAATATGCTGCCCAGCAATACCTACGTTTACCAATTTGATTTCTACCCCAGAATCCTCTTCAGCAGCTTTAACAGCAGCCTTTATAGATTGTACTGTCCTGTCAATATTCGATACGACACCTCTAGAAACTCCAACAGATTCACTTTTACCATATCCTAGGATTTCGATTTTACCGTGCTCGTTTCTTTGCCCAACAAAGCAGGCAATTTTTGTAGTACCTATATCTAGGCCAACTAGGATTTCAGGATCAATTGAGTTCAGTTCGTTTTCCATGGCAGAATTAATTGAGGTGGGCATATTTAGTTGCAATAACTTGGTTGTGATAACTTAAGTCTATGCGGCTGTAATTTTTGAGGTTTCCCGTTTGTACCTGTTCTCGGTAAAACGTGATTAGATTCTTTTTTTGTTCGTTTACGTCTTGGCCTGATCCGATATAGATAGGAGAGCCCAAACGTGGTAAGAGCTTTATATCACCGGTGGGTTGAATGATGATTTGGTCTATCAATGAAGCCCAAAACTTATCGTTACCCACTTTTTCTAAAAACTCGATTCCAATAGATGCTTCATTTATATCCTTGGCATGGATGATAGGGACCCTAGCAGAATTTACAGGATCAAGAGGCATAGCAAGTCCTAATTCATCAATATAAAAATCAGGTCCTTGTTCAGGGTGAACTCTAACTTGCGGTTGCTTTTGCGTTAGAATGATGTTGAGCTCTCCGCTAAGAGTAGGATAGATGCTAGCTCTTCTCACAGATGGTATGAGCATCAAGTGATCGTGAAGATCGCTTAGCGGGAGTTTGTCTTCGAGGATACCAACTAGCGGGCCATATGCGTCGAGGTGGGTTCTTACTCGTGCTGGATTTAGGAATAGGCTATTCTCAGCGTCGGTAATTGTGATGTTGATGGATTCAACTTTGCGATTGGCGCTTTCCAAAGTAGCAAAAACCACAAGGGAAGTAAGACCCGTTGCGAGAAGAAGTGAAAATGCTATTTTGAGAATCTTAGTTTTCATGGCCGCTTTAGGCGTCCATGGAAGCAAATTCTTTCATTTGGGGTACTAGAGTGTCAATATCGCCAGCGCCAAGGGTAAGAACAACATCCACGGAGTATGCCTTTAAGTTCTCGAAGATGGAATTTATCGTCGATAGTTTGGCGTGGGGGTGCGAGATGTTATCAAGTATCAATTGTGTATTGACTCCAGGAATTGATTCCTCTCTAGCTGGGTAAATTGGAAGGAGAAAAAGTTGGTCTGCTTTTGCTAATTCTTTGCAGAATCCTTCTAATTGATCTTGGGTTCTTGAGTAGAGGTGGGGCTGGAAAATGACTGTGAGATTGCGGTTTGGGAAGTGCTCTCTTACGGCTTCTATAGTCTTTGCGATTTCAGTCGGGTGGTGCGCGTAGTCGTCAATGTACACGCGGTTTTCAGTGTTCACGTGAATTTGGAATCTACGGTAAATTCCAGGGAAGGATTGAAGCCTTTCTGAAATGATATCGTGGGGTGTTTCAGCAAGGTGTGCGAGGGCTGCGGCGCCTACCGCGTTTTCAAGGTTGTGTTCGCCGAAGAGGGGGATTTTCAGATCTTCTATGGTGTGGGAGCCGTTGTCGAGGCTGATCGAGCACGAGATCCCGGACGAGGTGTGGGTGATGTCGTAGGCGAAATGGTTTGGGTTGGTGGAGTCGGTTTCGAGTCCGTAGGATTGGGCGTTGGGGAAGGTTGGTGAGAGGGGGGACGCGACTAGGGTTTGGCCTGAGATTTGTCCCTGGAAGATTTTGAAGCCTTCGATGAAGGCTTCGGGGGAGCCGTAGATGTCGAGGTGGTCGGGGTCGAGGGAAGTGATGAGGCCGTGGCTGGGGTTGAGGTGGTGGAAGCTGCGGTCGAATTCGTCAGCTTCGACAACCGTCCATTGTGCGTCGGGGTGTTGGTAGAGGTTGCTGTTGTTGGCCGCTGCTATGCCGCCGAGGAATGCGTTGCAGCCGTTGGGGGTACCGTCTAGGATGTGGGCTAGGATTGCTGTGGTTGAGGTCTTTCCGTGGGTACCTGAAATTGCGAGCGATTGAGAATCGCGAGTGATTTGGCCTAAGAGTTCGGCGCGTTTAATGGGTGTGTGACCAAGCGATTTTAAATGGGAAAGTTGCGCGTGAGTATCTGGAATTGCTGGGGTGTATACTAAGAGCAATTCGTCAGGAGATAGTTCTAAAATGTCAGACGGTATTGAGTTGATGTCGTCTTCGAAGTTGATGTCTATTCCTTCTATTTTAAGGAAGTCCGTAAGTCTGGTTGAGACTTTATCGTAGCCCTTGACTACGTGACCTTTTTTACTAAAAAACCTAGCAATTGCGCTCATGCCAGCGCCGCCAATTCCTATGAAGTAAGCGGCCTTAAAATTCATTGACGAGAGTTTAGAAGTGATTCAATCTCATCAACTATTGTTGTACAAGCTTTAGGTCTAGCACAAGATCGAAGAGCCTTGCACATAGCAGAAGTTTTATCCGAATTTCCAAGAGTTTTATTGATTGTCGAACCAAGCTTTGAAACGACATCTGAGTCGGAGAGCATGATTGCAGCGTCTCTATCGACAAGGGAAAGTGCGTTTTTAGTTTGGTGATCTTCTGCTACATGAGGGGAGGGAATGAGGATTGTGGGTTTGGCAACAAGAGAAAGTTCGGAAATACTCATTGCTCCTGCACGACTTGCGATTAGATCTGCTGCGCTATAGGCCAAATCCATTCTGTCGACAAATCCCAAACACTTCACAGAATCACCTATCCATGGATTTGTAGAGACCAACTTTTCCAACCAAGCGGAACATTCGGAATGATATCTATCGCCGCTTTGCCAGAGTATAGAATATGGTGCTGATCCTTTAACTATGAAGCTCTCAACGATTTTTTTGACAGCAGAATTCATGGATGCAGCTCCCAGACTTCCACCCATTATAAATACTAATGGTTTATCTGATCCCAACCCAAAATGTGCTGCTCTACTGTCCACCTTTTCTGAAAGAAGTTTTAATACTCCATCCCTAAGAGGGTTGCCTGTTTCTACGATTTTGTCTGAAGGAAACCATCGAGATAGTCCAGGGAATCCTGCACAGACTTTGTCGACTTTGCCGGCAAGGATGCGGTTTGTGATTCCTGGGAAACTGTTCTGTTCTTGGATTAGAGTTGGTATTCCGCGACGTGAAGCTCGGAATAGGACTGGGCCGCTGGCGAAGACGCCGACGCCTATGACTACTTGAGGTTTGTATGAGCGGATTAATCGACCTGCTTTTAGGAGGGAGCTAATGAGTTTGAAAGGGAAGCTGAGGTTTCGCAGGCTCGTGATTTTGCGTTCGATGCCGGTGATCCAGAGGCCGTCTATGTCGTAGCCTGCTGCTGGGACTTTGCTCATTTCCATGCGTCCAAGGGCGCCTACGAATTTGATGGTGCACGATGGGTAGCGCTTGCGAATTTCGTCAGCGATTGCAAGCGCTGGGTGGATGTGACCTCCCGTTCCTCCTCCTGATATGATAACGCTTTCGAGTTGGGGCATCTATTTTTTTGCTAAAAGTGGAGCCCTACTTACTGCGAGGATCATTCCAATTGAGAGACAGGTGAAAAGTATTGATGTTCCCCCATAACTGACTAATGGAAGGGGTTGTCCTGTTGTTGGGAAAAGCCTAACTGCAACTGCCATGTTGATTAGGGCTTGGATTGTAATCATCATTCCAAGGCCCATAGCTAGATAGCTTCCGAAGGGTCGGTCGCAGTTTTTTGCGGCAATTATTGTTCTGTAGAGTAGTATCAAGTAGATAAGTAACAAGCCCAACCCCCCTATTATTGCCCCCCATTCCTCGATAATAAATGCATAGATCATATCTGAGTATGGGTGCGGAAGGAAGTTCCTCGAAGTTCCTGTTCCTGGACCAGAGGGGAGTAGTCCACCATTGTGAATGGCAACTTGTGCAAGTTCGATTTGGTATTCACCTTCACTGGCAACATGACCAGCTCCTCCAGTTGTAAATCCTATGTGCTGCTCAATACGACTTGTCCATGTCCCAAAGCGGGGGAATAATTCTGGTGAGACTTTACCAAGTCCGTATAGCCCCATACCTAGGGCAATACTAAGTCCTCCGATTCTAAAAATACTAGACCAAGGCACCCCACCAACTACTAACATTCCCACTGTAACAGCTCCCAATAACAAGGCGGTTGAGAGATCGGCGGGAAGAATGAGTCCGCAGACTATTGCTATTCGCAGAAGGATGGGGACGACTTCGTTTTTAAAATCGTCAAGATGTTCTCGTCGGAGGTGGAGCTCTTTGGCCACCCACATAACTAGTGCAACTTTTGCAAAATCTGAAGTTTGAAGAGTAAGGCCTACAAATGGAATTTCAAGCCAACGCTTCGCGTCATTAATATCTGATCCCATTACAAGCGTTAACACCAAGGCTATTACGGCTAAGACATACACAACATTAGCCAACCTAGCGAAATACTTGTAATTAATTCGGTGAACAATATATATGACTCCCAAGCCCAAGAGTAGTAGAATCCCTTGCTTAGTTAAGAATTTCGTGGAATTTCCACCAGCCTTAACAGCAAGTGAGGAGATAGCACTGTATACAGAAAGTAGTGACCATACACTTAGAATCAGCGCCACCATCCATATGACTCTATCGCCCTCTAAGCGATCCTTTATTTCTTGAACCCAAGTTGACATCTTACAGTCCTCTTACTGCTTGCTTAAATTTATTTCCTCTTTCCTCGTAGCTACCAAATAGGTCGAAGCTGGCACATGCAGGTGAGAGAAGTACGGCGTCGTTTGGCATTCCTAGATCGTAACCAATTCTAACTGCTTCTTCTGCAGTCTCAGCAACGTGTACAGTTTCAACATGCTTCGAGAAAGTCTTAATAAGCTTTTTATTGTCTTTGCCGAGGCAAATCATGTGCTTCACCTTGTCCTTTACTAGAGCGATTAGATCTCTGTAATCATTCCCTTTGTCTATACCTCCAACGATCCATATTACAGGTCTATCCATGCACTCTAGCGCATACCAAACACTGTTCACATTAGTCGCCTTAGAGTCATTTATAAATCGGATTTGATTTACGTCAGCAACGTATTCTAATCGGTGTTCAATTCCTTCGAAATTGGTTAAAGATTCTCGTATTCCTTCATTGCGAAGTTCCAAAATGCGGCCGGTAACACCAGCAGCCATTGAGTTAAACAAGTTGTGCTTGCCTTGTAAAGCCAGTTCTTGAATAGTCATGGTAAAAGGTTTTGTATTATGTGTATGTATTAAAAATTCGTTTTGATTTTCTGGATTTAATCCAGCTCCTAAGCATTCAGCTAAAAGAGATTTTTCAGTCGTAACAGGCATGAGTTGAGCTCTAGTTCCTGTTTTTTCAATTAGCCCAGCAATGACTTCGTCATCTGAATTGTATACGAGGAAATCACTTTCAGTTTGGTTCGCTGTTATACGCCATTTAGACTGTGCGTAATTTTCAAGAGAGTAGTCATACCTGTCCAGATGGTCAGGTGTTATGTTCAGAAGAACAGCTATATCAGGTTTGAAAGTTGAGGTTCCGTCTAATTGGAAACTACTAGTCTCAACAACTACCACATCTGAATTCCCTTCGCTCATTTCTCTCGCCCAACTTGTACCAATGTTTCCTACGCACGAAGCGTTGACTCCTGAGTCTTTGAGTAATTGATAAATGAGAGCTGTAGTTGTGGTTTTGCCATTTGCACCAGTGATTGCTATGACTTTTCCGTCGAAGTGCCTACTGGCAAATTCTATCTCGCTGATCACTTCTGCGCCTCCTTCTTTGAGATCTTTTACGATTTGCACATCTTCAGGTATGCCAGGGCTTTTCACTACAGTTTCCACCATAGGCCAAACCCCCGGATTATGCCCCCCTACTTCATACTCTACCCCATCATGGTCGAGTTCGGCCAAGAAAGCGGCCTTACCCTCTCCGGCATCACTCACAAATGGAGTGTACCCCAGAGTTAAGGCTAGCTTCGCTGCCCCAACACCGCTTTCGCCGGCACCAAGTATGAGTATGTTTTCTGACATTATCTAACCTTCAGGGTTACAATTGTGATTACAGCTAATAGTATTCCCACAATCCAGAATCGCGCTGTGATTTTAGATTCGTGGATGTTCTTCTTTTGGTAGTGATGATGAAGTGGAGACATCAGGAAAATGCGCCGACCTTCACCGTATTTTTTCTTGGTGTATTTGAAGTAGGTCACCTGTATAACCACGCTCAGATTTTCTATTAAGAAAATGCCGCACAAAACAGGAATTAATAATTCCTTTCTAATTGCAATAGCAAATGCCGCAATAATTCCTCCTAATGCAAGAGATCCAGTGTCGCCCATAAACACCTGTGCAGGGAATGCGTTGTACCAAAGGAATGCTATACACGCTCCTACAAAGGCAGCAATAAATACAACTAGTTCTTCAGACCCTGGGATGTACATGATTCCCAGGTATTCTGCAATCTGAGTGTTTGAACTAACGTATGCAAGGACTGCAAGCGTAATTCCAATAATTGCGCTAGTACCAGTAGCTAAACCATCTAATCCGTCAGTGAGGTTAGCACCATTAGACACAGCCGTTACAATTAGTATTACCATTGGTATGAACACGATCCAAACCCATGAATTGACATCCTCAAACAACCAGCTTATCATCCAGGCATAGTCAAATGTGTTACCCTTTATGAATGGAATGGTAGTCTCTGTTGAGCGCAAAGCAGTCCAAACCCCATCGTCACTCATCTCCTTAATAACAATATCTGGATGCCACATCATTATAGAACCCAGAATTACACCTACACCTACTTGGCCTATGATTTTGAACCTTCCTGCAAGCCCCTCTTTGTTCTTTTTATATGTTTTGATGTAGTCATCGATAAATCCAATAGTTCCAAGCCAAACAGTAACAAGCAACATCATATGTGTGTACACGCTTGTTAGGTCTGCAAATAACAGAGTCGGGATTAAAATTGCAGATAGAATAATAATTCCTCCCATTGTAGGAGTCCCTTTCTTTTCAATTTGGCCTTGTAGTCCTAAGTCTCTTACGATTTCACCGACTTGCTTTAATTGAAGCCATTCAATAATTCTCTTTCCAAGAGCAATTCCAATAATTAGAGAAGTGATGAGACTCATCGCTGCTCTGAATGTGATAAACTCAAAAAGCCCCGCTCCTGAGAGATCATATGTTGATTCTAGATATGTAAATAAGTGGTACAACATGATTCTTAGTTTGAAGGATTAAATGCCTCACGCAGAACTATTCTGTCGTCGAAGTCGTGTTTCACTCCTGAGATTTCTTGATAGGTTTCGTGTCCCTTTCCCGCAACTAGAACGATGTCCCCTGCTTCAGCAAAAGCAGCTGCTGCTCGAATTGCTTCTCGTCTATCGCTAATAGCTATACACTTTCGTTTATCTATTGGATCAAGGCCAGCTTGCATTTCTGAAATAATTGCATTTGGATCCTCAGATCTAGGGTTGTCAGATGTGAGAAACACTTGATCTGATGTTGTTGATGCAACTCTTGCCATCACGGGTCTTTTAGAATTGTCTCTATCTCCGCCACATCCAATTACTGTTATGATCCTTTCACCTCCTGTTTTAAATGATGCTATTGTTTTTAAGACATTTTCAAGAGCATCGGGTGTGTGTGCATAATCAACAATTGCAGTTATTCCATCGGGACTTTCTACTAACTCAAATCTTCCTGCAGGTGGAGTCAATAATGACATAGAAGTAAGTGTAACTAGAGAATCAAAGCCCAAACTTTTAGCCACACAATAAACTGCTAATAGGTTAGATGCATTGAATCCACCAACAAGTCGAGAATACAGGTCTTGTCCATTTATGTGTAGGTGGAGGCCTTGAAGTTGGTTTTCGACTATTCTTGCTCTCTCGTCTGCATATGCATTAACTCCATAAGTGATGCAATTTGCTTTGCAATCTGAAATAATATCCTCAAAGTGTGTGTCATCAGCATTAGTTAAAGCAAATGCACTAGAAGGAAGGACATCAAATAATTTCTTTTTAGCTGAGATGTAATTATCAAATGTTTGGTGATAGTCCAAATGGTCATGAGTGATATTGGTGAATACCGCCCCAGCGAATTTGGTGCCTGCTAATCTGTTTTGGTCTATAGCATGAGAACTGGCTTCTATGAAGCAAAACTTGCATCCTTCATCTGCCATGTCTCTAAAAAGCTTTTGAATAGAAATAGCATCAGGAGTAGTGTGAGTTGATTCAACAGATCTGTCATTTATCTTATTCTCAACAGTTCCTATCATCCCTGCTTTTCTGTCCATAATTCTGAAAAGACTATGAAGAAGACTAACAGTTGTTGTCTTGCCATTTGTTCCCGTGACAGCAACTACCTTCATTTCAGAAGTTGGATTGTCGTAGAAAGATGAAGCGATGTGTCCTAAAGCCTCTGAGCTGTTTTTTACCTTTACAAAAGTAGTTCCCTCAATACTGTCTGCTCCTTCAGGTACATCCTCACAAACTATGGTTGTTGCTCCATTTGCTAAAGCTGAAGCAATATAATCGTGCCCATCAACTTGAGTGCCCTTAATTGCAACAAACAATCCCATGGGCTTTGCTGAACGAGAGTCAATGCTAACACTTTCCACAGCAACGTGAGTTGTGCCAAACACTTCTTCAATTCTAACGTCGTATAATAAGTCTTTCAGTAGTTTCACGATAGAATGAGTTTTATTGTAGATGCTTGAGTAAAAGGTGTTCCAGGGTTAACACTCTGACTCTTAACAACACCAGTCCCTTCGTAGTAAACTCTAATGCCTGCATTTTCGAGTAAGTAGAGAGCGTCTTTAAGCCCCATGCCTTTTACGTTTGGCATAGTCTTATCAATTATTTCTCTTTTTGACAGGTTTACTGTGTCTTGAGAAGTGCTTACTCTAACCCAATCCGAACCACCGCTTCTGTCTACATATGGAACTCCAAGAGTTTCATATAGATATACCACTTCTGATCTCTCTCCATTGTTTGCAGTGGGAAGATGTCTGTTGTTATCAGCTAAAAGAGGTTCCTCTAAAATTTCGTGGAATCCTGGGTCAGTTGCATAAATAAGATCTGCTAAATCTCTAAATACAGGAGCTGCTATTGTACTTCCGTAATACGATCCACTCTTAGTATCTGAGACAACGACTATGCATGAAAATTTTGGATCTTCTGCTGGGAAATAGCCTGTAAATGAAGCCCTGTATCTACCGTCTTCATAGCTTCCGTTATGTGCAATTTTACATGTTCCAGTTTTCCCTGCTACAGTGTATGGGCTCTTATTAAAAATATTAGCTGCAGTTCCTTCTCCACCTGGAACGCATGCGCTTTCCATCATTTTTTTGCAAGCCTTAAGAGTGCTGGCCGAGCATATTCTATCATTGATTAACTCAGGGCCAAACTCATCAACAACCTCACCTTTTCTTTGTGTTTGAGTAACAAAAACAGGTCTCATTAATTTGCCATTATTTGCGACGGCTGAGTATAATGCCAGAGTTTGTAGAGGTGTTTGAGTAACCTCATAACCAATTGCCATTTGAGTAAGAGAAATACCAGACCAAGCTCCTTCTCCAACTGTAGAGTACACTTTGGGATCCCCCTCGCCAACTAGATTTATTCCTAAAGGTTGTGTGATGCCAATTTTCTGTAGTCCATCAAGAAACTTTTGAGGTTCTAGACTGAAGCATTGTTTTACAGCAAGAGCAGACCCAACATTGGACGACATTGAGAAAACTTGCTCTAGAGATATTTTCCCATGTCCACCCTTGTCCCAATTTGAATCCCTCATTTTTCTTTTATGGAACTCAACTATACCATTACCCGTATCTATTGAATCTGTCAATTGAATTTTGCCAGACTCAAGGCAAGTCATAAGTGATGCTAGTTTAAATGTCGATCCAGGCTCTACAGCTGACCCCAAAGCGTGATTGTATGACTCTGAATAGTACACATCTCCATTTGAAGATTCAGATCTAGTTAGATTAGAAATTGCTCTAACATATCCAGTCTCAACTTCCATCAATACCACAATGCCCCAACCTGCATCGTGCTTTTTTAGCTGCCTCTTTAAAGATGATGTTGCAACGTCCTGAAGATGCATATCAATAGTTGTAACTACATCTAAACCCTGTTGTGGTTCGGATATAAAATCGTCAGTAACAGGTAGCCATTCCCCACCTGAAATTCTGTGTTGAAGTTGCTTGCCCTCAACTCCGCCTAATTCTTTATTCCAAGCTAATTCTATCCCTACTCTATGACTATCACGATCAATACCTATAGTTCTCCCAGCAAGTGGTTCAAATGGTTTGTTTCTCACTTCATTCCTTTCAAAAACAAAACCACTTTTGTAACGCCCTCTATTTATGAATGGGATATTCTTAAGGTCCTTATACTTTGTGTAAGGAATGTTTCTTCCAAAAAGTTGGTATCTACTTTCAGCAAGCCTCGCCTTATTTAATAACTCAGAGTAGTGGTCAGCACTTTTGCCAAGAATTTTAGACAATTCCTCACACAGTTCGTCTTTGTATAAATTGTATGAATCCCAATCTATCGCTTCACATTGACTGTCCCAGCTTAGGTTGTATACGGGAACGCTAATAGCTAGTAGGGAGCCGTCTTTTGCAAGGATTTGGCCTCTAGAAGGTTCAATAGTTTTTACACTTTCAGAATATTCAGCTCCCTTATTTATCCAATGGTTATGCTCTACAAATTGTATTGCAAGAATCCTGGCAAAGATCCCCAATGAGATGAAGCAGAATAGGACGAATATCATCCAAAATCTTATGGTTTGTATTCCCCCTTTACTCATCCCCGTTCTCTTCTAAAAGTATTGGTTGACTCAATGGCTGCTCTAACCCCAAATCCTTAATAGCCTCCTCCACTCGACTCTGCTGAAGTCTAGATTCTAAATCTGACATCAGAGTTTTATATTCAGCGTTCACCTCTTCAAGCGCTCTTTTTGTTTTCATTTTATCGCGCTCTATATTTTCAAATTTGTAGCCCAAACTGATGTTCGCCAAAAAAATCCCACATAGGAAAAGAAGAAATGGTATGTGAGCAATAACACCTTCTCCAGTTAAGAATCTACCGCTTATTATATCTCTCAATATTTTTCCTGTAGCATTGGCTTCAGCACGTTTCTTGCGTTGTTCTTCAACAATTTTAGCCCGGTTTTCAGCAGAAGATCTAGCGGCTTTTTCTCTAGCCTCTTTCACCTTTTCAGCCTTTGCTTTTAAAGCATCTTCTGCAGCTTTTTGTGCTAGCATTTTTGCTTCTTCACGAGCAGCTTTTTGTTCGCCAGATAATCTTCGATTACCACCTGTTCCTGAATTTTCAGGCTTGTTATTTTTTTTAAACCACTTTAACATGCTAATGGTGTGTATGTGGTTCTTTCAGCAACTCTAAGTCTAGCAGATCTAGCTCTGGGGTTGTCCGCTACTTCCTCAGGTGTCGCGACAATAGCTTTTCGAACAACTTGTTTGAAAGGGGCAAGAGTTTGTCCTTTTATATCCTTCTCAACCTTATCCTCAAAATTCCCAGATCTCATAAAGTGCTTCACAAGCCTATCCTCTAAGCTGTGGTAGGAGATTATTGCTAATCTCCCACCAGGCTTAATGAGTTGAGTAGCCTGTTCTAACAAATCTCTAAGCGCACCAAGCTCATCGTTAACTTCTATCCTCAATGCTTGAAAAACCTGAGCATAAAATTTATTCTCCCTTCCACCTGGAGCGTGTGTATTAATAGCCTTAATAAGGTCATTAGTGGTGTTGATGGGCGAGATGTCAGAAGCGGCTTTAATGGTTCTTGCGAGTTTGTCGGGCCTGTTCACTTCCCCGTACATTCTCAAGACAACCATTAATTCTTCCCAAGTTGATTCTTTTATTAATTCAGATGCTGACCTTCCTAAAGAATGGTTCATTCTCATGTCTAAAGGGCCTTCCATTCTCAAAGAGAACCCTCTATCTGCAGTGTCGAATTGGTGAGACGAAACGCCAAGATCAGCGAGCATTCCAGACAGTTCTTTGACACCGTGTATGCTCAAAAATTGTTTGGCATATCTGAAGTTTGATTCAACTAATGTGAACCTAGGATCATCTATGCTGTTTGAAACTGCATCAGGGTCTTGATCAAACCCAAACAATCTCCCATCCTCACTTAGTTTGCTAAGAATTACACGGCTATGACCGCCACCCCCAAAAGTTGCATCCATCCAATCCCCTCCGCCGTCGCCGAGGCTAAGAGCCTCGATCGAGGCGTCTAGTAGAACCGGCACGTGGTAGGTTTGGTCTGTCATCACGTCAGCAGGTTTGGGTCTATGTCTTTTCGTACATCCTCAGCGAGATCTCCAAAATCGAAGTCGTCGGTATCGGAAAGGACTTGAGCCTGGTAAGCATCAACTGTCCATATTTCTACTTTCTCTCCAAGTCCTGAGACAATTACCTCATTCCCTTTTGAGAGATCTATGCCTGCATGTTCTAAAAGTGCCGCTGGAACATTTAGCCTTCCAGAAGAATCTAAATCTACAAGAGTTGCACCCTTCATGAACTTTCTCTGAAACAACTGGTGTTTTCTGTTATAGCGACTTAATTGAGTCATTTCAGCATTCACCTTATCCCATTCTGGTTTAGGGTATAGAACTAAGCAGTTTTCAAATATGTCTCGATTAATAACTAAGCCGTGATGTATAACACTTTCTAACTGCCTACGTAATCGCGCAGGGAACATCAAACGCCCTTTAGCGTCGATTTTACAGTTGTGTTCTCCGAGTAGGTTTAGCATAATCTCAACAGTGAGTTGTGGATTCAAAATTAATTAAGATTTACCACATATTCCCACGATTTGACACTTTCTACCACTTTGTGGAAAAGTGTTTAACAACGATTAGTTAGAAACCCATGAATAACAAGCGATTACAGGCGGTAGGGAAAATTGAGTTTTTCCGAAATCAACAGGATATCAACAATCGATGTGAACAACGCAAAGTGGATGTTTAAGACTACATAAGTCTTGATATGAAACATATGTGGTGTAGCTTGGCACCCATAAATGTGAACCTATGGAAGCTACTGTATTAGAGTCAGGTGAGTTTAGATATTTAGATGAAGGAGCCGGTGAACCAATGGTGATTCTCCATGGGTTATTTGGTGCACTAAGCAATTTTGAAAGCGTAAGAGAACACTTTAGCAAAAGGTTCAGAGTGCTTACTCCAATGTTGCCGATTTATGACTTACCACTTCGAAAGACATCTGCTAAAGAAATAGCAAAACACATCAAAGGGTTTGTAGATCATATGAACCTTGAAAAAGTTCACTTATTAGGCAACAGCCTAGGAGGCCATGTGGCATTAATATTCACGAAAAATCATTTAGATAGAGTTGCTTCTATGACATTAACTGCTAGTAGTGGTTTATATGAAAATGCCTTTGGTAACTCTTTTCCAAGAAGAGAAGACAAAGAATACATACGCAACAAGGTCCAGGTTACATTTCACGATCCCAAACATGCTACAGATGAATTAGTTGAGGAGTGTTTTGAAGCAGTGAATGATAGAAATAAAATCTTAAGAATTTTATCAATTGCAAAGTCTGCAATTAGGCATAACATGGAGGATGATCTACCTAATATGAATATTCCATCTTGTGTGATTTGGGGTAAAAATGATATTGTTACTCCACCTGATGTTGGTGAGCTATTTCACGAAAAATTACCGGATTCAGATTTGTTTTGGATAGATGAATGTGGGCATGCACCCATGATGGAGCACCCTGAAGAATTCAATAAAATTCTATCGAGTTGGTATGACTCTAGAGAAATTGCTCTTGGGTGATGGAGATACATTCAGTTTCTTTTGTTAAGAGTAGTGCCCATCCAAGGGAATGCCCACCTATGGATAAGCCTGAATATGCCTTTATAGGAAGATCAAATGTTGGGAAATCGTCATTGATAAACATGATTGTTGGTCGCCAGAGTATTGCTAAGATTAGTAGTACTCCTGGAAAAACACAGCTGATAAATCATTTTGAAATTAATGAAGAAAAGGAACCGTGGTACTTGACAGATTTACCAGGTTTTGGTTATGCCAAAGTCAGTAAAAAAGATAGGATAAAATGGGAAAGAACCTCTAGACAGTTTTTAGAAGGAAGGCGCAATCTCATGTGCATCATGATGCTGGTAGACAGTAGGCAGAAGCCTCAAAAAGTAGATCTAGAATTTATGGCTTATATGGGTGAAGAAGGATTGCCCTTTGTAATAGTCTTCACCAAGGTTGATAAACTAAACAAAACTGAAAGAGCAGAATTTCAATCTGCATATACTGCTGAAATGATGAAGCAATGGTATAAAATGCCACCAGTATTTGTTACCTCTTCTGAGACTAAAGAGGGAAGGGAAGAATTGCTAAATTTCTTCGAGCAAACAAACTTACTCTTCTAGTACGCCAACCCTTTTTGCTAACTCCTTTGTGAAGCCTCTTAATGCATCTGCGTGCGCTTTATCATTTGTTGATCGCTCAAAAGTGTCGGCGAGTAGCATCATGTTTTGGCATATGAAATGTCTCATCTCCTCAACACTCATCTCTTTAATCCATAAATCCATATTCATTGAGGATCCACTCTCTTCATCCCAAAAAACAAGAGTCATTGCTTTAGCGCTTTTGGCATTGATCTTTTCATTTGGAGCTGTCCAATGAATGCCCGTAGGTACGTGGTTTTCGTCAGTAGTTACTTTGATCTCAATTTTATTCTCAGCCATGATTATGGTCTATAAGTTCTTAAAAATTCTGAAGCATCCCTTTGGTCAAAAAGCTCTTCAATAGTTTTTTCAGGATTTGCGTTCATGTAGTCTTCAATAATTCGCCACCCCATCCATATGCCTAATTTGTCTGGACTTTCTTGAGGGATTGATTCAGCTCTTGTAAACGGACCTTCTGTAATCCACCTATTGTAGATTGTGCGATTAGTTTCAAAGATTACATCAGAAGGTTGAAGTTCAATCCAAATTGCTTCTTCGTTTGCCAATGCCCAATTCAACTGATTCGGGGTCCAATCCATAAGTAAATGATCGTGCATGTCAGGCATGCACTTGCTCATCAACCACAGTACTTTACCCCAGTATAGAATGTCGTCTGACAACATTCTGCCTGTATATCCTCTGTTTTGAAAATGAACCAACATCCAACCTCTCATCGCATTTGAAGTAATTAGATCTGGATGCATTCTCAACCTTCTGTATTGAGGAAACATATCAGGTGGTAGTTTGTCCAGTATTGGATGCTCGTGTCCAATGAACCATTCTAACCCAATTGCTAAATAGTGCTCTCTTGGATATATGGCAAAGTTGAAACCACTTGGCATTAGAACTATGTCTGGAACAGGTTCAGTCGGCATTAATGCATGAAACCTTTTAAATCCATTCTCTAATTCTATAGTGATCTCAGCAATTTTTGTGTCAGATCCAGAGGTAGTGTCTATCGCTCTAAGTGTTTCTAAAGTGCTTTCATGAGATATAAATCTTCTCAATTCAGAAACCGTAGACGTATCATTATATGGTCCTATTTTTAAAATGTCCTCAGAATAATCAGCCCAAAAATCACCGTAAACCCTAATTAATTTAGAAACTGCAGCAGTATCTGATTCGGGTAAATTGCGAATGTCTTGGTGAAAAGTTCGAACTCCAAAGTCACGGCCCAAATCAACATCATCCGGATTAACAGCCCACTTGTCTTCTGAACATGAAGCAAGGCACATCAATGCGATTGTCCACAATTGCCACCTCAATAAAGTGGTGCGAATTTTGGTTGATACCATGTTGACTGCTATTAATTTTACTTTATTAAACGCAAAGATGAGAACACTTATGCGAACGACTCACAACCACTCGCTGTCAATTTTAATATTGGCCTTTTTATTTATTGGATTTCAAGAGAAATTTACTGCTCAAGAAGTAAAGCTAGGACTTGCAATTACACCTAACGTAAGTTGGATGAATTCTACGGACGACATCCATTTTACTGAGGGGGTGAATGGGAATTTTGGATTTGGGTTAATTGTGGATTTTTTACAAAATGAAACTCTTGCCTTTAGTACAGGGGTTAGAGTTTTTGATACTGGTGGTACTATGGAATATTTAGAGGAAGAAATATTCTTAGCTAATATCCATAGTTCTAGAAGAGATTTTTCACTTAAGTATGTAGACATACCATTGACAATTAAAGCTAGAACTAAGGAAATAGGATACACTACTTTTTACGCGAATGCTGGATGTGGTTTGGGCTTAAATATTGAAGCAAGTGCATATGTTGAGAATAAGAATGAATTTGTTGATGAGGGTTGGGGATGGGAGCCAATTGTGACAAACACATATCAACACATAGAGACTTCAGTGAACAATGATATCAAGCTTCTAAGAGCCTCATATATTGTGGGTGTTGGTGTTGAAAGAACCCTAGGAGAATATGCATCCTTAATTACCGGGCTTAATTTCAATGCTGGATTTCTGAATATCTATAAGCCAGAAGTAGAACAATTTATTCTTGGTGAAAACGGATTGCCACTCTATGAAGATGGTAATATTCAAACTTCTCAGGTTAAAGGAAATGACAGGTTTTTAGAGTTTGTAATAGGATTAATATTCTAACTTGCCCTTATGTCTTTTAACGCTGAAGCTATTGCTGAGCATATTGAAAATTGGTTGGATAATTATTCAGCCAAATCTGGAATTGCAGCATATGTTGTTGGTGTTTCAGGTGGGATAGATTCAGCAGTTACTGCTTCTTTATGTGCAAGAACAGGTCGCCAAACCTTTCTTGTAAATATGCCTATCCATCAAGCGTCTTCTGAAATACTAAGGTCAAATGAATTGATAGAAAAGTTGACTAGTGAATATGATACTGTATCCTCTATAGAAATTAATCTGACAGAAGTTTATGAGGGATTGAAAAATGCTTTGCCTGTAATTGAGGATAAATCAGATGGTCTTGCTTTAGCCAACACTCGAGCTAGGTTGAGGATGACAACTCTTTATGTACTTGCACAAGAAAGGGGAGCTCTTGTCGTTGGAACTGGAAATAAGATCGAGGATTTTGGTGTGGGATTCTATACCAAATATGGAGACGGAGGAGTCGATATAAGTCCCATTGCAGATTTAGTAAAGTCAGAAGTATACTTGATTGGTGAAAAATTAAATGTCCCTGAGTCGATTTTAAATGCTGCTCCTACAGATGGTCTGTGGGGTGATGATCGCAATGATGAAGACCAAATTGGAGCCACATATCCTGAACTCGAAAAAGCTATGAAACAGGCGGAGAGTTTTTCTAGAGGTGAGGGATCACATGAAAATCTTCGAGGAAGAGAAGCTGAGGTTTTTGAAATTTATTCAAGATTGAATAAGATGAATCAACATAAAATGCAGCCAATTCCGGTATGCATTATTCCTAGGTAAATTACTCTTTGTTTTTTGTGTCAATCATTATTGTGACGGGTCCGTCATTCAATAATTCAACATCCATCATTGCTCCAAATATACCAGTCTCTACCTTTTTCCCCATTATCAGTTCGCATTCAGAAATGAATTTTTCATACAGAGGAATTGCGTGTTCTGGCCTTGCAGCTTTAATGAACGAGGGGCGGGTGCCTTTCTTAGTTGTGGCATGTAAAGTGAATTGGCTTACTACTAATAATTCACCGTCTACTCCGCCTAAGTCAAGATTCATTTTGCCTTCATCGTCAGAAAAAATCCTTATACCAGTTATTTTCCTAGCTAACCAATTAACGTCATCGTTGTTGTCGTCACTCTCAATGCCTAGTAAAACAAGGAGGCCTGAATTAATTTGGCCTATCAAAGTGCCCTCAACTTTTACACTGGCAAAACTTACCCTCTGAATTACTGCTCTCATGTGCGAAAGTTACAGCTAGAAATGGCTGTGTCCTACGATTGCATTGCTACCTTTACACCCTGAAACTAATCGCATTAATTTGCTCAAATGAAGGCATCTCAAAAACCTGCAACACTAGAACAAGCCCAAGAGATGGGTTTGACTCCTGATGAGTTCGATCAGATCAAAGAAATCATGGGTAGAACACCCAATTTTACAGAGATGTGTATTTACTCTGTAATGTGGAGTGAACATTGCTCGTATAAGAATTCAATCAAATGGCTTAAGACGCTTCCAAAGGAGGGGGATCACATGCTTGTTAAAGCTGGTGAGGAAAATGCCGGAATTGTTGATATTGGTGACGGTCTAGGATGTGCTTTTAAAATAGAATCTCATAACCACCCATCAGCTATCGAACCCTACCAAGGGGCAGCAACAGGTGTTGGTGGAATCAATAGGGATATTTTCACAATGGGTGCTCGTCCAATAGCTCAGCTAAATAGCTTGAGGTTTGGTGACCCAGACAACCCTAAAACCAAATGGCATCTCGAGGGTGTCGTTAAAGGTATCGGAGATTATGGTAACAGTTTTGGAATTCCTGTAGTAGGTGGTGAGGTATTCTTCGATGAATGCTACCAGGTAAATCCATTGGTAAATGCTATGTCTGCTGGAATTCTGAATGTAGACGAAATCATTTCGGCTACAGCTAAAGGCCCTGGCAACCCAGTTTATATTGTTGGTTCAGATACTGGTAAAGACGGAATCCAAGGCGCGTCATTCGCATCAAAGGATATTACTGAAGACAGTGCAGATGATTTGCCATCTGTTCAGGTAGGAGATCCTTTCCAGGAGAAACTTCTACTTGAAGCAACATTGGAATTAGCTAAAACTGATGCGGTTGTGGGTATGCAGGATATGGGTGCTGCTGGTATCACTTGTTCGACTTCTGAGATGAGTGCTGCTGGTGAAGTGGGTATGGATATCCACCTTGACAGAGTGCCATTGCGCCAGGCTGATATGGAGCCATTTGAAATTCTACTTTCTGAGTCACAGGAGAGAATGCTTGTTGTTGTAGAAAAGGGCAAGGAAAAAGTAGTAGAGGACATTTTTGCTAAGTGGGATCTGCATGCCAAACACATCGGTGAGGTTACAGAAGGTGATGATATTCGCTTTTTTGTAAACGGTGAGATCGTTGCTCAAGTAGCAGCTTCGCCTTTAGTGCTTGGGGGAGGAGCCCCACAATACGAGCGTGAATATGAAGAACCTGCTTGGTTTGCTGAGAACCTAGTATTCGACCAATCAAGCGTACCTGTTCCATCAATTAAGGAATGTGTTGACATTGCTCACGATCTTATATGCCAGCCTAATATTGCTTCTAAGAAATGGGTTTGGGAGCAATACGACAGCATGGTGGGTACATTGAATAGAACAACAAACAGACCGTCAGACGCTGGAGTAGTTTCTGTTCGTGGAACGAAGAAAGGTCTTGCGCTTACTGTTGATTGTAATTCTCGATATGTACAGGCTGATCCTGAAACTGGAACTGCAATTGCTGTTGCAGAAGCAGCTAGAAACATTAGCTGTACAGGTGCAACTCCTTCAGCAATTACAAACTGTTTAAATTTTGGTAACCCATACAATAAAGAGGTTTACTGGCAATTCGTTGGGGCTATCAAAGGAATGAGCAGATCTTGCGAAAAGTTTAACACCCCAGTAACAGGTGGTAACGTAAGCTTCTACAACCAAACTGTAGATGCAGATGGCTCAGCTAAAGCCGTTTTCCCAACCCCTACAATCGGCATGGTTGGAGTTATTGAGGATAGAGAAAAACACATGTCTTTAGAGTTTAAGCAGAAGGGTGATCTCATCTTCCATGTAGGTGAAATGTCAGATTGCATCAATGCTTCTGAATACCTTGCTAACATGATTGGAGAAAAGAATACGCCAGCTCCTAAATTCAATCTTGACGCAGAACACAAACTTCACAAGTGCATCAGAGATCTTATCAAGATGAAACTTGTAAGTGCAGCTCACGATGTAAGTGATGGAGGACTGTTCACTGCTCTTTTAGAGATGTCTATGCCAAACCAATTAGGTTTTGACATTGTTAGCGATGATGAACTAAGAATAGATGGATTCCTTTTTGGAGAAGCCCAAGGTAGAATCGTTGTAACAATCGATGAGGCTGATTGTGATGAATTCTATGAAATATGTGAGGCAAACGACGTTCCAGCTGTGTTGCTAGGTCACGTGACTAAGGGTAAACTGGTTGTTGATGATGTGCCGTTTGGGTTCTGTGAGCAGTTAACGGCATACTACGACAACGGATTAGAAGAAGCGCTAGACCTGTAATGAGGGGATTGCTCGATTTCATATTATCCAAGGCTATGCTTAAAGCTATTGCTGGCATAGGGGTGGCTTGGGTAGTGATTTTGGGTTTGACATGGTGTGGTATGAGTCTTAATAGTAGGCCTTGGTCTGAACGTACAGTTCCTGAAGTTGAAGGGATGATGAAGGATTCTGCTTTCAAAGTACTTGAGGAGTTAGATCTTATGCCTATACATCTTGATTCAGTATATAATTCTTCTGCTGTTCCAGGTTCTGTTATTGAGCAAAGCCCAGCTGCTGGTAGTGATGTGAAAAGTGGAAGGCCTGTTTACTTGACAACATTTAGGGTGACACCTCCTAGTGAAAAAATTGGGGTTGAGGAAGGGCAAGATGCTCGTTTGGCCCAAAGCTTATTAGAGCGCAAGGGATTTAAGCTTAAAATTAAAACAGAAGCCAACACTGAGCTTGATGGAAAGGTTGTTAGAGTTGAAAGAAATGGCAACTCATTGTCTCCAGATGATAGATTGCAAAGAGGAACATCCCTGACTCTTGTTATCGGAAAGGTGCTGAATAAGGATGTTAGAATTCCTTGGCTGATCGGTTTGGATTTAGCAGATGCAACAAAAACTTTAAGTAGTTATTCTCTTTCATTAGGCTATGTAGAATATGGAGATTCACTTTTCACACGAAAAGACACATTGCATGCGTTAGTTGTTAGTCAATTCCCAAAATCAAATGCAGGGTTTGTAAAAGCGGGAACTGCAATCGATTTATTTCTTGAGAAGCCATAGATGAATTTCTACACTAAAATATCGGTATTCACATTCATTCAATTCCTAAGTGTTTCAATGATAGCACAGGAAATGGAGAGAGATTTAATTTTCGTTCCAACTGGACAAGAGAGGGGAGGAGGAGAGGCTTCCTTCAGAGATGGAGCACCAGCAATGTCTTTGCCTTTTATAGATGACTTTGCTTGGCCTAGTTTTTATGAGGAAAGTGGTGAGAATAATATTGACCTTGTAAGATGGGATACTAGTCCTGTAAGAAGAACCCAAACCATGTCTATAAACGCCCCGACTTTTGGGGTTGCGACATTAGACGGTATGGACTCAGGCGGATATCCATATAACTTCAATAGTGTTGATGCTCATGGTTGGGCAGACACCTTGACTTCACGAAAGTTGTACCTAGATGGTATGACAGCAGATGATGGTGTTACATTGTCGTTTTGGTTTCAAGGAGGAGGTATAGGAAACGCACCTGATGAAAATCAAGATTCACTTATTGTTGAATTTAAATCAGTTGGATTAGAAGGGGATATTTGGACACAGGTTTGGGGGACAACAGGAACAGATGAAGACGAGTTTACCCAGGTAGTTTTGTCAGTTAAAAATGGAGAATATCTTCATAGTTCTTTTCAATTTAGATTTAGGAATTATGGTTCTCTTATGGGGAACACGGATTTGTGGCACATCGATTACGTTTATGTAGTTGCAAATGGTGCTACCGGTAATCCAGTAGAAGAACTGGCATTTAATGAGCCAGCATACACTCTTTTGAGAAATTATTCTGCAATGCCTTGGACTCACTTTTCAGAGAATCCAGCGTTCTATATGAGAGATTCACTTGTTATTGAATCGACAAACTTTGGTACTGGCCCTAACAATCAAGAAAACACTGGAATTACTGTTAGGCACAAAGTAGAGGGTGGAGTGCCTGTTAAGTATACAAATCAATTCATACAGAACGTTAGCGTACCCGTTGGTGTATTCACTACAGAATACCTTTCAGAGCTAGAGGATGAAAACGAGGTGCCTTCAGAGTTGGTTTTTGATACTTCTGTTTCAGATTCAGTTGCGACTTTTGAAGTTAGCCTTTGGCAAGAAGAGGTAGGTTTTAATACAAACCAAACTACAGTATTTGACAATGACTCAATTGGGTATGACCAAGTATTCGACAACTTCTATGCATACGACGATGGTACAGCTGAAAAAGCCTATGCTTTAGACGCTATTGGAGGAGAGTTGGCAGTTAGATTCCCACTTGCAATAGCAGATACTTTAGATGGTGTACTTATTCACTTTACACCGTTTTATGATAATGCTTCTGAGGAAACATTTGTTTTGAAGGTTTGGGAAGATGATGCAGGAGTGCCTGGTGAAATGTTGGATACGATGTACCAATTCCACAACCCATTTTATTTTACAGAGGGTTACGATTTGTTTGCATATTATCCATTTGACAACCCAATCCCAGTTAGCGGGACTATCCATGTTGGTTTGATTCAACAAGAGGTAGATAGGTTAAATATTGGGCTCGATAAAAACTCAAACTCAAATGCTGGTAACCTTCATTTCAAATTGGGCAATGGATTTGATTGGGCTCCATCCTCAATTGAAGGATCTCTAATGTTAAGGCCTGTACTAAGAGCAGGTACTGAATCTGTTGTTGATATTGTAGAAGTTGAAAATCCAACGCTAATAACTTCTCCATATCCAAACCCTACTTCTTCTGAGCTGAATTTCGGAGTGATTGAAGAAGTTGTTTGGGATATCTTCGACACAAATGGA
Source organism: Methanobacteriota archaeon (assembly GCA_002723115.1). Lineage (GTDB taxonomy): Bacteria > Bacteroidota > Bacteroidia > Flavobacteriales_D > Sanyastnellaceae > UBA974. The sequence continues at coordinate 45,409 of PBNL01000024.1, read as the reverse complement.
AGGTTGATACAAAGTGGTAGAGAGCAAACCGGGAATTCGAATGTAAATGTTCAAGGACTTGCAAATGGAATCTACATATTGCAGGTAAGGCAGAACTCAGGCAAGGGGTTAGAGCACCATAGATTCATCATCCAGCGCTAATATGTCTGAAGAATTATTTGAACATCATAAATTAATTGCTGACCCTGGGCAACAACCCTTAAGGGTAGATAAATTCTTGATGAATCTAATTGCTCACATCAGTCGTAATAAACTTCAAATAGCTGCAAAGAGTGGTTACATTAGAGTAGATGGAAAGCCTGTTAAATCTAATTTCAAAGTAAAGGCTGGCCATGTTGTGACTGTAGAATTGCCTCAGCCTGTTTACGAATTTGAACTTCTTCCTGAAGAGATGAACCTCAATATCGTTTATGAAGACGACGATGTTTTAGTCATCAATAAACCTACAGATCTTGTAGTTCACCCAGGACACGGAAATTACTCGGGCACATTGGTGAATGGAGTTCTACACCATTTACAAAACATTCCATCAGTTCCTGGCTCTCCAACTCCAAGGCCAGGTTTAGTTCACAGATTAGACAAGGACACAACAGGATTAATGATTTTGGGTAAAACGGAATACTCATTAACCAATTTAAGTGAGCAGTTTTTTGAAAGATTAGTTGAGAGAAGGTATCATGCACTTGTTTGGGGTGACATTAGTGAGGACGGAACAATAGAGGGCCACGTAGGTCGCTCACGCCAAAACAGAACTGTACAAGCTGTATTCCCTGATGGTGAAGAAGGCAAGCATGCGGTAACTCATTATAGAGTAGTAGAGAGGTTTGGGCCTGTAACTCTTGTTGAGTGTAAACTCGAAACAGGGCGTACTCACCAAATTAGAGTACACATGCAGTACATTGGTCATCCATTATTTGGTGATCCAAGATATGGGGGGAATGTTGCAGTCAAAGGTTCCCCAGGTGGCAAATACAATAGTTTCTTGCGCAATTGTTTCGACATCTTACCTCGTCAAGCACTTCACGCTAAAACTCTGGGATTCACACATCCAGAGTCAGGTGAGTTTTTAAGTTTTGATTCAGATCTTCCTCAGGATATGGAAGAAATAATTGAAAAGTGGAAGACTTATTTGAATGGAATTTCTAGATAACTAGCTCTCTAACTTTTCTTTTTCAATTAGCGCGTCTTCCCATTGCTGTAAAAGATCGTCGTGTTTTCTTTGAACCTCTTCGAATTCATAGCTTAGATCAGTCATTTTTTTTCTGTCTGAAGGATCCACGGAATTCAACTCTTCATTTTTCAATTTTAATTCCTCTTCCGCTTTTGAAACAGATTTTTCTAGCCTTTGAACCTTCTTTATTGCTTGCCTAAGTGCTTTGTCCTTAGCCTTTTTTTCTTCCTTGCTAATTGATTTAGACGACTTATCTTTTGTTGAACTCTTTCCTTTACTTAATACTCGTTCTCCAGTTTTTGAAGCCTCGTATTGACCGATACTTTCAGCGTGCTTCTCATGTAGAAAGTTCTTTATGTCACCAATGTATTGTTTAAGTCTGTTGGATGTTACCTCGTATACAAACTCAGTTAAACCAGCTAAGAAATCTCTATCGTGAGATACGACAATCAATGAACCATCAAATTTTTGAAGGGCATCTTTTAATACTGATTTTGCTTTTAAGTCCAAATGGTTAGTGGGCTCATCCAGTATCAACACGTTGTATGGGTGCAATAGCAACTTGCACATAGCAAGTCTAGCTTTTTCACCACCACTAAGAACACTTACTTTTTTCTCTACATCGTCACCAGTGAATAGGAATGCTCCTAACATGGATCTGATATTAACATCATAATCATTCGTGACAGCTTCCTCTAATGTTTCCATAACAGTTAGACTATTGTCTAGCTCTTCTGCTTGGTTCTGTGCATAGTATCCTATGTCTACATTATGACCAATATTAAGTTCGCCGGCGTAGCTTTCAAATCCAAGTAGAATCCTAGTCAACGTCGTTTTTCCTGCTCCATTTTTTCCAACTAGTGCAATCTTATCTTGCCTAGCCATAATTAGATCAACATCATTAAACACATGTAAGTCGCCAAAAGATTTAGCTAATCCTTTTGCTTCAAAAATCACTTTACCAGACCTCGGAGCTGGTGGGAATCTAAATTTTATGTTTGCGTTATCTGCTTTGTCTACTTCTACGCGTTCTAGTTTGTCCAGTTTCCTAATAAGCGTTTGAGCAAAGGCTGCTTTGTTCTTTTTTGCTCTGAACTTATTTATTAGAACTTGCGTATCGTCAATGTATTTCTTTTGGTTTTTAAAAGCTTGAACTTGCCTCTCCATTTCCTCTTCACGCCAAAACTGATACTTAGTGTAAGATGCTTTGTAATCGTAAAGTTTATATGGGCTTATTTCTATAGTCCTATTTGTTAAAGTATCTAGAAAAACCCTGTCGTGAGAGATCAAAATTATAGATCCAGGGTATGATTTTAAAAAACCCTCCAGCCATTCAATTGATTCTATGTCTAGATGGTTTGTTGGCTCATCTAGAAGTAGAAGATTAGGGTTAGTGAGTAGAAGTTTGGCGAGTTCTACTCGCATCTTCCATCCACCACTAAATTCACTCATTTTACGCTCCATATCATTTTGCGCAAAACCCAATCCCTGTAAGATTCTTTGAATTTTTTCTTCTAGATTACCCGCCCCAATAACATCTAATCTCTGATTGCATTCGGTAAGTTCATCAATCAGGTTAGAGTATTCAACAGATTCATAATCTTCACGACTACCTATATTTTTTGTTATTTCTTCTAGTCTCTTTTCAAGCCTGTTAATCTCATCAAAAGCACTGTAAGCTTCATCGTATATGCTGGCTTCTTCGTTGTGCTCCATCTCTTGAGGGAGATAACCTATTTTGAATTCATTAGGATGACTGATGCTTCCTTCGCTAGGCTTATTTATTCCTGCTAGGATTTTCATTAGGGTAGATTTTCCAGCTCCATTTCTTCCAACTAACCCAATCCTGTCTTTTTCCCCTACAAACAAATTAAGACCTTCAAATAAAGATCTTTCTCCAAAATGAACTCCAAGTTGTGAGACTGTTAACATTGCGCGGCAAAGGTCGTAAAATAAAAACGGGGAGCCATGTAGCTCCCCGTTTCAAACTTTATAATCTAACTATTAGTAGTGCCAAAGATCGTGCTCTAAAAGGAATAACTCCTCTTTGATCCTTTCAGACTGTGCAAGAGCATCCATACCTCTAGCGTACTCACTTACGTTTCTGTCGTAAACATTTGATTCCTTAATAATATAGCTAGAGAAGTAACGCTTTTGGAATAAATCCTCATATGTTCTTCTTTGAGCATCATTGAATAAGTTAAATACATCTGCGTTAGCAAATACGTAACGACACTCTGGGTAGTATAGCCAGAAAAGAGGAGAATATCCCATGCTTTCACCATCTTGATCAAAACCTTCAATCATTGGCGCAATACCAATAATTCTAACATATCTCTCTGATCTCTGTCTATCCCAAATCCAATCCTCTTTAAGTCTGTAACGTGTCACATTCTCAGATTCAATTGGACGTCTTGTTTGTGTAGTACCAATAAGTTCACCATCATCATCCCATTGCTTATTGTATTGAACAGGATTTAAAATGTTGTAAATACTATCAGTTGTTAGTGGAAGCGTAAACTCGTCATTATCACCAGCAGGTCCAGGGCTGTAGGCAACTAATGATCCTTCTACTAATAATCCATCACGAATAACATCAAATAGATTCTTTCTATCCTGAATTGGCTCAACAGGGTAGTAGTAGGGATGATTGATTTTTTGCTTAAGATCCATCTCTTGCCAAATGCGACGGAAGTACATAACATCTGCTTCACGCAGGTGTGGGTAAGGTATCACACGCTTAGTGAGGTTTGTCTCTTTTACATAAGCTCCGTCTAGCACGTTGTGTACTTGCGCATTACCCTCTATAGAGAAAAGGGCTACAGCTACTAAGAGCAGTGTGTATTTGAAAAAATTTCTCATCATTGAAACTATTTTAACTAGTTACTTTCAATTTCATTGGTGCTAGGATACGCTCTGTGCCATCAGGCAATCCTACAACTATGTCCTCGAAATATATTGTATTACCTCTTCTTACACGTTCAAGAAGAGCTTTCATGTCTGTTGTTAATCTGTTATTTCCAGATGTAAGTTCCTTAAAAGTACCATCCTTACTTACACGGATAGTGAAGCTCTTAACACGAACCTTTACATCGAAATCAAAGTTTTCCATTTTAGCAGCAAGTGGCGCAAATGAAAGAACTTCATTCTTTGTAATTGTTCTGTTAGAAGGTCTTTTGCCAGACCAGAAAGGTACTGGGTCAGGAATTCTCTTAACTCTGAATTCTTTTCTTCCTAGATCTGCAATCGTTCCATCAGGCATTTCACCTTTTACTGAAATGTTTGCAATCTTATTAGAGTTTGAACTAGATGGTTCAACAATGTATGATCCATCTGGTTGTTTTCTGATCTTATGACCAGAAGAGATGCTTACTCTTAATTTGTCGTTAGCAACACCAGGTACAGAAATATCTACTGGATTGTCAAGACCTCTGTAAAATACATTCATCTTAGTTGGTGATACTACTAGAGCAGCTTCAGCAACTGTAAATATTGGAGTTACAAAGTTTTGGCTTTGCATGTCTCCTTCAGGTCCTTGATATCTGATTACACCTCTGTATTGATATTGACCCAACTTCATGCCTCTTGTAGACATAGAAAGTTGTCCATTTCCAATTGCATCAACTGGAAGAGCTTCTAACGCTGAATAATCAATCTCAGATGAATCTACACCATCCCACTTTTCAGTTTCTACATAAACTTCAGGCACCCTTGTCGGATCGAAGGCTGCTAAAAGAATGTTTGCTCTTGCAGTATCACCCTTAATTATGTAGTTAGATTGAGGGATAACTAGAGGCATAACTTCAGAGAACTTTAAGCTCTTAGCTTCAATTCCTCCAAGTAACCAAGTTAGAATTTCAGCTTCAGCATCTTGTACGTCTATAATCATTTTAGACATAAGAGGCATAACTGCGGCTAGAGGTACATCATAGAAATTCGCAGCTTCCCAAAGTACATCTACACCATTTTCTACTTCTTTCTCAAATGAGAAACGTTTATTCAATGAGTTCTTAAGATTTTCAGGTAATGTTCTCTCATAGCCGTCAATATCAACAACTTTAATATTTAAAAGGTCTTCTCTGAATCTCTCAAGAATGTTTCTTAATGATTTTGCATTCCATTGTCCTTCTGTTCTCCAATCTGTTACGCTTTTAGTGTTTGCATACCAATCATCGGAAGCTCCAACAGGTGTATGAGGGTCTGAACCAACCATAAATGCAGTTAGAGCCATATATTCATCCTTAATAGATATGTGTTCAAGATTTAGTACAGTGTCTCGTCCTAATTCATCTTTACCGTAGTAGCCAGAATATCCAAGTTCCTCTTGTTCTTGCATCGTCTTTTCTGAAGCAGACATACACCTCGCCTTAAGCATTGAAATGTATGTTATGATTTCTTCAGCATCAGCAGTAACTTCTTCAGCTTTAGAATAGAATGGTCCAACCTTTTCCTGGTTGTTTAGGTATTTTGCTTTTAGTGTGCTAAACGTGTCGTTTACCTTTTCAGCAATAGTTACTTGAGTTTTGATAAGGCTGTTTTCAACCTTTACAAATCCATTAAGTACTTCTTTAGAAATATTTAGGGCAAGAAGAGCGGTCAGGACGAGATACATCATCCCAATCATCTTCTGTCGCGGTGATAGTTTTGCTCCTGCCATAACTTATATAATTATTTAGATAAGCTAGGCTTAGCTACGATTACCACCCATTGCATTTAGCATATTGCCGTATACAGTGTTAAGTGTAGCAAGGTTTTGTGCTAGTTCAGCAATATGTTCCTTGTATGCTCTTGTGTCTTCAACACTATCGTTTAGAGTCTTAATAAGTTCTCCCATGCCATCAAATAGAGCTTTGTTTTCTTTAAGCTGCTCTAACTGCATTTCGTACATATTGTTCAATGAATCTAGGTTAGCGTTCATTCTCTGAAGATTATCTCCAGCGTTGGTGCTAGCATCTTGAGAGCCAACTAAACCAGTTAACGAGTTAGACACACCTTCGTATGTGTCGGCCATTTCATTAACTCTATTAGAAGCTTTAACAAGAGAATCGCTAAATTCTTGAGTAGCTCCAGCTGCGTCAGCCATTTCACTCATTTTATTAGCTTGATCACCTAGATTACGCATTCCATCACCTAATCTCTTAAGGACTTTAGAATCAATTTGTGCGTCATCCAAAAGATTGTCTAGTTGTTGAACAGCTGTTTTTGAATCCTCACCTGTAGCAAGTTGTGGGTAAACTAGAGTCCAGTCTGGATCATCCTTAGGAAGAGGTTCAAATGCTGAGAAAAAGAAGATCACAGCCTCAGTACCAAGACCTAAAATTAGCATTTGAGATGCACCTGGCCAGTGCTCGATTTTAAATAGCGCTCCTAGAATTACGATAGATGCTCCCCATCCGTAGAGCTTTGCCATTAATTTTTTCCAACTTTTGCTTCCTGGTTTCATTTCTTGTAGGATTTGTTTCAATTTGTTCCTATAACATTGAGTTATAGGGTGCTAGGTAAAAATTTTCTTTGAGTTCAGATTTAGTTCCATTCATCCTTAGGACCTGATTTTCCACGTCCTAGGTATGACATTACAGATCTAAATCCGATGAATGCTTTAGCAGTGTCACTGTACTCAAATGAACGAGTTCCAGTTTGACAGTAGTAACCGATGTCTTTCCAAGATCCGCCACGTGTTACTTTTCTATGCAGTGCAGGTGGATCATCCACTTTAGCGTGGTAAACATAATCCGGTGCTAAATCAAATGCGAAATCGTATACAGTTTCATCAAAAGCTGTATTAGTCCACTCGGCAACGTTTCCAGCCATATTAAATAGACCAAAATCGTTTGGACTGTATGATTCAACTGGAGCTGTGTAAGCATTTGCATCCTCTACGTAATCACCACGCATAGGCTTGAAGTTTGCAAGTACACAACCCTGATCATTTCTGATATAAGGTCCGCCCCATGGATATGGAGCTAAATCTCTACCTCCACGAGCAGCATATTCCCACTCTGCTTCAGAAGGAAGTCTGAATTTCTGAATGTATGTCTCACCATTCTTTTCCTTCCATTCATTCATGATTTGAGTTCTCCATGCATTGAAAGCTACTGCCTGTCCCCAAGTAACACCAACAACTGGGTAGTCGCCATATGCTGGGTGCCAGAAGTAGTTTTCAGCAAGAGGCTCATTGTATGCATATGCATAATCATGAATCCAAACTAAAGTATCTGGGTATACGTTAATAGTTTCTTCAACAACGAATTGAGATCTATCTGAGTAACGACGTACAGAGTGTAATTGGTTTAGTTCATTTACTTCACCGTACTCTTCGTCACGACTTTGCTTTGCAGATGCTTGTTCTAAGTTGAACCAGTAGTATCTGTAATTCAGCTTTCTAGTATCAATTTCTTTTCTATTGTAGAATCTGTCTGACCCTTGAAGGTAGTATTCATCATACAATAAATCGAAGATGTCTTCATCAGTCCAATCAATAGGCTCTTCCCAATTAAGGATGTATCCTTTATCAATGAAACGATCTAATTCTTGACCAGCAGCATTTTCAGCAAAGAAGTATCTATCATCATCATTTTCTGCTAGAGTGTTCAAGAACAGAGAATCACGAACATAATTTACGAATTGACGATACTCGTTATTCGAAATTTCGTGGATGTCCATGTAGAAAGCCGGTATTGTAACCGTCTTAGATCTTGTGTTCAAAGCATAGGGCACATCTTGATCACTTGGCCCCATTGTAAATGAGCCAAAGTGGATGTAGTTCATGCCATAAGGATTAGCTTGGTCCCAGTATTCACGGGGTTGAACCCCTACTAGCTCACCCTGGGGTCCCATGTAACATCCAGCAAGCAGTACTGGTGCCATGAAAAACAGAAGGAACTTTTTCATATTGAGTGTTTTAATTTCGTTTGCAGGTGGTAACTAATATACGTTTTTAAGTAATAGGATATTATAAGAAACGTGGATTAGCAAATTTGTTTTGGATAGGAGTAGACTTGAATAAGAAAGCATACGAAAGGAAAATTTCGTGTGATCCTTGAGAGTAAGTCTGTAATTCAGAAGTAGTTACATCATAAGAGTATCCAATTCTTAGGAATTGCTCACTAGAAGTAATCTGCTCTTGCTTTTCCATTCTAAGCTGGTAACCAAGAACAGGAGCAACAGCATCTCCAGGACGGTAAGAAATCCCAGCCCAAAGCATTTCATTGATCAAAACATTGACGTTAAAATCAATAGCAGTTGCAGCTAAATCAGTTTTTGAAAGAAAGTTTGTTCTAAGTACTAGTTGGTCGCCACTTAAGTCAAAGTTATAGCCACCCATTAAGTAATAGTGGCGAGAAGGGCGAATGCTCAAATCTTGGAATACAGTTTGAGCTAAATGCGTTGTTGATAATCCTGCGTAGAATCTATCAGAATTTCTCATGAAGAACCCAAAATCAACATCTACAGCGAGGTCAGATTGCGTACCGTTTGGAATAGCACCGTCGTCATTAACTGGTGTGTCAGGTGGAATCCAATCGTATACGTGCCCGATTTTCTTAGAGAAAATAGAAGCTGAAAGGCCTAAACTGAATTTAGTTCCAGATGAATTTGGGTTGAAAGTGTACGAAGGACCAAGTTTGATCATCGTATTGCTTTCATTTCCGATTTCGTCTTGATAAAGTTGAACTCCAATGCCAAAAGGACCATCATTGAATCTAGAATCAAAATTCAATAAGTATGTAACTGGGCTATGGTTTATGCCCACCCATTGCTGTCTGTAAAAAGTGCTGATGTTAGACAGGTTAGATTGACCAGCCGCACCAATGTTATTTACAACTGGATCCATGTACCACTGTGTGAACTGAGGATCCTGCTGCGCGTTCATGAATGACGCCAGCATTACAAATGCAAAGGATAATATGTAGTTACGAATCATGTTAACTCGTTGATTTCAAAGGTTTCACAGGTTTGGGTATTACCCGAAGTGTGGCAAGATACGAAATTTTTAGATACCATCATGCTAACTTTTGATATGTCCTCCACCATCTATCAGGTAATTGACCGCTTGCAGCCTCTTCATAGTCCTCATATGAGCAAGGAACAAGGTGGTGGTGATCCTTGTTGTTTTTCTTTGAAGTTGGGATAGGTACATCCATCCACCATCGATCACTTCTGGGTGATTTATAAAAGGCAACTTCGTGGTCATTTCCCGGTAAATCAACCACATACCTAGTGTATTCATCTGCGCTACACTTGGGGTGATCTCCTGGTTGATAAAAGATTCCATCCATCATATGCCATACCACTTGTGCAGACAATTGTGCACCTCTTCCTCTATCATCTAAATCTGGGTTGTGCTCAAACAAACCAAGTGCAAGCATTCTGTCGCTAAGACCTGCGTATCTAGCAATTTGGCAAATTTGAGATGCTGTTATTCCGTTGGGTCCTGCATGAACAGAAGCTGGATGATCAGCAGCTCTTATCGAACCCATATCGATTGAAATCAAATCTGCATTTCTAAACGTAGGTTCTAAAAGTTTGGGGTTTGAGTGAACTTGACCTAGTCTGATTGCTTCAAACTGTAGTTTTTCTAACAGTTCTAGAGTGTCTGGGTCGGATAAATATCCCTGATGACCAACATTTACGTAATCAAATAAATAGTTTGGTTCGTGAAGGACAACTCTGTTCATATAATTCCTAGATGTAGAAACTTGTGGATCGCCACCAAAATCGAGTCTTTGATCAACAGTAACAACATTCATGGGTCTACCAAAACTCTCTAAAGCCGAATACATTGCGTATGTTAGATCTTGGCCTCCGCCTAGCACAATAGGAATAATTCCCATTTGAATCAATTCTGAAACTACTGTAATTAAAGCAGCTTCTGTCTCATCCTCAGAGAATGAAGTTTTAATATCACCTAAATCAGCTGTCTCAGCCCAGCGTGAATGAGGTGTTAGCTTGTAAAGATGATCTCTTATTGCAGATGGTCCACCTGAACACCCTTCATTATCTCCGCTATTTCTACCATCATTTACGCCAATTATAGCAATACGACACCCCTCAACCTCAGGTTTGTGGTCGAATCTATGCATATCAATTCTATCGGCTATCCTGGCTGAACCCTCTGGATTTCCGTAGAAAGGATTGTCAATCGGCTGTAATAACTCAAATATCTTTTCGCTCATGAGTGTCGTTCATACAGATGGGCACAATAACGCCCTGCAAGACACTCGATTTACGCGAAAATTAGAATAGAGTACACAATGAATTGTTATTTCTGCTTTGCTTTTCCTCTCTTTCTCTTTGTGGCCGGGCGTTTTGAGTGTTCTTCAATTAGCTCTTGGGCCCTTTTCCAGTCAATTGTATTGTAGTCCTCACCTTTAGGGATTTTCACATTCATTTTCCCTGCTTTTATGTAAGGACCCCAGCGGCCTTCTATGATGCGAACATCCGGGTCTTCTTCAAATACTACAAGCAATGCAGCAGCATCTGCAGCTCTTTTGGCCTCAATCAACTCGATAGCTCTATTTAATTCTAAAGTGTATGGATCATCCTCTGTTCCTTTCTTGATGCTGATGAATTTTCCATCGTGTCTAACATATGGACCAAATCGTCCTATGTCAGTTACGACTTTTTTGCCTTCAAACTCACCTAAATCTCTAGGAAGTTTAAATAAAAGGAGAGTATCATCAAGTGTGATTGAATCGAGGGTTTGGCCTGCTCTAAGCGATGAAAATCTCTTATCCTCATCATCTGCCTTCCCTAATTGAGCCATAGGACCAAATCTTCCAATCCTCACAAGTACTTGCTTTCCAGAATCAGGGTCAACTCCAAGAATTCTTTCCCCTGAGGCTCTCTCTGCAGTTTCTAGAGTGGTATCTACCTTCACTTTAAATGGCTTGTAGAACTCTCTAATCATATCCTGCCAGTTGTCTTTGCCACTAGCTATAACATCGAATTTTTTCTCTACGTCAGCTGTAAAGTTGTATTCCAAGATGTCTCCAAAATGCTCAATCAAAAAGTCGTTTACAACCTTGCCAATGTCTGTTGGAGCAAGCTTATTCTTTTCAGCACCAGTATTCTCAACAGCAGTTTCAGAACTGAGTTCAGTACCATCAAGAGTTAGAACTCTGTATTCTCTTTTTGTTCCTTCTCTGTCTGGCATGTGGACGTAGCCACGGTTTTGGATAGTGCTAATCGTTGATGCGTATGTAGACGGACGACCAATACCTAGTTCCTCTAGCTTTTTCACCAAGCTTGCTTCTGTGTACCTAGGAGGGTGGTTTGCAAATCTTTGTGTAGCAACTATGGTTTTTCTATCCATATTCTCACCCTGAACCATAGCAGGTAATAGGCCTTTTGCTTCATCGTCATTTTCGTCGTCTGTTCCCTCTAAGTACACCTTTAAAAAGCCCTCAAATGTTACAACTTCTCCCTTTGCTACAAACTTTTCATCAGACCCTGAAATATCAATTGTAGCAGTAGTTTTCTCAAGCCTAGCGTCCGCCATTTGAGATGCAATACCTCTTCGCCAAATCAGCCCATACAATTTTTCTTGATCTGCAGTTCCACTGTGTTTGCTCTTAGTGAAATCTGTAGGTCTTATTGCTTCGTGAGCCTCCTGAGCGCTTGAATTCTTATTTGTGTATGTTCTGCGTTGGCAATACTCGTCACCGTAATTTTCAGCGATAGCACTTGCTGCACTATCCAAAGCCTGATCACTTAGTATAACAGAATCTGTTCTCATGTATGTTATAAGCCCTGCTTCGTATAGTTTTTGGGCTACAGACATTGTGCGTTGTACCGAAAAGCCAAGTTTTCTTGATGCCTCCTGTTGTAGAGTTGAAGTAGTAAATGGAGCAGTTGGTTTCTTCTTTGCTGGCTTTGTTTCTAAAGCCCAAACCTTATGTGTACTCCCCGAGCAAGCTTCCAAGAATTTTTCAGCCTCACCCTCAGTCTCAAACCTTTTCTTACACTCAGCTTTCACAAGTTTTCCAGCTTGAGTAGTAAATTCTCCTACAACTCTGAATTTTGAAGAAGCTTTGTGAGCTAAAATTTCTCTCTCTCTATCTATGATGATTCTCACACCAACACTTTGAACCCTACCAGCACTAAGTCCTTGTTTTACTTTCCTCCAAAGAATGGGGCTAAGCTCGAATCCAACTAAACGATCTAATACTCTACGCGCTTGTTGAGCGTCAACTAAATTTTTATTTACGCTACGAGGATTCTCAATTGCTTTTAAGATTGCTGATTTTGTAATCTCGTGAAATACAATACGCTTTGTGTTTTCAGGCTTAAGTTTCAACGCCTCTACTAGGTGCCATGAAATAGCTTCTCCCTCGCGGTCCTCATCCGTTGCAAGCCAAACAACCTCAGTTTTCTTCACCTCTTTTTTAAGGTCGCTAATTACTTGCTTTTTATCAGCACTAATCTCGTAGTTAGGAGTAAAATCATTTTCGATGTCTATCGCATTGTTTCCCTTTGGGAGATCTCTAATGTGACCAAAACTAGACTTTACTACAAAGTCCTTTCCTAGGTATCCTTCAATTGTTTTGGCCTTAGCAGGCGACTCGACTATCACAAGATTTTTTGGCATGACATCAAAATTTCGACGGCAAAGAAATAAAAATCTCTTCTCGATTTACACCTTGTTAGGAAGAAGTTTTTCTCAGATTAGGGGTACCCCTTTAGGGGTGACAATTTGTCACCCATCGATTAAGACGTTAACTTTGCACCTGGATTATGAGATCAGGAGACAAAACAATGGACGAGTCACGACAGGGTGAAGCCCTCGTACTCGAAGGAAAAGGAAATGGTAAAAAACTATTTCTAGAAAGCTATGGATGTGCTATGAATTTTTCAGATTCAGAAATTATAGCATCAATTTTAGCAGAGGATGGATATTCGACAACTAGAGAGGAGAAGGAAGCAGATTTAATTCTGATCAATACTTGCTCTATTCGTGAGAAAGCAGAGGAAAGAGTTAGAAATAGACTTACGAATTTTAAAAAGTATAAGAGACAAAACCCAAGCTTAGTTGTTGGAATGTTAGGCTGTATGGCAGAGCGTTTAAAAGATAAATTGCTAGAAGAGGAAAAGCTTGTAGACCTTGTAGTTGGCCCCGATGCCTACAGAGATCTTCCAAATTTGATTCAGAAAGTTGAGGGAGGCCAAAAATCAGTAAACGTACTTCTATCAAGAGAAGAAACGTATGCTGAGATTAGCCCAGTACGTTTAGATAACTCAGGTGTTACGGCATTCATAAGCATCATGCGTGGATGCGATAATATGTGCTCCTTCTGTGTAGTTCCATTTACAAGGGGTAGGGAAAGAAGTAGAGATCCCCAAAGCATTGTTGCAGAAGCTCAAGACTTGTACAGCAAAGGATATAGAGAGGTAACTCTTTTAGGCCAAAACGTCGATTCATACAAATGGAACATAGACAAGAAAGGAGTCATCAAAGATGAAAGTAAGCCAGTCGTAAGATTTGCTGAACTGTTAGAAATGGTTGCTCAAGTTCATCCAGACTTGAGAGTGCGTTTTTCAACTAGCCATCCAAAGGACATGACAGATGACGTGCTACATGCAATTGCTAAGTACGAAAACCTTTGTAAATACATACACTTACCAGTTCAATCTGGTGCCAGCAGCATGCTAAAACGCATGAACAGAGGCTACACAAGAGAATGGTACATGGATAGAATCGCAGCCATCAAGAGAATTATCCCTGACTGCGAATTATCTACGGATATTATTGCTGGATTCTGCGGAGAAACAGAGGAGGAACATGCTGAAACACTTAGCCTTCTTAAGGAAGTAGGCTTTATCATGGCATATCACTTTAAATACAGCGAACGTCCACGAACTCTCGCTGAAAGAAAATTTGAGGATGACATTCCAGAGGATGTAAAAAGTGCAAGACTGGCTGAGATTATTAGCGTTCAAAGAAATGAGGCATTAAAGAGAACGTCAGGATTAGTTGGAAGAACATACAAGGTACTTGTTGAAGGACCGAGTAAGAAGAATCCTGAAGAATACTGCGGAAGGACAACTCATAACACAATGGTGATTTTCCCAAAGGAAAATGCTAAAGTTGGAGAGTATGTAAACGTGAAAACTACTGATTGCACGTCAATTACATTGTTTGGTGTAATTACAAACGAAGAAGCTGAAGCATGAATTCAACAGCCATAAAGCAGCGTTTTGGAGTTATCGGAAATTGCCCAGCACTAGATAGGGCGATCTTCGTTGCTGCTCAAGTGGCACCTACTGATTTGTCAGTACTCATTCTCGGAGAAAGTGGAACGGGTAAAGAAACTATGCCTAGGATAGTTCATCAATTCAGTTCAAGAAAACACGGAAAATACATAGCTGTCAATTGCGGAGCGATTCCAGAGGGTACGATTGATTCAGAGTTGTTTGGTCACGTAAAAGGAGCTTTTACTGGAGCAACTGAATCTAGAAAAGGATATTTTGAAGAAGCGGATGGTGGTACAATCTTCCTTGATGAAGTAGCTGAATTACCTATGACAACTCAAGTAAGATTGCTTAGGGTTTTAGAGTCTGGGGAGTTTATGAAAGTAGGGTCGTCACAAACCCAAACAACTGATGTAAGAGTTGTAGCTGCGACCAACGTAGATTTTCAGGAAGCCTTTTCAAAAGGAAAGTTTAGAGAGGACTTGTACTACAGGCTTAACCAAGTTCCGATTAATATGCCGCCGTTACGAGAGAGAGCAGATGACATCCATTTGTTGTTCAGAAAATTCACAACTGATTTCAGTGAGATGCACAGAATGCCACCTCTTTCCCTAACTCCAGAAGCAGTAGATTTGCTTGGGGACTACCCATGGCCTGGTAATATTCGACAACTAAAGCACGTTACTGAGCAAATGTCTGTTTTAGAAACTGAAAGGAGGGTTGATGCAGATACAATGTTGAGTTATTTGCCTGAAACACATAGGTCAAGATTACCTGTTAGGGTAACAGCTGGAAGCGATGGTTTTGAGCAAGGTGAGGCTGGTGCTAATGAGAAGGAGATGCTTTACAAAGTGCTTTTTGATTTGAAAGGAGAGTTGGATGATTTGAAGAGAGTAGTTCTCGACATTATGAATAAAGGAGGCCAAATCTCACATGAAGATCAAGTTGCAGTAAAGAGAGCGTTTTCTGAAGATGAAATTTCTAATTTACCAGTAAAGTTCGACGGTAACTCAGTTCATGATGTCATTGAAGTTGAGCCAAGTTTGAGTTTGATAGCATCAGAAAAAGAACTTATCATAAAAGCTTTGGACAAGCATAAAAACAAGAGGAAACTTGCAGCTGCTGAATTGGGAATTTCTGAACGAACACTCTACAGAAAAATCAAAGAATACGACTTGAAATAATGAAAATAATTCAAGCATTATTTCTGTCATTAGTTTTTGCTAGCTGCCGAATTTACTCTCCTTACGGTGCTGCTACATCAGGAGCTTCATCGTTTTCGGTTGAATATTTTGAAACTGTTCATCCATTAGTTTCTGCTTCAACTGCAATAACTATATCTGAGGCATTGATTGATAGAGTTCAGAGACAATCAACACTTCAACTTACAGATAACGGTGAATTGAAATTCGAAGGCAAGGTGATTGGGTGGACTGTTCAGCCGGTTAATGTTCAAGGAAATGAAACTGCAGGTGCAAATAGAGTTACAATTACAGTTGATGCAATTTTCACAAACACAATTGATGAGAATTTAAGTTTTCAAAGGAAGTTCAGTAGGTTTTACGATTTGTCAAGTAACCAGGACATACATTCGAACACAGATTTAGTTGTTGAGGAAATTTCAGCATTACTCTCTCAAGACATTTTTAACGCTAGCTTAGGGAATTGGTAAGATGAATGTAGAAAAGCTAAACGAGTTAATGACACTTGATAACTCTTCCCTTGCTGAAAGGCGGGATGAGATAGCAAAGTTGGTCGAGGATTACCCCTACAGTGGTCCTTTTAGAATGTTGCTCGCTAAGGCTTCAAAGGAATCAGGACATCTTGATCAAAGAAAGGATTTACTTGCTGCAGCTGCACATTGCTCATCGAGAAAAGCTCTCTTTGACCTTATGTTTTCTGAACATTTTGTAGAACAAGCAAAGGCTGTTCAACAAGAAATCGAAAATCTTGATGAAGTCAGTGAGGATGAGCTAATTGATTTGGTTTGGCATCCAGTAGATGATGATAAGCAAGCTCCATCAGAGATAATTGCACAAGAAAGAGAAGAGGTTGTTGAAGCAATTTCATCGATCCTTGAAGAAGACACTCCTGAAATTTTTTCCGAAGAAATTTTAGAAGACTCAGAAAGTGAAACATCTACTTCAGGATTTGACACAGAGGAACCTCAAATTAGAGCAGGAGGAAGTGCTGAATCATTGTTTGGTAAGTGGTTGGCAAATAGAGCTAAGGCGACTGATTTTGGTAAGTCTAAAAAGTCTAAAGACCGTGTAGAACGTGGTGCTGCGGCAATTATTGACGCCTTCCTTTCAAAGGATAATCCTCAGATTGGAAAGGTTAGAGATGTAGATTCTCCTGTTCAAGAATGGGCGTCAAAAGGACTTGAAGAGGATGCTAGTTTAGTAACAGAAACGATGGCCAAACTTTATGCTAAACAGGGTCAAATGAGTAGAGCGAGAAAAGCATTTAAGCTTTTGGCCTTGAAATACCCTGATAAAAGTGTTTACTTTGCAGCCCAGCTTAAAAAGCTCAGTAAAAAATAGAATCTATCATGGGAACGTTTTTAACCGTTGTAATTTTAATCATATGCTTTCTTCTAGGAGCAGTAATTCTTGTACAAAATCCAAAAGGTGGCGGACTAGCAGCTGGCTTTACTGGAGGAGCTCAAATGGGTGGTGTTCAACGCACAACCGATTTTCTTGAGAAAAGTACTTGGTACTTGATCGTTGCATTATTTGTGGCTTGCATTTTTGCAGGTATTTACAACGGCAACAGAACAGTAGATGTAGGAATTGATGATGCATTAATTCCAGAAGCAGCTGTTCCAGTTCAGCAAGAAGCGCCAGTTGAGGCTGAGCCTGCTGCAGAAACGGCAGAATAATTAGAAATTTTTATTGAGAGTTTTAGGATTAGTGACTTTTTGACGTGCCTAAATGTTTTGGCATAAAATTAGACTAGACTGAGATAAACAAATTAAAAAAGATGTCAGTAAACATTAGACCTTTAGCAGATAGAGTGCTAATTGAACCAGCTGCGGCTGAAGAAACTACAGCGAGTGGTATCATTATTCCAGATACAGCTCAGGAAAAATCACAGAGAGGTGTGGTTATTGCTGTTGGGCCTGGAAAAAAGGATGAGCCAACTACAGTAAAAGTTGGAGATAAGGTTCTTTATGGAAAATATTCGGGGACTGATCTCAACCTTGATGGTAAGGATTACATGATAATGAGAGAAGCTGACATTCTTGCAATAGTATAAACAATGGCAAAAAACATTCAATTCGATAGCGAGGCAAGAGCTGCCCTTAAGGAAGGAGTAGATGCTTTAGCAAATGCAGTAAAGGTTACACTAGGCCCTAAAGGACGAAATGTTGTAATCGACAAAAAATTTGGAGCACCCAATGTGACGAAAGATGGTGTTTCAGTTGCAAAAGAAATAGAGCTTAAGGACCCAGTAGAAAATATGGGTGCTCAAATGGTAAAGGAGGTAGCGTCAAAGACTGCAGATGTTGCAGGTGATGGAACGACTACTGCTACGGTTTTGGCTCAAGCGTTGGTGACAGAAGGTATGCGCAATGTTGCTTCTGGTGCGAACCCAATGGATCTTAAGAGAGGAATGGATAAGGCCTCTTCTGCAATTGTAGCAGAGCTTAAGAAAATGAGTAAGGAAGTAGGGTCAGACAACTCGAAGATTGAGCAGGTTGCTACTATTTCAGCAAACAACGACAACAATATTGGTTCTCTTATTGCTGAAGCTATGAAGACTGTGGGTAACGAAGGCGTTATCACAGTTGAGGAAGCTAAAGGCATGGACACCACGGTTACAACTGTTGAGGGTATGCAGTTCGATAGAGGATATTTGAGTCCTTACTTCGTGACTAATCCTGAAAAGATGGAGGCGGATTTAGACAATCCTTACATCTTAATTTTCGACAAGAAGATTAGCAATATGAAGGATCTTCTTCCTGTTCTTGAGCAGACTGCTCAAAGTGGAAGACCACTATTGATTATCGCTGAAGACGTTGACGGTGAAGCTCTAGCTACTCTTGTGGTAAACAAGATTAGAGGTTCGCTAAAAATCGCTGCGGTTAAGGCTCCTGGATTTGGTGATAGAAGAAAGGAGATGCTTAAGGATATCGCTATTCTTACTGGAGGTCAGGTTATATCAGAAGAAACAGGATTAAAGCTTGAGAATACGTCAATTGCTGATTTGGGTTCTGCAGAAAAAGTGACAATCAATAAGGACAACACTACAATTGTAAATGGTTCTGGTGATAAAGCTGGGATTGAAGCAAGAGTAGGCCAAATCAAAGCTCAGATTGAGTCAACTACGTCTGATTACGACAGAGAAAAACTTCAAGAGAGACTTGCAAAACTTAGCGGTGGAGTTGCAGTATTATATGTTGGTGCTGCAACAGAAGTTGAGATGAAGGAGAAGAAGGATAGAGTAGACGACGCGCTTCACGCTACTCGTGCTGCTGTTGAAGAGGGTATTGTTCCTGGTGGTGGCACAGCATACATAAGAGCAGCGTCAAAGTTGAATAAACTTGAGGGTGAGAATGCTGATGAAACTACAGGTATCAAAATTGTTCTAAGAGCTGTTGAAGAGCCATTGCGTCAGATCGTTTCTAATGCTGGAGGCGAGGGAGCAGTTGTGGTTAATGCGGTAAAAGAAGGAAAGGGTGATTTTGGTTACAATGCAAGAACAGAAGTGTTTGAAAATCTACTTGAAGCAGGAGTAATCGACCCAACAAAAGTTAGTCGTGTAGCACTCGAAAATGCAATTTCTATCTCTGGAATGATGCTTACAACAGAGTGTGTAATTTCTGATATTGAAGAAGAAGGAGCAGCAGTTCCTCCAGCAATGCCTGGTGGAATGGGTGGCATGATGTAATTTGCAGCATGTCAATTGCAGCCAGAAACCTAGTAAAAGAATTTTCGGGACAGTTTGCCCTTAAAGACGTAAGCTTAGAGATTCCTTCTGGACAAGTTTTGGGATTACTTGGGCCAAACGGAGCTGGTAAGTCAACTTTAATGAGGCTTATTTGCGGATATATTCCACCTAATTCTGGAAGTTTAGAAGTATGTGGTTTTGATGTTGACGAAGAGCCTCTTGAAACAAAAGCTAGAATAGGCTATCTTCCTGAAAGCAATCCTCTTCCTGAAGAAATGTATATCAGGGAATACTTAAAATTCGTTGCAGGAATTTATAAGTTGGATAACGCAGTTCAGCGTGTTGAGGATGTAATTGTACAGGTAGGATTAACTCTAGAAGTTCACAAAAAAATAGGTCAACTTTCAAAGGGTTTTAGACAAAGAGTTGGGCTGGCTGCTGCCATAATACACAAGCCTGAAGTTTTGATTCTTGACGAACCAACATCGGGATTAGATCCAAATCAACTAGTTGAAATAAGGTCATTAATTAGGTCTATAGGAAAGGAGAGGACAGTTATGTTGAGCACTCATATTATGCAAGAAGTAGAGGCTATGTGTGATAGGGTTGTTATGATTAAACTGGGGGAGATTGTCGCCGATGAAGAGATTGAGAAATTTATAAATGATAAAGGTGGATTAGAGGAGGCATTTAAACAACTTACAGCTTGAGTGGAGTAAGTGAAACTGGGACTGTATTTCGATCTACAGGGTCGTGGTATGATGTTAAGGATAACTCAGGAAATACAGTTAAATGCAATTTAAAAGGCAAAATCAGACTAGAAGGACTAAGGTCAACTAACCCTATCGCAGTGGGTGATTCTGTTGTTTTTGAAAGAACAGATACTGGTCAAGGAACTATTGAGAAAATCCTTGAACGCAAGAATTTTATCGCAAGGAAGTCTGTTAATCTCAGCAAGGAAAGTCACATTGTTGCTTCAAACTTGGATAGAGCATTTTTAATTGTAACAATTGCTCAGCCACGAACCTCATCGGGTTTTATAGATAGGTTTTTAGTAACAGCCGAGGCTTATGGTATCCCTACTACAATTGTTTTCAATAAGGTTGATTTACTCGAGGGAGAAAGCGCTAAAAGACAAAACGAATTAGAGAAAATATACTCCTCTGCTGGATATTCAATAATGAAAGTCAGCGCAAAAACTGGAGAGGGGGTTGATGAACTGAAGGCGTCTTTAAACATGGGAATAAACTTGCTTTCAGGTCATAGTGGTGTTGGAAAAAGTACTCTGATAAATCAAATTATTCCTGGCTTGGATTTAAAGACGGGAGAGGTGAGTGATTCACATTCTAAGGGAAAACACACTACGACCTTTGCTGAGATGTTCGAGGTTCCAGGTGGTGGGTTTATTATCGATACTCCTGGGATAAAAGGGTTTGGTCTTATAACACTTGAGAAGGAAACTTTAAATCATCATTTCCCTGAGATTTTTGAGAAATTGGATGGATGTAAGTTTAATAATTGTATCCATATTGATGAGCCAGGTTGTGCAGTAAAGGATGCTGTTGAAGTAGGCCAAATCTCACATGAGAGATATTCAAATTATCTAGAAATGTATGAGACCTTTGAGGAAGGGTCTTATCGTTAGACTCTGGAAGTATAGAGTCCATTTACTCTGAGATCTTCGGAATTGTATTCTATTCTCTTGTGAGTATTTATATCGAAAACATCGATCCCAACAGATCTTAGTATTGCATCTCCCGCAGCGCAATCCCATTCCATATAAGGACCAGTTCTGGCGTGAATTTCTGCTTTACCCATGGCTAGTTCACAAAACTTCAGAGAGCCACTTACTGATCTAGCAACGACATCCGTTGATTTAATCCATGGAGGGCAAAGTTTTGATATAGGGGCTGATTCAACCCAAGAAGTAACAAGTGTATAAGGTTTAGATGCTTGAGTGCTTTTGCTAAGTTTTATAGTTCTAGCATTTGCACCACTGAGTTGACTTATTGAAAAACCTCTTCCTTTTACACCCTTGTAAATAGTATTTGTTAGAGGATCTGCAACAACCCCTATAATGGGTCCTGAATTATCACAAAGAGCAATGTTTACAGCAAACCCACTTCTGTTTTCAAGGAAGCTTTCAGTCCCGTCAAGTGGGTCAACAAGCCAATAATATTCCCATTGTTTTCTTTCGTCGTAGTCAGGGATAGAAGCTTCTTCACTTAAAATTGGGATAGCAAGAGGAGCAAGAGAGGATGCTATTACCTTTTGGGATTCATAATCGGCGTCAGAAACAAGCGAGCCATCCTTCTTTGATTCAATGTTTAAATCTTCATCTGATGAAGCGATGACACCAAGTAAAACTCTAGAAGCGGCACCAGCGGCTTCAACAGCTCGTAGTGTACATTCTTCAAAAAGTTTTTGAGACATCATGTGACGAATATAATTACCTTTGCTTTGACGCAGGGGTGCCATGTGGCTGAGAGTATACCCTTTGAACCTGCTCTACACGGAGAAGGAAGTTGTCCAAAGGAAGGTACATCGACCCAAGGTGTGCTCCGCGTCCAAATAAAAATTTATATCATATGCGACGCATTATTTTATTCTCGCTTCTTTTAGCGCCGGCTTTTATTCAAGCCCAAATCGATTCGATCAACGTACTAAAGCCTGCTGCTGTTAAGGCAGTTTCTTCAGACGAAAGATCTCCATTCGCACACACTGATGTAACAGAAGAAGACATCATTAAGAGGGACGCAGCTCAGGACCTTCCATTCTTGATTCGTTTTACTCCTTCTGTAGTAGTTACATCAGACGCAGGAAACGGAATAGGTTACACAGGTATGCGCCTGAGAGGTACAGATGCTACTCGTATCAATGTTACTATTAACGGAGTTCCTCTAAATGACGCTGAGTCTATGGGAGTTTGGTGGGTTGATCTACCAGATCTTGGAAGTAGTGTAAGCGACTTGCAAATCAGCAGAGGTGTTGGTACTAGCACAAACGGGCCAAGTGCCTTCGGCGGCTCGATTGCAATAAACACGCTTGGTAAAGTTGCTAAACCACTTATTCAAGCTAAAGTTGGAATGGGGTCATTTGGATCTCAAAGATTGTCAGGTATGTGGAACACTGGAATTCTTGATAACGGAATTTCGTTCGACGGTAGAGTTTCTCAAATCACTTCTGATGGATATATGAACAGGGCTTCTTCAGAGCTATTCTCTGTTTATGGATCTGTTGTAAAGCGTTGGGAGGATGGAAAAATTAGCTTTACTGCTACTAAGGGTGAAGAGAGAACTTACCAGTCATGGTACGGAGTGCCAGAAATTGCAACTGAGGTAGACGCAGATTCTGCTGCTATTGCAGATTGGGCTGCTTGGAGTTGGGAATATGGATTTGGCGAGGATACTGCTAGGGTGAATGATTTACTAGCGAATGGTCGTCAGCACAATTACTACTCCTATGAAAATGAGGTAGATGATTATGCGCAGGATCATCATCAGCTTCACATTGAGCAGCAGATTGGTGCTTTGAATCTTGGTTTTGCATTATTCCAAACCCTAGGTTCAGGATATTACGAGCAAGAAAGACTTGGAGATAGTTTTAGTAACTACGGAATTGAGCCATATGAAGTAGTGAGTGATTCTGATACTGTCGTTGTTGAATCGGCAGATTTCATCCGTCGTAGGTGGTTGGATAATCAGCTGCGTGGAGGTATGCTAAATGCAAGCTTCGAAAAAGGAAACTCAAGATTTGATTTTGGAGGTATGTACTCAATCTACAATGGAGATCACTTTGGGAAAATAGTTTCTCAAGATGGTGTTGAGCCTGAAGATTCAGAGTACAATTATTACTTTTCTCAAGGAAATAAGACTGATTTAAGTGCATACACAAGGCTGACCGTTTTAAGTGAAAATGAAAAGCTGAGAGTGCAAGCTGAAGCTCAAATAAGGAAGGTGGATTACGCGACTAAAGGATTAGATTCAGATAGAAATGAGTTTGATATTACTGATAGTCATACATTCTTTAATCCTAAAATTGGTTTTGATTTAATGCCAAACACCAACAACAGGTTATTTGCATCATTAGCTGTAGCAAATAGAGAGCCATCGAGAAACAATTATCTAGATGCTCCAGATCCAACAGCTATTCTTCCAGAAAACCTTAGAGATTTAGAACTTGGTTACCGTTTTGCAAACTCAAAGTTTGCATTTGAACTCGGTGCATACCATATGCAATACACAAATCAATTAATACCTACAGGTACTATTTCAGATACTGGTGCTGGTATTAAAATGAATGTGGATGAATCTTACCGTCAGGGTATTGAAGTTCAAGCTGGATTTAAAATCGGCAACTTTGCTACATGGCAGGGTAACGCAACAATTTCAAATAACAAGATTGTTGAGTTTACAGACATCCAAGAGCTTGGGGATTCAGTATACACATTCAACTATTACGAGACGGACATAGCTTTCTCACCAAGTTTGATTGGAGCTAGTATTCTGACTTTTGATGTTTGGGATGGAGGAGATTTATTCTCTGACGAAGAACTTGATGTTGATCTAGAATTTGCTTCGAAGTATGTTGGAAAACAATATTTAGACAACACTTCAAGCGATGATAGAGCGCTTCCATCTTACCTAGTTCACGATATTGTAGTGAGATGCAACATGGTGTTGAATGGCAGAGAAGTTGACCTTAGCATTTTTGCAAACAACGTCTTTGATCATTTGTACAGCGCAAACGGATGGTCATATTACTACTTGTATGAAAACGAAGATGGAGGAGTAAATGAGTACAATGAAAACTACGTTTACCCACAAGCTGGTAGAAATGGATTTATAAGCTTGAGCCTAAAGTTCTAAGGCTTAATAGCCGAAACAATTTGTTCGACAGTGGCCGCGTGACGCATCACGTGGCCACTGTCTATTGTATGAAACTTTACAGCCGTGCAATTGATTTTTGCTAGCTCAGATTTAAGACCCTTTGACCATTTTTCAGGAATGATTTTATCTCTATCGCCAAAAATCAAATGCGACTCTACTTGCGACATTGCGTTTGCTAAATCACGCAACTCTGGCCAAAACATCTTGTGAGCAGCCCAACCATACGCCACCCTCTTTCTAATTTCTGCATTGTCTGTATGATATCTACCAAAGTGATGTCTGTGACCAGAAATCACCCCCACTTTGTAAAGAGCATCAAGAATCCTTCGATTTGTTTTAGGAAATTTGTCGACTAAACTCCAGCAGAATCTGCCAATTCTAGTGTTCACTACAAATCTGTATAGTGGCCCTTTTCGCAATCCATCTGGAGCGAGCACTATGATGCGGTCAAATAAATTGGGGCTTTCAGTAAGCAGTTTGAAGCAAATTCTTGAACCCATAGAGTAACCAAGTAATTCGATTCGCGCTTCGCCAAACTCCTCAGCAATTTTGATTTTAATAGAATCTAGCAATTCATTTGGTTCAAGCATAGAGTAATTATGCATGCCATCCTTAGGCTTACTTTCTCCATGATGAAGTAAGTTAATTGAAAGCATTGATGTGTTTTCGCAGAATAAGGGCATAAAGTTTTCCATCTCATCTGCGCTTCTATCAAACCCATGAAAAGCAACAACTATTCTTGCATTACGTCCACTTTTTGCAGGCACAATCCACCCTTCAAACTGCCAATTTAAGGTATCCCAAATCACTTTATGTCCTCTGCTCATGTAGCTAAGGTCGGTAATTGTGAAGAAGTGTGGATAAAGTGCTGAGTGAAGTTGACTAAATAGGATAAAAGATGTGCTAACTTTGCGCCGGTTAATTGCATTCGTAACTGGCTACATTTGAGCGGATTTTTTCGCGAGAAAGTAGCCGGATAAAAAAAAAATGCCCAAAGATTCAAGCATTAAGTCGGTACTAATCATCGGCAGTGGCCCCATCGTTATCGGCCAAGCATGTGAATTTGATTACAGTGGATCTCAAGCGTCAAAATCGCTAAGAGAAGAAGGTATAGAGGTTACTCTAATTAATTCCAATCCTGCAACCATCATGACTGATCCAGTTATGGCGGATAATGTGTATTTAGAGCCTCTTGAACCTGCATCAATTGAGAAAATTCTTGAGAAGCATCCTGATATTGATTCTGTATTGCCAACAATGGGTGGACAGACTGGATTGAACCTTTGCATCAAGTGTGATGAATTGGGGATTTGGGAAAAGCACAACGTTAGAATGATCGGCGTTGATATCGATGCGATTGAAATCACTGAGAATAGAGAGGAGTTCCGACTTCTGATGGAGAAGATTGGTATTCCTATGGCTCCACAGGCTGCTGCTAAGAGTTTCCTTGAGGGAAAGGAGGTAGCCCAAAAATTTGGGTTCCCACTTTGCGTTAGGGCTAGCTATACTTTAGGTGGAACTGGGGCTGCTATCGTGTACGATCAGGAGGAATTTGAGAAGAAGCTAACGGATGGGCTTCACATTTCACCTATTCACGAGGTTATGATTGATAAGGCTCTCCTTGGATGGAAGGAATACGAGCTGGAGTTGTTGAGGGATTCGAACGACAATGTAACAATCGTTTGTTCTATCGAGAACGTCGACCCAATGGGTATTCACACGGGTGACTCGATCACTATTGCTCCTGCGTTAACTCTATCTGACACGACTTTCCAGAAGATGCGTGATATGGCGATTCACATGATGAGAAGCATTGGTGATTTTGCTGGAGGATGTAACGTTCAGTTCGCAGTTTCGCCAGACGAAAAGGAAGATATCATTGCGATAGAGATTAACCCACGTGTTAGTCGCTCATCTGCTCTTGCATCTAAGGCAACGGGATATCCAATTGCTAAAATTGCTTCAAAGCTTGCTATTGGCTACCATCTTGACGAACTCAAGAACACTATCACAGGAAATACTTCGGCAATGTTCGAGCCAACACTCGATTACGTTGTGGTTAAAATCCCTCGTTGGAACTTCGATAAGTTTAAAGGAGCAGACAGGACTCTAGGCCTACAGATGAAATCAGTAGGTGAGGTAATGGCTATCGGTCGTTCATTCCAAGAAGCACTTCAGAAGGCTTGTCAATCTCTCGAAATAGGACGAAATGGTCTAGGTGCCGACAGCCGTGAGCTTACAGATAAGGACGCTATCATGCATAGCCTCAACAATCCTTCTTGGAATAGATTGTTCCATATCTACGACGCATTCAAACTAGGACTTCCATTCCATAAGATCCATCAATCTACTCAGATGGATCCTTGGTTCTTACGTCAAATTGAAGAGCTAGTTCTCCTTGAAAAGGACATTGAAAACGAAACAATAGAGAGTATTTCTCGCGAACTTCTTATGGAGGCAAAACGCAAGGGGTATGCAGATAGACAGATTGCACACCTCCTAAATTGTCTTGAAAGTAAAGTTCACGAAAAGCGTCATGCTCTAGGTATTACTCGTGTATACAAATTGGTAGATACATGTGCGGCCGAATTCCCAGCAGTTACGCCATATTACTACTCAACTTTTGAAGACGAAGAGAACGAAAGTCAAGTAAGTGACAGAACTAAAGTGATCGTACTTGGCTCTGGACCAAACCGTATCGGTCAGGGTATCGAATTCGACTACTGTTGCGTTCATGGAGTACTAGCGGCAAAAGAATGCGGCTACGAAACCATTATGATCAACTGCAACCCTGAAACTGTATCTACTGACTCAGCTACTTCGGACAAGCTCTACTTCGAGCCAGTCTTCTGGGAGCACATCTATGACATCATTCTTCACGAGAAGCCAGCCGGCGTAATCGTTCAACTTGGCGGCCAGACCGCCCTCAAGCTAGCCGAAAAGCTAGACCGCTACGGAATTACGGTAATGGGTACCTCGTACAATGCACTCGACCTCGCAGAGGACAGAGGCCGCTTCTCATCACTACTTCGTGACGAGGGTATTCCTTACCCAAAGTTCGGCGTAGTAGAAAACGCCGACCAGGCGGTAGACCTTTGTCGCGAACTAGGATTCCCACTTCTAGTTAGACCATCGTACGTACTTGGAGGTCAGAAGATGAAAATCGTAATCAACGAGGATGAATTGGAAAATCACGTATTAAGCATTTTAAAGCACATGCCTGAAAACCAAATCCTACTTGACCACTTCCTCGAAGGCGCTCTTGAGTGTGAGGCTGATGCTATTTGCGATGGTGATGATGTGAGAATCATCGGAATTATGCAACACATTGAACCAGCTGGAATTCACTCGGGTGATAGTTACGCATTACTACCTCCATACAATCTCGGAGATTACGTAATGCAACAGGTAAAGGACTACACAAAGCGTATTGCACTAGCTCTTGAAACGCGCGGACTGATCAATATTCCGTTTGCCGTTAAAGACGACACTGTTTATATCATCGAGGCTAACCCAAGAGCTTCTCGTACAGTTCCATTTATCTCGAAGGCGTACGGCGTACCTTATGTAAATCACGCAACTAAAGTGATGCTAGGTGAGAAGAAATTAAGTGAGATGCCTCACTCTCCACATTTAGATGGATATGCTGTGAAAATACCAGTATTCAGTTATTCGAAGTTCCCAAATGTAAATAAGGAACTAGGTCCAGAGATGAAATCTACTGGTGAGGGTATTAGGTTTATCCCTGATTTAAAGGATCCATTCTTCCTTAAGATTTACAGTGAGAGAAATCTATATTTGAGTAAGTAATCAGATGTTTACGTTTATATTTTATGCTATAATCGCTTGGATTGTTTTCAAATGGATGGATATGCTATTTGGGGGTAGATCTAGGCGTTTCAATCAGCAAAATAGAAGCCAAACACCGCCGCCACCTCCTAAGAAGAAAAAGCCAAATTCCGATAATATCGGGGATTATGTAGACTTCGAAGAAGTGGACGAGTAGCTTGCAAGTGTTAACTTGCTGTCATGCTCAAAAAGCCCCTACCTCATATTCTTTCAATCGTAGCTTTTTATGCGATTGCATGTGTTTTCTATCTACCCGTAATACAGGACGGTAAAAGACTAGTCCAGGGAGATACCAAACAATACATTGGGATGTCTCACGAGACTCTCAGCTATGAAGATATTGAGGGAGAAAGACCTTCATGGACGAATAGTATGTTTGGAGGAATGCCTACAGTCCAAATCACTGGGCCAGGCATTATGTCCCTGCCCAAATACATCTGGTACATCCTAAGACTTTTGATGTCACCAGAAATCATGACCCTGTTTCTGGCAATGCTCTCAGCCTATGTTCTCGCACTTTGCCTAAAAGCTCCTCCACTTGTTGCGTTCATTACTGGTGTGACATTTGGTTTGGCCTCTATCAACATATTGTATATGGCAGCTGGCCACGCAACAAAAGTTCGCGCTATTGCATTGATGCCAGGTGTGCTGGGTGGAGTAATTTATGCATTCAGAAATAACATGTGGGGAGGCGCGGCCATAACTGCTTTCTTCCTCTCTATGCACATTGATGCAAATCACCTACAGATGACTTATTACCTAATGTTCCTGATTGGAGCAGTGGGGATAGGTGAACTAATTAAAGCAATAAACGATGGCAAGATTAAAAAGTTTGCAACCACTTCTGCGGTTCTTATTGCTGCAGCACTCGTGTCTCTAGTGCCATCACTTCCGGGGTTACAAATCACAAAAGATTACTCAACATATACAACTCGTGGAGAAGCTATCCTAGAAGAAGTATTAGCAGACCAAAACGACGGTTTAAACAAAGACTACATCCTAGAATACAGTCTTTCGAGAGGAGAGTGGTTAAGCGGGATTGTCCCTGATATCAAGGGAGGCGCAAACCAACTTTATTGGGGTGAACAAAGATTTTCTGGAGGTGCTATTTACTTCGGTGCAATAGCATTCGCACTGTTGTTGGCTTTCTTTTTTATAGGAAAGGATAGATTGAGGTGGCCAGTACTAGCAATTTCAATTTTAGCTATAATCTTGTCGTGGAGAGACGCTTCATTTGTCACTGATTTCTTCCTTGACTATGTTCCAATGTTCAGCAAGTTTAGGGATACTAAAATGATGTTGGTTTTAGTTCAACTAGCAGTTTCCCTAGGTGTTGCAATGATGCTTAAGAGACTTTGGGATGAATCTGGAAGTGGAAATTGGAAGCCTTGGGTTTATTCGCTTGGCGGGGTGTTAGGTGTGCTTTTGGCATTCTATATGTTGCCAAATACATTTTTTGATTTCACATCTTCTATTAGGCCCGATAGGATGCAAACTGAATTGCCAGCAAATCAGCTATCTAAAATGAGAATAGAAATCTTCAGAGCTGATATTCTTAGATCAGTAGGGTTGATTTCTCTTGCTTTAGCAGCAGTTTTTGTTTGTATAAAAGGAGTCTTGAAAAGAGAGATAGCTATAGGTGCTTTGGCTATAATTATGTTATTCGACGTTTATAGTGTTGACCAGCGTTATAATAGATCATTTGATTCAGAATTTAATACCTCGTTCCCTCATGAGGCGAGTGTTTACGAGCAAATGATACTTCAAAATGAGATAGCCCAAACTGAAGGTTTTGAGGAAAAATATAAGGAGCATTTAGAATTGATAGAGGAGGAGTTTGGGATTAAAATGAATGAAAGAACAGCAGCGGGAAAGTATAAAAGAGCCAATGATGCAGCTATGTATAGAGCTTTAAATGATCTGACACATTTCAGAGTCCTTTACTGGCAGAATCCAATGAATGATGCGCGCACTTCTTATTTCTTTAAAAGCGTAGGTGGGTATCACGGAGCAAAACTCCGCAGATATCAAGACTTCATAACTTATGTTCTGCAACCTCAAAATGAGAGGTTTTTAAATGCAGTTAGAACTACAAATAATTTAGCTGGAGCTGCACCGATACTTAAGGGTGCTAGCATGCTAAATACCAAATACATCACGTATCTAGTTCAAGATGGACCCATTCCGTTGCCAAACGCTCTTGGTCCTGCTTGGGTTGTAAATGACATTAACTGGGTTTCTACAAATGATGATGAACTATTCTCAATAGAGGATACAGATGTTGCATCAACAGCAGTAGTTCATGAAGAGTTTAGGGATTTAGTTTCTGAATTAAATAATTCAGATTCTTCAACTTTTAATGTCGAATTAATAGATTACCATCCAGAGGGTAGTACTTATAAAGTTTCTGGAGATTCTGATGGACTTTTAGTGCTAAGCGAAATTTGGCATCCAGAAGGATGGTCAGCAACTATTGACGGAATAGATGCGCCACTGATTAGAGCAAATTACATTCTAAGAGCAGTTCCTATTTCTGCTGGGGATCACGAGGTAGTTCTTCATTATGAACCAGTTGGGGCAAAGCGAGCTGGAATGGTAAGTGGATTTGGATCGTTGTTATTACTCTTGTTTATAGCCTTTTCGTGGTTTAAGTGTTGTGGATTTACAGGAAGTTGTGCTAAGGAATAATTTGGCTTAATGAGTTTTCTAGATTTACAAATTGCATCTTCAAGTGGGGATTGGTCTGATGATGATTGGAAGCAATGGGATGAGTGTCTTCTTGAAAACCCATCTGCATATCTAGATTCACGATCAATTAAGGCTGCTCTAGATGTTGATTCGAGAATGCTACAAGCTTTAAGATGGGTAGATATTCAAGGCCAAACTGTAGGTGTAGCACAAGTAGAAGACACACGTGCAATAAGTCAAACTCGAGGGAAATTTCTCAAAGCAGAAAGACCATTTTTTAAACTCGCCCAACAGTATTTGTACAGAGGAGATGGCGTTTTTCAATTCAATGTTAGAGTACTTGGTACAGTTCTGTCAAGCGGAGATCATGCCTACAGATTTCACGATTCAATTACTGAGGAACAAAGGTTTGAACTAATCCACCAAGCTTTAAACATTCCCATGATCGATGGCTCAAAACCGCCGTTGTCATCTATGATAAAAGATCATTATTCTGCCCTTCCATGGCCTCAAAAAATTGCAGGCAAAAGCAATTGGCATAAACACTGGATAGACCTAGAATTCGATCCAGTTATGGAAGTAGACTTAATTCCTGAATGGAAGAGTATTGATCAATACAGCGCTGCACTTCGCAAAAAATCAAGAACTAAAGTTCGCAGGATTATGAGGGGTTCAGAGGAGTTGATTCTGAAAAACCTAACCCTTGAGGAAGTGAGTGCAAACGCATCAAAACTACACGATTTATATAAGCAAGTTTACGATAGAGCGGGATTCACATTGGGTCATTTGAATAAAGAGGATTTGGTTTCGTTAAAAAATCAATGGGGAGAAGATTTTCCCGTTATTGCATACTATTTGGAGGATGAAATGGTAGGGTTTCAGTGTGGAATTGTTACGTGTAACACTACTGAAGCATTTTTTGTTGGGTTTTTGCAAGAAGAGAACAAACTCCACTTTATGTACCAACGAATGCTTTTGGAATTCATCAAGCAAGGAATAGGGAAGGGGTCTAGTAAAATAGCAATGGGTAGGACTGCACTAGATATTAAATCATCATTAGGTGCTTGCCCTAAAAGACTCATGTGTCACATGAAAGTAGGTAACATTTTTGTGCATATGTTAACTAGAGCAGTAGCGCATACTTCATCCCCTAAAATACCGCCTTTGAAGAGAGCATGGGACGACGATAGAGTCTCTATCTTTGCCGCAGGAAATTAAAGTATTGCGTATTATTGCCGAAATACCTCACCAACTCATGAGGATTACGATTCTTGGTTGGAATGACAAGTACCAACTTAGGTATGAATTGGATAGATATGAGCAGATGTTCAAGTTTGATATGGATGCTCATACTATAGATGAGGTGAAAAAAATCGGCGAGACAATGTCCGTGGAAGTGCTTCTTCGATTTGTAAGTATGAGGGAACAACTAATGACAAAAACACAGAAATGAATAAAGCAGTAATAGTTGTTATTGGGGTTTGGCTTGTAGCTATTACCTACCTTCAGTTGAAACCAACGCCCAAGTTTAGTGGAGATCTAGATTCTCCCACAATAGCATATGTTCATGGTGATTCGCTTCACAGTGGAATGGATTTAATTAGAACTCTTGAAGAAACTTTAGCTGTAAATGTTGCTCAGATAGATTCGCTATTGAAGGCTGAGGCAGCACCACTACAGCAGGAAGCTCAAGAATTGATTGAATATGCAAATTCTGGTGTAGCTACAGAGGATGAGATTCAAATTGCACAAACAAGGGTTTATGAAATTGAATCTATACTTCAGCAAATGCAGGCTCAGGCTGAAAATAATGTTTTGAATCAAGAGCAGATAATGCAGGATACAGTATCAGCATTTCTTACCAAGATTATGGGTGAATTTGCTGAAGAAAACAATATTGACTTGATTTTGAATTGGGGATTGAGTGGTGAAGGAGTTTTGTACGGAACGACACCGTACAATGTGACAAATGAGATCCTTGATCAATTAAATTCAACTAATGATACTAGCGGAGAGTAAAAAGAAATCTCATATAGTTGAGTACATTCTCTTTCTCTGGCAGATTGAGGATTTGATTAGAGCTGCTCAGTTCAATCCTCAAGTTCTAGAAAACTGGGCAGAGGACACAGCTAATAATGAAGGCACTGATCCTGAACTTGAAAAGCAATGGATAGTCTCGCTTGCTGCTGACATGAGAAGCCAAGGCAAAACGGAATCAGGACACATTTCTTCAATCGGTGAAACAATGGTAGAACTAGCACATCTACATGAAATGCTTCTTGGAGCTCTTGACGACAAGAGATACAAGGAATGTTTTGAAGTAGCTGAGCCCTTAATCAAAGAATTAAGTGCCAAACAACCTGGCCCATCTGGCCATCCCGTAGAACAATTACTTGTAGCTCTCTACGGATTTCTTATATTGAGACTTCAAAAGCAATCTATATCTGCTGAAACGGAATCTGGATTTGTCGCTTTTAGAAATTGGGCTAACGCTCTAGCTAAAGGACATATTCAAGTTTACTATGGCGGATAATGCTCTGATAAATACTCTTCTTCTCGCTAATAGCGATGATGTTGCTTCTTCTTTCAGAAGAGCACTTGGTAGTAAGTCTAAGCTTTGGGTTTCAACTACGACAGATAATGCTATCAGTGTTTTAAGTGACTCTTCAATAGAACTAATTATCTCAACACCAAAGTTCGCATCTTCAACAGGGTTAAACTTCTTTGAGCAAATAATGCCAGAATATCCTGACCCAGTTAGGATAATGATAGCAGAACAATCTGAATTAGATTCTGTAATTGAAGCTATCAACAAGGGTAGAATCTACAAGTACATTGTTCGCCCTTGGACAGACACTCAAGTACAAACCATCGTTAAAGAAGCTGCAGAATTCTATCAACTAAGAACTGATTTAGAAAATAGAGTTAGTCAATTCAGTGATCAACTCATTCAAGCTGAACTCAACCTAGAAGCATTAATTGAAGATATACAATCTTAAGAAAATCTAGATGCCCAGACCAAATTCGATTACATCACTCGCCTTAAGAGCACAATTACACTCTTAGATTCTCCAGATTAAAGGTATTTGAAATCCTCGCCCTTCTTGATATTCTTTAGGGTTTCAAACATCAACCTGATACACCCCTCAACATCATCCTTGTGTACCATTTCAACAGTGGTGTGCATGTAACGCAAAGGAAGAGATATAAGAGCACTTGCAACTCCCTTATTTGAATATGCAAACGCATCAGTGTCTGTACCAGTTGATCTAGATGCTGCCATACGCTGAAAGTCAATTTTATTCTTTTCAGCCGTATCGATAATTCTTTGAAGAAGATTGTTTTGGACTGCAGGTCCATACGTAAGTGCTGGCCCCTTTCCTGCAGCAGTATCACCCTGTTCAATCTTATTAATCATTGGAGTATGAGTGCAGTGGCAAACGTCAGTTACAATAGCAACATCAGGCTGAATGCGCTCAGCGATCATTTGGGCTCCTCTCAACCCAATCTCCTCTTGAACAGAATTTGTGATATATAGACCAAACGGCAATTTCACCTTATTCTCTTTTAGAAGTCTTGCTACCTCAGCAATCATAAACCCACCAGCTCTGTTGTCAAGCGCACGACCTACGTACCACTTTTTATTGAGTTTGATGAATTCGTCTGGATACGTAACCACACATCCAACGTGAATACCCATCTTCTCAACTTCCTTTTTATCCTTGGCTCCAACGTCGAGGAAGATATTCTTCACTTGTGGAGTTTCCTCCTTGCCGGGCTTACGTGTATGAATTGCAGGCCAGCCAAAAACACCAGTAACAGGTCCCTTCTTCGTGTGAATCACAACTCTCTTTGAAGGAGCAATTTGGTGATCCGAGCCTCCATTTCTCCTTAGATATATATAACCTTGAGGGGTGATGTAGTGCACAAACCAGCTGATTTCATCAGCGTGTGCTTCTATCACCACTTTGTATTCAGCTTCTGGATTGATTACTCCAACTGCAGTTCCATATGTGTCGACAAAGTAGTCGTCGATGTATGGTTTGATGTAGTCTAGCCAAAGTTTTTGGCCTTCAGATTCAAAACCTGTTGGAGAAGGATTATTAAGATAATTTTCCAGGAACTTCTCTGAGTCCTTGGTGATGATGTTCTTTTTTGCCATGAGGTAAAAATACTAAAAGCAGTACTCATTCTTGTCGATAAGAGCCTGGGCAATTTTACGCCTCGATTCTTTACAGTTAAATGGCTCAACTTTAGTGAATCGCTTCATGCCCATAAGCATCATCTTAAGCTCATCTCCATCAGCAAAACCCATTAGAGCATCGCGCCCAGCTACATTAATTTTATCCGCTGCTGAGTGCACATAAGTCTGCATTATTTCTAATGGCAATTCAACTGCTGCATCACCGCTGGCTTTGTGCTGCTTTTGCACCCTTAGAACAATTGATTCTGCTGTGTAAGCCCAAATCGCCATATCAGCAATTCCCATCAATATTTCCTGTTCTTTAGCGAGTGACATCATTAGTTTTTGGGCTGCAGAACCAGCAACCATAAGAATAGCCTTCTTGAACTTTTTGATGTAGTCCAAGTGGCGCTCAAAGATGTCATCAGACGGTGGGTTGAAATCTGGAATACCCGTTATTTCGTTTGCAACTTCCATTGCTGGAGTCATCAAATCGATTTCGCCCTTCATAGCTTTTTTAAGGATCATGTCAACAGTAAGCATTCTGTTGATTTCGTTCGTTCCCTCATAAATGCGATTTATACGTGAGTCTCGATATGCTCTTTCAGCTCTTGTTTCAGCGCTATATCCCATTCCACCTAAAATTTGCACTGCTTCATCTGAAATATAATCAGTGACTTCAGAACCTAAAATCTTCATCATAGCACATTCAGGCGCGAATGAAGCAATCCCTTTTAGTGTTGCTTCACCATGTTCCATCCCTCCAGATTTAAGAGAAGTAATAGCATCTTCTATATTCTGAGTTGCTCTATAAACAGCACTTTCCAATGCGTACGCTTGGATTGCCATTTCACCAATTTTATGTCGAATTGCCCCGTATTTTGAAATAGGTCTGCCAAACTGTTCTCTCTCATTTGCATAATTCACAGCGTATGAAATACCCTCCTTAGCTGCTCCTAGAACTACACCACCTAGTTTGATACGACCAACGTTAAGGATGTTTACCGCAATCTTGAACCCTTTACCTCTTTCATATAAAAGATTTTCTACTGGCACTTTAACTTCGTTAAAGAAAATCTGTCGAGTAGAAGACCCCTTGATTCCCATTTTCTTTTCTTCAGGATTCATCGTAATGCCATCCCACTCTTTTTCAAGTATGAAAGCGCTTAGGTTTTCATCATCATCAATTTTTGCAAATACAACTAGAATGTCAGCAAATCCACCATTGGTGATCCACATCTTTTGCCCATTTAAAATGTAGTGCGTACCATCTTCGCTCAACTTAGCTTTTGATTTTGCACTATTTGCATCTGATCCAGAACTAGGCTCAGTTAGACAATAGCAACCTTTTAATTGGCCTGAAGCCAAACCTGGGATATACTTTTTCTTTTGGTCTTCATTACCATAGTATAGAATAGGAAGAGTAGCAATGCCAGTATGTGCTGTGTAACTAACAGCAAATGAATGTCCACCTCCAACACCTTCAGTTACAACCATAGAACTCTTAAAGTCTAAACCCATGCCTCCCAGTTCCTCTGGAACTGCAGCACCAACTAGCCCAAGCTCTCCTGCCTCTTCAAGTAGTGAAGGCATTAATCCCTCTTGCATATCATCAATTGCATCAAGATTGGGAATTATCCTAGTTTTTACAAAGTCGATAGCAGTTTGGCGCATCATAAGATGTTCCTCTGTCCATTCTTCAGGGGTGAAAATATCTTCACACGCTACTTCCTTAATTAGAAAGTCACCTCCAGTTATAGATTGTAAATCACTCATCATTCAATTATTTCAATAGTTCAAATACACCTGCTGCACCCTGGCCAGTACCAACACACATTGTTACAATTCCGTATTTTCCTTTGCGGAATCTCAATTCGTCTAATAGCTGTACTGTCAACTTTGTTCCAGTACAACCAAGAGGGTGCCCAAGTGCTATGGCACCACCATTAACGTTTACTTTACTCGGATCTAGCCCAAGCTCTCTTATCACAGCAACACTCTGTGAAGCGAATGCTTCATTGAGTTCGTATAAATCAATATCACCTGCCGTCAAGCCTGCTCTATCAAGAACTTTTGGAACGGCGTGAATTGGTCCTACGCCCATGATTCTAGGCTCAAGACCGCTCACGTGGTATGCGCAGAATCTAGCAATAGGCTCAACATTTAATTCCTTGACCATCTTCTCACTTACGACCAAAACGAATGCAGCTCCGTCTGAAGTCTGAGAACTGTTTCCAGCCGTAACAGATCCCCCTTCAGAGAAAACGGCTCTTAGTTTTGAAAGTTTTTCTACTGTTGTATCTGGTCGTACTCCCTCGTCAGTGTCAACCACATAACTTCTAAATTGAGGCTTTTCATTCTCATCTAGATAAGTTTCCTCTACAGTAATCGGTGCAATTCCAGGGGAAAAACGACCGCTCTCAATTGCTGTTGCAGCTCTTCTGTGGCTTTCAGCTGCGAAGATGTCTTGGTCTTCACGGCTTACATTAAATTCCTTTGCAACTGCTTCAGCAGTAAGCCCCATACCCCAATACCATTCGGGATTTTCTTTTGCAACTCGTCCGTTTGGCACTAATCTCCATCCCCCAAAAGGAATAGGCGACATTGTTTCTATACCACCAGCAAGAATGCAGTCTGCCATTCCTGAGTGAATCTTAGAAGCTGCAATTGCAATAGACTCTAGTCCAGAAGAGCAGTACCTATTGATTGTCATCCCAGGAACTTTTTCTGTATCAAGCCCCATTAGGCTGACCATCCTACCTATATTTAATCCTTGCTCAGCCTCCGGTGTTGCATTCCCGACAATTACATCGTCAATTCTTTCTTTGTCGAGTTGCGGGAAATCCTTCATCAGATGTCTGATTACTTGTTCTCCCAAATCGTCAGGTCTCATAAAGCGAAACACTCCCTTTCCTGATTTTCCTACCGCTGAACGGTATCCTCCAATTATATATGCGTCCATGATATTATTAGTTACGTAGGATTTTACCCTTTTGAATTAGACTCTGCATACGCTCTATTGTTTTGCGTTCAGCACAGAGTTCAACAAATGCCCTTCTTTCCAAATCGAGTAAGTAGCGTTCACTAACCTTTGTTCTTGCAGTTAGATCCCCACCACACATTACTCTTCCTAGTTTTATAGAAATAAGTTTGTCGTGTTCTGAGATGTAATTACCAGCCTCCATCGAACTTGCGCCAGCGTAAACAATTCCCTTTCCTTCTGAACCAACTACATCGATGTCTGTTCTTTCTACTGGAGCTGAGTAGCCTGCATCAGCCATTTGGACTGCAGAAGCTTTAGCCCTTGCAAGAAGATCTCTACGGTTAACACAAACTTCATCGACACCTTCAACAAGATATCCAAGTTCAAAAGCCTCATAAGCAGAAGTAGCAACCTTTGCTTGGCCTATAGTTAGGAAGCTATCCCTAAGTGCATTGATACGGATATCTCCTTCTTTGATTTTATCAGAAAGTCTTAGAACAAATTCTTTAGTTCCTCCTCCTCCAGGAATCAATCCTACACCAAACTCAACAAGCCCCATATAAGTCTCTGCATGAGCAATTACCTTATCAGCGTGTAGACATAATTCACACCCACCACCTAGTGCCATATTGTGAGTTGCAGCGACAACCGGAATTCCCGAATAACGCAACCTCATCATTGTATTTTGGAAATACATGATTGCAGCATTTAATTCATCGTACTCCTGTTCAACTGCAAGCATGAAGATCATTCCCACATTTGCTCCCGCACTGAAGTTTGCTCCATCATTGCTTACCACAACTCCTCTGTAATCCTTTTCAGCTAGGTCGATTACTTTATTCAATCCTTGAAGCACATCTGCTCCAATTGTATTCATTTTAGTGTGGAATTCAATGTTTAATATCCCATCTCCAATGTCCTTAATTGTTGTGCCTTTATTAGACCAAACAACCTTATCATCTCCCAAGTATTTTAAGTTTACTCGACCCTCTTGCCCAGGAATTACCTTATAACTCTTTGATGAAGGGTCATAGCATTCTCTCATTCCATCAACTACTCTGTAGAATGAATTATTTCCCCCAGCTATCATCTCATCAACCCAAGAAGCAACAGCATAACCTCTTTCTTTTGCAATAGCTGCTGCTTCAGCAACACCTATGGCATCCCAGCTTTCGAATGCTCCAAGTTCCCATCCAAAACCAGCTCGTAATGCATCGTCGATCCTATAAACTTCATCGCTTATTTCAGGGATGCGGTAACTAACGTATGAGAACACATCTGTAAATACAGTTCTGTAAAAATCACCTGCTTCGTCTTTGCCATTGAAAAGCAGTTTAGTTCTTTCCTCTAATCCATCAACCTGTTTTGCAGCGTCTAGAGTAGCGTATTTGATTTTTTTCTTATCCCTGTATTCAAGAGTTTCAAGATCGAGAACTAAGATCTTTCTCTTGCCGTTTTCATCCTTTGTTTTCTTATAGAATCCTTGACCTGACTTACTACCAAGCCAGTTGTTGTCAACTAAATGCTGGACATAATTTGGTGTTGCAAAAGATGAATGACGTTCGTCATCAGGGCAGTTTGTTTCGACACCATTTGCAACGTGTACTAATGTGTCTAATCCTACAACATCACATGTTCTAAAAGTTGCACTCTTGGGCCTACCCATAGCAGGACCAGTTAGTTTGTCGACAGCCTCTACACTTATTCCCATATCACTAACAGTGTGAAATAATGCCTGAATAGCAAATACACCAACTCTGTTCGCAATAAATGCAGGAGTGTCTTTACACAGAACGCTCTGCTTTCCGAGTACACTCTCTCCATAACTCATGAAGAAATCAATTACTCGTGAGTCAGTTTGAGGCCCAGGTATCACTTCGAATAGTTGAAGGTATCTAGGAGGGTTGAAAAAGTGCGTACCACAAAAGTGCTTTTGGAAATCTTCAGATCGCCCTTCGCTCAACTGTGAAATTGGAATCCCACTTGTGTTAGAAGTAATAAGAGTACCCGGCTTTCTGTGTTGTTCTACTTTTTCAAAAAGACCTTGCTTGATGTCCAATCGCTCTAAAATGACCTCTATGATCCAATCGTAGTTAGAGATTTTAGATAGGTCGTCATCGAAGTTTCCGCAAGTGATGCGGTTTGCAAATCTTTTAGAATAGATAGGAGAGGGCTTTGATTTCATCGCAGCTTTCAGTGCTCCTTCAGCAACAGAGTTGCGTGGACCTTCTTTTGCTGGAAGATCTAATAGGAGCACTTCTGATCCGGTTTGTGCCAAGTGAATTGCAATAGCCGATCCCATTACACCGGATCCAAGCACTGTAACTTTCCTGATTTCGTGATTCTTTATTGGTACACTCATTATTTAATTGGTGTTAGATGTTCTGGATCTTCTAGAATAGCATTGAGCTTTCTGAGTCCAGTGTTTAATTCTTTTATTGTTTCATCGCCAAGCATAGATGCCAAACGCTGATTTATCCCCACAACCAAATCCCTAGCCTGATATCTAGCGTCTACACCTTTCTTCGTCAGGAATACGCGCACTGACCTTCCGTCATTAGGATCTGGTCTTCTGTCAATCAACCCTTTCTCCTCCATTCCCTTAAGTGTTCGAGATAAGGAAGTAGGTTCCATTCCCATTCTAGGACCAAGTTTGGTGCTAGGGGTACCCTCTTTTTCGATACTGAGTAGAGCATAGCCAACACTAAGGGTAATGCCCCTTCTTTCGGCTTCAGCATTATAAACCTTAGCGAGCTTTACCCAAGCCCACCTAAGATAAAAATCCAAAATCTCTTCTCTAGTCATTTTTAATAGGGCATGCAAAGTACAACATATTTACTATGCATGCATAATAAATTCTAAAAAAGACACAAAAAAGCCCCAGTTTTTAAGCTGAGGCTTCTTCGATTTACTTACTCAGTTATTGAATGATAACTCTACTAACAATTTTAGAAGAGTTGTCGGAAATATTCAAAGTGTACATTCCTGCTCTGTAAGTGCTGATATCTAAAGTTTGAACTCCAGAATCTACGCTATTCCAAACTTCAGAAACTACAGTTCTTCCAGTTGCATCTAGAAGTGTTGCTGTAAGATCTTTTAATCCTAAAACTTCTATGCTCACATTAAGAATGTCGTTTGCAGGGACAGGATAGATATTCAAATCTGTTATATCAGAAATTTCTCCCACAGAAGAAATGACATCAACCACAACAGGTACTCTTTCACTTGAACAAACAGTCTCATTAGATGAAATCTGCCAATCGTAAAAGTAGAAGTAGAAGTTTAACGCGTTTGTTAGTGGTATACTCGTTTTAGTAATAGCTCCCATATCACCTAGTGCATATGGGAAGTCTGGATTAGATCCATTTCCATCTCTCCAAAGTTGTGCATTATTACCAGTGCATCTAAGGCCTAAATCTGTACCAGCACTTACATCAAAACCAAGTTGAACCACCTGTTCGCCATCTGGAATCATAATAGTCGCTTCTTGAATAATGTTTTCGTCTGCATCAACTAGAGCTATTGTTCTTTCAGCAGCACCATTTGCAAAGACCTTGACAGACTCGATTGTGAAATCTTGATATGCATCAAACATTAAGAATCGAGAGGTGTTGTTGTTGTACTGGCCTATGTTGTGCATCTCCTGACGACCTCCACCTGCTTCAGTTCCAGGATGAGAGTCAGAATCTGAAACCCAAAAAGTAGTAGATTCTGTCACCTCAACTGAGAATGTAGATCCTGTGCCAAGTACCTCACTAGATATTTCGGTTGCATACCATTGAGCTGATGTAGGTGCGCCTGTGAATTCTGCGATACCTGGCTCAGGTATTTGTATGTCAGACACAGAAGGTGCCGATGGTGTACCATAGTATGCAACTTCGTATTCCATGTCTTCAAGAGTTGAACCACATACATCTGTGAAGTTGATCGAATATGTTCCTTCAATATCAACAGCATAAGAAACACATTCTCCGGTTTCTACTTCATATGTTTCAGCAACACCATTAGGCAATGTAATAGTGTAGCTTCCACCTGCACAGAAATCTAATTCAAGTGAACCTCCTGAACAAGATCCAAGCTGTCCATTGATAGATGCATCAGCCTGCGTAGGTTCAATTAATTCTAAAACGTATGGATCTGATGTTCCTGAACATCCTGAATCATCTGATAGAGTCACCCAGTATTCACCAGGTTCATTTACTTCAATGCTTGAAGTTGTTGCATCATTTGACCAAAGTGCATCAAAATTTGAAGATGTACTTAAAGTAACAGTTGTTCCAGGGCAAAGAACTCCATTAGACTGACTAGAAGTGATTTCAGCATTTATAAAACAGAAAGGAGGTAGTACAATATCATCTACCCATGCGGCGTCTTCTCCATCAGTAACAATAAAATCCTTTTCATAAGTCCATTCAAGAGTATGAAGCCCCTCATCAACAGTGTAAGTTTCTACTGCCCAATCCTCTTCTCCTGACCATTCAGCTATAGTTTCACCGTCAATGATGAAGTAAAGGAAATCATATGATCCCTCAGAACTTACCTTTCTAGCGAATGAAATTTCACCCTCAGCCAACACATCTATTTCAATTGTTAGAGTTGAGTTTTGATTATCACTAATGTCACCAGATTGCAAGCAATTAACTCCTTCATATGGATCGTTCTCTGTAACAAACCAATCTGCATTACCATCCATCTCCCAATCGAATTGATCTGTAGTTCCACTCTCCCAATCCTCAATTATGAGGTTGATTACCTCTACAAATGAATCATCAGTTGAATACAATCCAGCAACGCCTGTAAAATCTATAGTTGCTAATTCACCAGCTCCAGCATCGGGACTTACGTCAACATTAAATGTTGCAAATGTGCTAGTTCCTTCTGATAGGTTGCCAGACGAAAATGAAGCGTTGTTTACTGTGAGGTTTGGGTTAGAAATAACAATTGAATTTTCAAGAGAATAAGCCAAATCATGTCCAATGTTTGCGATCTCAAAAACAAGATCAACGTTTTCACCACTATCCATGATTCCATTACCTCCGTCTACAACTTCTAATCCCACGACTTCTAAAGAAGGGGCATTGAGTGTGATGCTAAACTGAGTGTTCCAAGTATTTCCATTAGCATCAGTTATATCAACAAGGAAAAGGACTACGTGGCCATCTTCAACGCCACCAATTACATCAAATGCAAACCCTTGAGCAATTAAGTTAGCTCCATCTGCGATGTCTCCAACAGATAGAGTTCCGTTTGTGATATTCACCCAAGCATCCTCAGTTGAAACAACAACTTGCACATCCTCAGCCA
This sequence comes from Methanobacteriota archaeon, assembly GCA_002723115.1. Lineage (GTDB taxonomy): Bacteria > Bacteroidota > Bacteroidia > Flavobacteriales_D > Sanyastnellaceae > UBA974. The sequence goes on along the minus strand of PBNL01000024.1, from coordinate 2,261 downwards.
CTTCAATTCCAACGTTTTCTAAGTTGAGGTCAAGTGTGATTGATTCGCCTTGGTCTACAGAGCCGTCAAGGTCACCAGTGATGTCATCTGCTACAGGATTGTTTGCAATAACGTATGGTCCTTCAGCAGGCACGACTTCAACTGTTGCTTGGTAAGGGATGGTGTTATATGCAGTACCTGTAATTAGAATTTCACCTGGTACACTAAGTGGTGCATTTAAAGTGATGTCTGCAACGCCCCCATCTACGAAGGCTGTACCTAAAATTTGGTCACCCTCTGTGATAGCTACATAAGCTCCTTCGACACTGCAGCTTATTTGTATGCTTGGTGTGCCTAGGAAGTAGACGTCTTGGTGAGTTAGCTGTAGTTGGAGCGGTGTTGCAGTTCTAAGTACAGTCGAAGGGTCTCCGAATATGCACCATGTATCTGTCATCTCATCGCCATCTGTTCCATACTCATCATTCATACTACAGCAACCGTGAGTAACAATAGAGCCAGTTGTGTGACGGATGTCTACTGCGCCTTGTTCAACGATGAGGTTATTCATTTCGTCTTGGCCTTCCATAGGTGGTGCCCAGCTTTGTAGTACGCTTGAGAAAGCGCCACCAATACCACCGATTCCATCTCCATTCGAAGCTGTTGCTTTAGACCAAACCTCACCAAAACAATCACCACTTCCTTCTCCCTCATCAAAATCACCAACACAACATGCAACCGCCATAAAGAATGGGTACATTCCTGTATTGTTCAAATCCTCTACGGCGTCCACATCAAATCCTGATGTAGCTACTCCTTCGTGGTAGCCATGACCACAGTAGTTGATTACAGTTTGGCCTTTGTTTACAATGGTGATCATGTCACCGGCGTTTGGATTTCCAGCCTCGTCTTGCGTTCCATCTGAACTTACTGACGAACCACATTGGCTACCTTCATAAACTTCCCAAACTTGATCAAAGCCATAAGCTAGAAGAAGATCCTTAATTGCGTTTTGGTGTTGCCAGTCACTTTGGTCGTCATCACCAATTCCCTGGCCTTCATTCGAACCAATTCCGATAGCATCGTTAAACCAACCTTCATCCATGTACGGATTCTTCTCGTATTGAAGATGTCTTTCAACAACGCTTTCCATCTCTGAAACGTTGTGAGTAATCATTCGGCCTACAAAAAATTCTGGGTAAGAATCGTTTCCTTCAACATAAGAATAACATGGATCGCAATATCCCGTTCCACCTCCATTTGTTACTAGTTCAGATGGAACTTGGTCTTCATCTCCAGCGATAATCACATGAGTCAATCCGTTGTTGTTGTAGTCATCTGCTAAGAAATTCTTAATTGCATTAACTCCACCTAAATCCGAAGCGTAGACTACTTCAGTCTCCAATCCCTTCTCAATTTTCCACTGGATGAATGGAGCAAGAACATCGTCGTACATAGGGTCAGTTACTATCACAAGTTTCCCGTGTTCTGGGATGTAATCGTATCTACTATTTACTGTTTCTGAATTGATGAATCTTCTAGAAAATGCGTCGTTGAGTTCTGGAGTTAATCGAGCTGTTGAACTCTCTGCCAATTTGTTCTCGCTTTCCCCCTCAACTTCGATTACCCTCAATGTTATTGATGAGTAAACTCTAAGAGTTCTTTGCACAGGATTGTATTGCATAGGATAAGCCCAAACCGCCTGACCCCTCACTCCACGTTGAATGTATGGCGTATTTAGAGTAGCTAAGTTGCTAGGGTAAAACTGATCCATATCGTATTGTGGCCCTTTCACATATTCAACTGAATTTTGGTCAGTATTTCTGTAAAGGTTTCCCTTTGACGGAGCCACATCGATATCGGTGTAATCCGTAAAAGTTGAATTTAGAATTTCTACTTCTGTACGCGCTTGACCATCAATCATCATTGCTACAGTCGACTTACTAAGTGCTGGCGCTCCTTTTAGTATAAGCGGTGTATCATCTCCAACTGATGGGATGATAGCATCTCCATCAGGAGTGCTCACTGTTATAAACGATGGGTCAGCAAAGTCGAACTTTAAAACAATTCCCTGACCTCCATCGCCTAAAAGAGTTGCGTGAGGGTGGGAATATGATGGGCTAGTTTGGGCTACAGCAAAGAAGCCGCCCAAAAGGAAAGAAGCAATTGTGAAAATCGCTTTACGTAAAAAAGAATGGTTCATTTTCAGAGGTTATTCAACCACCAATTTCTGAATCGCAGTGCCGCTCTGATTGGATACGGCGACCATATACATCCCTGGCGGG